>NZ_JHVU01000024.1 GCF_000620305.1 Desulfitibacter alkalitolerans DSM 16504 | reverse complement strand
GATATAATTGAGAATTACGAGCCAGAGCCACTGCCAAAGGATGTTCAAAAGAAAATTAGGGCGGTAGTTGAAAGGGCAGAATCAAAGCTAAATGCCTGTTGCTAGTTTTAAGTACTCAACAGTATTTACCTAGAAGAATAACCCGCAATATACCTTCAATGTTATTATTTGTTTTAAAGCTGGTGAATCCGGCTTTTTTTTTAGGTAGTAAGGTCTTTAGTATTGTGTAAAACAGCAAAATATACTAGCCATATCTGTGATGAAAACTGCAAAATATTTTCACCATTAAAAACTATATCAAATTAAATAATCTGCCTTTTAGTTATGCAAATTAAATAATCTGTCAATACTCTTTATTAAAAAAGTATAGAAAGGAAAAAGAGGAAGCGGCACAACACCAAACTTCCCCTTTTTAAAACCAATCACATGATTAGTATTGACAATTTTTTGAGAAATATTACCACTAATTCACTTTCCGGGGAAATTTTTTTTCACATGTTCGGTTGTAAGATCTGCGGCTACACCGGCATGCTATAATGTACACATAAAACCAGACATAATTTTCTAAAACCTAAGTGAACCTGATATAATACAAGACAGGAAACTGTCAGGAAAGAAGGTTCGCATACAATGGTGAAAAGAAGAACATTTTCAGCAGAATTCAAAACTAAGCTTGTACTAGAATTACTCCGAGAAGAAAAGCAGCTCGGTGAGATTGCTCAAGAGCATGACATCAGTCCAACTCAGCTAAGAAACTGGAAAAAAGAGTTTCTGGAGAACGCACCAAAGGTCTTTTCAGAGAGCAGCCAAGAAAAAGAACTACGTGTTAGAGAAAAAGAAATGGACGAACAACTACATGAACTAATGGCAAAAGTCGGTCAGCTCACAATTGAGAATGACTGGCTGAAAAAAAATCTAAAGAAATGTTTGGCTCCGAATGGGAGACTAAATCTGGTTTCAAAAGAAGATAAGCTCTCGGTGACCAGACAATGCGAATTACTCGAAGTTAACAGGACCAGTGTATATTACACACCTGTAGAACCTGACCGTGACTTTGAAAATATGGTTAAGAACAGGCTTGACTATTGGCATACAAAGATGCCATATATGGGAGTCAGGAAACTCCGGGACAAGCTGCAAAAAATAGATAAAATTCCCGTCGGACGCAGGCTAATCAAACGATACATGGAAGAGATGGGCATATATGCAATGTGCCCAAAACCAAACCTTTCAAAGCGTAATAAGCAGCATAAGATCTACCCGTATTTGCTACGCAACCTTGAAATTAACCGCTCTAATCAAGTCTGGGCAGTGGATTATCCCGATGAAAAAGTTATTCCGATGTTTTAATTCAAATTCATGATAATAAAGAGTAACCTGTATGAAAGCTCGGAATAATTTATAGCTATATATTGATTGCTATTATACTCTTATCTTGTGGTTTATATTTATACCAACAACAAGAGAGGGGGATTTTAATGCAATCACAACTTATCACCAACGGAATTGATGCGGTCATGAAATTTTGCAAAGATTTCCGCAGTCGAGAAACAGTAAGAAAATATACAAAAGCTTGTGAATTCATCCAGAAGTATTACCATCAGCAACAACATATCAACTATTGCGCAGACATCAACGAGGAGATTCGTCAAGGACTCCATTTGGAGATATCTGTTAATCAAACCTTCAAGTACAACAGAGAAAGATACGTCTTTCGTGTTCTGGGAATGCTTGATGGTTATTACAAGGGGCTCCCAATTCATTATAAGTATCCGATTATGAGCCGCTACAAACATCAGCTGGAACCTTTTTATGAATTTATTGCCGAAGACTTTAAAGGTAGTCTGACTGTAAAAAAGAGTACAGTGCCAATACTATATTCCATTGCCAGAGATTTTTTCTATTATCTTCAGCAGTTGAAAATTTCTGATTTGAGAACTATACATCAAGAAACCATTTATGACTTTCTGATGCAGGAATATAAGGATCATAGGGGCTGTATGCACAACGTCATGTATGTTGTCAGATTAATTTGTAAGCACCTTCACAACAAAGGATTTCATAACATGCCGACTGAGTTGTTGCCTTTTGCTTTAGCGCCTTCCATGAAGAAAGTTCTTCCGTCTTTTAACCGAACAGATATGGAAAGGGTACTTTTAAGTCCTGATACAAAGACGCACGCTGGGAAAAGAGATTATGCAATACTAATGCTTGCTTCTGTTACAGGGATACGAGCAATTGATATAGCAAATTTAAAGTTGACTGACATTAACTGGATGGAAATGACTATTCATTTTGTCCAACACAAAACTGGATATGGACTTTCACTCCCATTTGATTCTAGCGCTGCGGCTGCTGTTGCGGACTACATATTAAACGGACGCCCCGATATAGAAAGCCCATATGTGTTTTTAACAGAAGCTGCTCCATACAGAAAACTAAGCGATAAATCAAGCGTATCTAATATCCTTAATAAGCACATCAAAGTTGCTGGTATAGAAAAGAAAGCATATGACGGAAAATCATTTCATGCGTTTAGGCGAAGCATGGGAGTTTGGTTGCTCGATACATCCTCTTCACCAGAGATGATTTCACAAATATTGGGACATCGCGGCAAGGGTGTATTAAAACGTTATCTTCCGCTCGAGGCATCTAAGCTCAATATCTGTGCACTTGGATTTGATGCAATTCCAGTGCAGTCGGAGGTATACAGATGAAATATCACTTTAAAAGTCTGTTTGCTAATGACATTGTAGCATATATAAAACTAAGGGTCTCTTTGGGTAATGAGGAAGATACTTACGCACGTAGGCTCCATTCATTTGATATCTTTTGTGTAGAACAGTATCCACATGAAGATGTTCTATCTAGAGAAATAACTGAAGCTTGGTGTACCAAGAAACCAAACGAAAAGTCTAAAACGTTACAGCTTCGAACAAATATAATTAGAGGATTTAGCAAATATCTAGTAAGTATCGGAAAGAATGCGTATATTATTCCCGATGGTTTCGCCGGAAAAGGCGAACAATTCATTCCATACTTGTATAACGATATTGAACTCAGCGATTTTTTTGTTGGTGCAGATCGACTGCCATCACATCCATTGTCACCATTCAGGGAATATGTTGTTCCTGTGATGTTTAGAGTTCTTTATTGCTGCGGTTTGCGTCCCCAGGAAGTAAGACACATCAAGGTAAGCGATACAAATCTAGATGAAGGAACTTTTTATATTTCCGATTCCAAGAGAAATATGGATAGGATTGTGTCAATGTCACAGGAATTATTTGATTTATGTATTAAATATGACACACACATGCAGAATATGATGCCCTCCAGAGAGTACTTTTTTCAAAACCCGCATGGTGGACCATACAAAATTGCATGGATTCAGCAACAATTTTATAGGTGTTGGAAAGAGGCTGGTATATCATTCACAAAAGATCGTAAACCTCGGGTATACGACTGGCGCCACAACTTTGCTACCCATGTAATCTTGAAATGGATGAATGAAAAGAAGGATGTAATGAATCTTCTTCCCTACCTGAGCACCTATATGGGGCATTCATCATTAGAATATACCGCTTATTATATTCATCTTGTTCCTAGACATCTTAAGTATTCAACACTGACCGAATGGAACTGTAGTCAGATAACTCGTGGTCATAAATCATAGTAGTTAACGTTTATTCGAACTTATTAGGGAATATCTTGCAGTCTACCTACCGATGCAGAGGACTGTAAGCTCCAATACAGTAAAGTCTTACAAAGAAACAATGAATCTTTATCTTCAGTTTCTTTGTAATTACGGCAAACAATCTTTGAAGGATCTTTCGTTCAATAACATTTCTAGCGATAGCATTAATGCTTTCCTAGAATGGTTGGATACGGAACGGCATTGTGGACTAACCACATTGAATCAACCTATCAGCCGGGCAGGTTGCCCGACGAAAAACAGAAAAGAAATTAACCGTTGATCATTTCAGCGAGACTGCGCTGGATGCTATTCTCCGTCAGCCCAACCCTCGAACGATGAAAGGTCACAGAAATCTATTTTATATGATTTTAATGTATGATACTGGTGCACGCAACAGCGAAATCCTAAATCTATCTCCTAAAGACGTAGTGGCTGATACAGAATCGCCCTACATAATTATTCACGGAAAAGGTAAAAAAATACGCTTAGTTCCCATCGTGAAAGAAACTGTACAACACTACAAAAGCTACATGAGTCGATTCCATAATGGCTCGATGGATAATATTCCTTTGTTTTATACAGAAATCCATGGTAATAGGCAACCTATGTCTGATGATAACGTTACACGTTTCGTAAAGAAATATGCCTTGCAGGCTCAGAACTCATGTCCTGAAGTTCCTGACAGAGTTACTCCTCATATGTTTCGCCACAGTAGAGCGCTTAATCTGTACAGGAAAGGGGTACCGTTACCTCTTATTTCTGAATGGCTTGGACACTCAAACCTTCAAACTACTTGGATTTACGCTTACGCTGACATAGAAATGAAACGGAATGCGATTGAAAAAGCAACAGTAGCCAATCATCCGCTTCGAAATGCTCAGAAATTTAATGCTGCCGAATTGGATGATGATACTCTAAGACGGCTCTATGGTTTAAAGTAATGATTCAAAAGTTATTCCGATTTTTTTGGTCACATTTAACTAAATCAGCTTAATATTGGTCAAGTGTCGGAATAACTTTTTCATCGGGATAATCTCCATTATTCCGATATTTGGATAAAGTGGATATCACCTATATCAAAATGGGTCGGAGCCATATGTATCTGACAGCTATCATTGATTGGTACAGCCGTTACATAGTTGGCTGGGAACTGTCAGATACTCTGGATACAGCACCGGTTCTCGCTGCAGTAAAGAAGGCGATTAGTCAATATGGCAAACCAGAGATCATCAACAGCGACCAGGGCAGTCAATTTACTAGCGATGAGTATACAAGCTACTTAAAACAAGAAAATATTAAACAAAGCATGGATGGTAAAGGACGTTGGATTGATAATGTTGTCATTGAACGGTGGTTCCGTAGCCTTAAAATAGAGCGGATATATCCTTATGAATTCACTTCACCAAGAGAACTACGAATTGGAATCCGTGAATATGTCCAGGAATATAACAACGAACGCCCTCATCAAACGCACAATTATAGTACTCCATACTAAGTGTATCTAGGTAAAGTGGCGGCTTAATATTGTTGGGGCCAGCCCCAAACCCCGTCCTCGCCGGAGGGCAGGTGGTCTGGCTTCGACCACCTATTAATAGGATTTGGGTTAGTAAGGGGAGTCAAGGGTCAAAGATGAACTCGCTTACGCTCGCCCTTGACTCCCGCCAACTGTTATCTTTATAAGCATGGCAATTGGAAATATCTGGTTCACTTAAAAAATAAAATCTTTGTCTTGACAATGTGCACACTTTAATTAAGCAGCTTCAAGACATTGACCTTTTTATGAATACTTGTACAGTTATGAATAACACATTGGCATGGGATATTACAGGTAATTATGATCCAGCTAATTGTCTTGACCTTGATCCTGAAGAACTTTACATCTCATGTCCAGAAGTTGAGGAACCTAATGTATTAAATATAAGAAATTAAAGCCCAGCAGAATTATCTGGAGAAACCCTTGCTGATTTTATAGAAACCTTGCGGGAGCAAAGCATACCATGGATGTAATATACAGAGGAGTATAAGAAACAGGATGATAGGTAACAAAAAAGACGCTGAAAGAAATGGGCATTTTAAAATGAAAAAGCTCTGTATTTTGTGATCCAACTTTGACAATCTTTTCTAGGAATGATATAATACACTAAATTTTAAAATTGCAAAATATAAATTAACTTATGTATGTTCATGCTGTTATAATTTTTGGTCTATTATTTTGGGGTTATAAGCACCTTAACTCTGATTATTCAGTGTTAGAGTGCTTTTTATTTTAAAAAAACTGTTTTATATAACTTTTTAAAACACATTTTATCTTAGAAAGGAGAAACAATGCAAGAAACAATTAGTATTACAAAGAATAAAATCAACAAAGAAGAACTCCCAAAAAAAATTACAGACAAATGGTATGATTGGAGATGGCAGATAAAAAATACCATTAGAACAGTAGAAACCGTGGAAAAAATATTAGGTATAGAATTTTCACAGCAAAAAAAACAGGCCATCCAGAGGACCATTGATAAATTTCCTATGGCTGTAACACCATATTATTTATCATTAGTCAATACAGATGATCCGGAAAAAGATCCCGTATTTAGACAATGTTTCCCTAACATCAAAGAACTGAGCCTTTCAAACTGCGACATGGTTGATCCCCTTCACGAGGACAAAGATAGTCCTGTCCAATTAATCACTCACCGATATCCGGACAGAGTTTTATTTCATGTCTGCAATGTATGTGCCATGTATTGCAGACATTGCACAAGAAAAAGAAAAGTAGGAGATGTAGATTCCATACCCTCAAAAGATGAAGTTCTGGAAGGTATAAAATATATAAAAAGTAATCCTGAGGTCAGGGATATTTTGCTTTCAGGTGGGGATCCATTAATGTTGCCTGACAATTATCTTGACTGGATACTTAGTAAAATAGCCGAAATTCCTCATGTTGAAGTCATAAGAATTGGATCAAGGATGCCTGTGGTGCTTCCTTACAGAATAACTGATGATTTAATCAAAGTACTGGAGAAGTATGACAACATATGGCTTAATACACATTTCAATCATCCCAGGGAAATCACAGGATCCTCAAAACGTGCACTAAAAAAACTGGCTAAAGCAGGTATCCCTTTAGGAAACCAGTCGGTACTTTTAAGAGATGTAAATGACTGCCCGAGAATCATGAAAAGTCTGGTTCACAAACTGACTGCAAACCGGGTTAGACCATATTATATATATCAATGTGACTTATCGGAAGGCTTGGAACATTTCAGAACAAATGTTGGTAAAGGGATAGAAATCATGGAAAACTTAAGAGGTCACACCAGCGGTTTTGCTATTCCTACCTACGTTATCGATGCTCCGGGTGGAGGAGGAAAAATCCCGATAATGCCGAATTATCTTATCTCCTGGTCTACAAACAAAGTAGTTCTCAGAAACTATGAAGGAGTAATTACCACCTATAAGATGCCAGACGACTACAGACATAACGAATGTGATTTAGAATGTGAAAGCTGCAACCTACAATTTAACCTGGAAAATGACGAAAAAGATTATAAAACTATTGGAATTTCCAAACTTTTAAATGATTACGAAGATGACATCACTTTGGTACCAGAAAATCTGGAAAGGGAAACTAGAAATAATGGGGTGGAGTGCTCAGGCCTAGCTGGACACGCATAAAGTTTCCTTTTCTCTTTATTTCATACAAATACTCTGTTTCTCTTTTTTGTCTATTTTGTGGGCTCTGCCCACACCCGCCCTCGCCGGTAGGCAGTTGGTCATGCTTTGCAAGACCAACTAACAATAGGGTATTGCCTTCGTGGCAGTAAAGGGTAAAGCTTCGCCCGGCTAAAGCCGGCCCTTGACTGCCTGCAATGTCTGTGGTTCTTTAAGCTACTAGTGACTGGTTCTCCCTATGATATTTTTCATATTCCATGGGTGACATGTAGTCTAAACTGCTGTGAGACCTTTTTGAATTATACCAAGTCTCTATGTAGTTAATAAAATCTTTGTCTTAACAATGTGCACACTTTAAGTACAGATATGTTGCGGTTTTCCACATATGACGTAGTAGATATAGATTATGTGCGCAGTATAATTGGAATAATAAAGCCAATATGCTATAATGCTTTTAAAGACACATTTAGGAGTGATATTACTATGCGAATGGTTAGCATAACCGAGATACGGAGAAATGCCAAAGCAGTTTTGGCAGATTTGACAAGAACAAAGAGTCCAATCGCTATTTTACAAAGATCCAAGCATATCGCCTATATTGTTGATGCAGAGAGTTATACTAAAATGCATTTTCAAGGAGAAAATTACTTAATGGAGAATCGGAAAAAAAAATTAGAAGAAATAACCCAGTTACAAAAACGGGTTGCTAGTAAAATTGGTAGACAAGAAGACTCCGTAGAATTAATTAGAAAGTTAAGAGATGGAAACAACCGACATGAGTAAATATATTTGTATTGATACCTCGGTCCTAATTAAATTATTTTTTGAAGAAGAGGATAGCTTTAAAGCCAGGGAGTTAATGCTGAAAGTCATAGAAAATGATCAAATTATTGTTCTACCAGCTTTTGCATGGGCTGAAATAGGGAGTATTTTTAGAAAAAAGATTAGGAACAAACAAATTTCATTGCAAGAAGCTGAGGAAATGTGGGCAAGTTTTATAGAAAAACACTCCTATGATGATAAGAGTGAAATTATTGACTATGCAGCAAAGATTGGCATAGCTCCATTTATACTAATTGGTCGTTTACAGCATGACGGATTAATTGATTACAAAAACTATAACAGCCTCATACCTTCATATGATATTAAAGGATCTTAAGCTACTTATAGTTTTGTGTGCTAGGTTTCTGATCGGGGTTTTAAATAGCATATCGCACGATATAAATATTATTTATTAATTTAGTGCGATATGCTATAATGTTCGTGCGAGGTGTTGAAAATGAAAGATACCACAAAAGTTATTACAGCCACTGAGTTTAAAACAAATCTAGGAAAGTATTTAGACTATGTAATTGATAATAATGAAGTTATTATTACTAAAAACGGCAAAAAAGCCGTAAGACTTACGCCCTATATTACAGAAATCGAACGATACTTTATGGTTAAGGAAAATGCATTGGACTATCAGTACGGTGGTAAGAAAGTATCATATGAAGAATTTATGGAGATTTATGAAAAAAGCGAGCTAAGAATGGAGTATATCAATGGCGAAATAGTACTTTTAGCTTCTCCTGACACCTTTCATCAGGATATTTCTGGTAATCTGTACATTCATCTAAGAACATACCTGAATAACAAGAAATGCAAGGTTTTTTATGCACCCTTTGATGTGCATTTTCATAAAAAGGATTTTGATACGCCTGATGTTATGCAGCCGGATTTGCTCATTGCATGTGATATGGAGGATACTGTTAATGAAAAAGGAAGATATATGGGGACCCCAACATTATGCATTGAAATTATATCAAAAAGCACCCGCTCAAAAGATATGATTGATAAGCTCAATACTTATATGTTGTCCGGTGTCAGAGAGTTCTGGATCGTAGACCCTTTTAAATATTCAGTTCTGGTATACGGTTTTAAGGATTTTGAAATCGATGAGTATACCACTTATAAAATTGAAGACACTATAACTTCTTATTTTTTCGAAGGTTTAGAGATAATGGCAAGTGAAATATTCAGGACGTAGGAGAAATAAAGAAGGTTAAAACTTGGGTAAATACTTCCAAAAATTGCTTGCAATTATAAACTTCATATGATACTATTATACATAGTTTTAAGAAGATGTGAAAAACTTAAACTTTCTTGGCCTCTGGTTATTGTTACAGAAAAAAAGATGTTTTACGTTATTCTGCTTTTTGATTCAAATTATTTTTAAGGGGGCCATAATACTATGCAAGGAAAAGTAAAATGGTTTAATGCAGAAAAAGGTTTTGGATTTATTGAGAGTAATGGAGGAGGAGATGTTTTTGTACATTTCTCTGCCATTCAAAGCGAAGGTTTTAAGACCTTAGAAGAAGGTCAAAGTGTTGAATTTGATGTTGTCGAGGGTAATCGTGGTTCACAGGCAGCTAACGTTACTGCTGTAAGATAAATCAAATGGTAAGTGAGGGCATTTCCATTAGGGAAGTGCCTTTATCTGTTTTTGTCAATAATCTGGGTATTACTCAGCTATGAATAGTTTTTGCATACAATTAAGACGAATTTTCATTAATTTTTGCTAAAAAAAAGTCTTGCATAACTTATATTGCTAAGTTACAATAAAATCAAGGAAAAATTAAATGAAAATGAATATCAATTCCAAGAAATACATATTTTTTTAAGGCTTAATTGATAAGAATTATCATTAAGTGCGAAATTATTATTAGCAAAGGAGGAAAACCGTATGACTTTAGACAAAGGCAAAAGGGGAATGTTGATTAAGATTGTAAATATACCTGATGAACTAGTTAGGTCGCAGGTAATTCGTTTTGGGATTATGGAGGGGTCAGTAGTCACATGTGAGGAAGTTGTTCCTACAGGACCAATTATAGTTAGTCGTAACAGACAGGAAATTGCTATTGGGCGCAACCTTGCTCGGCAAATAAAAGTTGAACAGGTGGCTTCATAATTAGATTATAGGGGGAAGTAAAGGTATGCATTGTCATGATTTAAGTAATCATATTAATATTCCTAAAAATGCAAAAAAAGTTGTTCTAGTTGGCAACCCAAATGTGGGCAAATCAGTTGTTTTTAACGCACTTACAGGATTGTATGTTGATGTTTCTAATTTTCCAGGAACTACCCTGGATATTTCCTATGGTATAGTGGGACCATATGCAATAATTGACACTCCAGGTGTTTATGGAGTATCATCCTTTAATCAAGAAGAAATTGTTGCTAGAGATGTGATTTTAGGCGCGGATATTGTCATTAATGTAATTGATGCAGTTCATTTAGAAAGAGATTTGTTTTTAACCCAGCAGATTATTGATATGGGTATACCAGTGATAGTAGCATTGAATATGCTTGATGAAGTAAAAAAGCAGGGAATAGAGATTGATGTGGACCTGCTTTCTGATTTACTTGGCGTTCCTGTTATTCCTACAGTTGCTGTGAAAAAAGAAGGCTTGGATGAAATTAAACAGAGCATTGAAAAGGCGAGGGTTGGGCATATTGAGCCTGAACTCCAGAGGAAGCTGACCAAGTTGCTGGAAAAGGTAGGTACTCAAGGTGAGGCACTGCTGGTTTTGGAAGGTGATCCCCATGTAGCAGGACGCCATGGAATAGAGCCAGAGCCTTATAGAGAAGAGATTTATATGCAAAGACGTTTACGTGTCAATGATATTATTCAACATGTTTCAAAGGATGTAATCAAAGGAGCTTCCTTTGCAACCAAACTGGGTCGCTGGATGATTAATCCTCTAACTGGTATTCCAATTTTACTTGGGGTAATGTATTTAATGTATGAACTTGTTGCTGTGTTTATTGCCCAAACAGTAGTTGAGTTTACCGAGGGCATGGTCATGGGGGAAATCTATCAGCCCTTTATCATCAATCTAGTTGGCAGGTTAATTTCAGAGGAATCATTCATAGGGGCTTTGCTTATAGGTGAATTTGGCATTTTAACCATGACTGTTATTTATATTTTAGGTCTATTGCTGCCCCTTGTCCTGGGATTTTACTTCTTTTTATCGGCCATGGAAGATTCAGGTTATTTGCCCAGAGTTGCAGCTATGGTTGATAGGGCTTTAGCTTTTATAGGACTAAATGGAAGGGCTATAATTCCCTTTATTCTTGGATTTGGCTGTGTAACAATGGCCACAATTACAACTAGACTACTTGGATCTGATCGCGAGCGAAAAATTGCCATTTTTCTCTTGGCATTAGCCATACCCTGTTCAGCTCAGATAGGTGTAATAGCGGTGCTTATTGGAAGCTTGGGATTAAACTATGTAATTGGTTATATTGCCATAATGTTTTCTATACTGGTAATTGTAGGAACAATCCTAAATAAATTGTTTCCAGGAGAATCTACTCATCTGCTGATAGATATACCGCCCTTGCGCATTCCGCGAGTGGATAATGTATTAAAAAAGACCATTACTAAATCATGGCATTTTTTGAAGGAAGCTACTCCTTTATTTGCTATCGGAGCTCTTATCCTTGGTATTTTGGATCTAACGGGATTGCTGGAAATGATTCAAGTTGCTTTGGCTCCATTAACTGAAGGCTGGCTCAAGCTGCCCAGGGAAGCTGCAACAGCATTTATAATGGGTTTTGTTCGGAGAGACTTTGGAGCTGCTGGTTTATTTGATTTGACTATAACACCAATGCAAACCTTAATTGCATCGGTTACAATATCACTATTTGTTCCATGCATTGCCTCTGGAATGATTATAATTAAAGAACTTAATAAAAAGCTTGCAGCTATTATCTGGATTTCAGTTATAATACTGGCGTTCTTGTTTGGTGGAATACTTGCTCAAGTATTAATATAGTCTTAAATAAGGGAGTAAGTGATAATGTCTTTAATTGGGAAGATCATAAAGGGTGGAGATGTATTTCAAGAGAAGGAGAAAAAAGACATTCTTTGCGAAAACTGCAAGATGATTCTGACCAGTTCCGAAATCATTCGTTGTCCAAGGTGCTTTACCCTGGTAAAACATACATGCAGTGGATGCGGGAGCTGTAATCATTAGTTATATGCATATGATTCTTTAATAAATTGACAATACTTATTAATAATTGTATATTTAATATCAAGCCTTTAGCATAATCAGTATAAATTGGTTATGTTAAAGGTCTTTTTTTTAAATCTTTTTTAAGTGAGTGACATTTTAAAATGCTGTCAACAGAGTGGGTATTACATATATTAGAAAAATGGCATAATTGGGCAATAGTAGTAAGCTTATTAATCAGCATCCTGATTGCCATATTAGGTGTGCTGCCGTCAATCTTTGTTACAGGAGCAAATGTCTTGTTTTTTGGTATTTATAATGGACTATTGATTTCATGGCTCGGAGAAGTCATTGGTGCCGGTATTTCTTTTAAGCTTTACCGCTGGGGATTTAAACATCGAACAGAACAAATAGGAATGAATTACCCACTAATTAAAAAGATTACTCAGGCCCAAGGGTTTAAAATTAATATCCTAATATTTGAGGCCAGGCTGCTTCCCTATGTGCCATCTGGTTTAGTAACCCTGGCAGGGGCTGTAAGCAACATGCATCTTCTGCCTTTTTTGGTTGCTACAGCCCTGGGGAAATTACCCTCCATTGCACTCGAAGTTTTAGTAGCCTATCAAATTATTCAACTTAGCAGCTTTTGGCTGGCTGTAGTTTTTACCACTATTTTAATAATTACCATAGTCCTAATGCTCAGAAAGAGACAATAGCTTTATAAACTATCATGACAGTCCCAGCAATTAGGCTCTATTCCTGCAAAACTATGACAAGCATCACAAAACCGTTCCCTGTTAGAATGGCAATATAAGCAGGTTTCTTGAACGCATTTCACGTATTCTTGGCCATCACTTGCTGCATAAATCCTGGCGCCATCTCTAACTACTGAAGTTCTCCATTCAGCAAGGAGCTTCATGTGGTTTGCACGCATATATTCTGTGTCCTCTATGCATTCCTTTACTTCTAATGCCTGTATTTCCGGGGTATCTAAACTTATTTCCGGCCTTTCGTTTTGCTGGCCTGTATTATACCAGAAGGGTATAGAAAATAGGCCTACAAGTACTATAATGCCAATAATTATTCCTCGATAATTATTCATTTGCTTTTTCTTAACCTCCCACCTTTAAATACCTGCAATATTACTTCTTATGGTTGTTATTATTTGTAAAAGCAGAGGGAATTATTAGACCTGTAATGTGAGTTAAAGTACAATACTAAAATTCTTACTTGACAGATAGGAAAAAGGTATTATAATTATAACCATAACCCCACCCCATGAGGGGATGGGCAATTGTATTTTGATAGTTGGGCATTATAAGCTTGGAGGTGTTTAGCTATGGAAAGGTCGGAAAAAGTAAAGGTAATGAATCTTTTAAAAACCTCCAAAGGGCAAATGGAGGGTATCATTAAAATGCTGGAAGATGATAGATACTGTGTTGATATTTCTAAACAGATTCTTTCAGTACAGGCACTCCTTAAGAAAGCAAACTTAAGAATAATTGATCAACACATTAAGCATTGTGTTAGGCAGGCTTTCTCAGAAGGTCATGGCGATGAAAAGATAGATGAGGTTATTGAACTTATCGATAAATATGCAAAGTAGAATTGGTATAAAAAATAAATATACAAGATATGGAGATGTTATTATGGCTCACATAGCTTTAAAAATTAAAGGCATGACCTGTGCGTCTTGTGTTCGCAGGGTAGAAACAGGTCTTAAAAAGTTAGATGGTATCTCTGAAGCTAATGTAAACCTCAGTACTGAGAAGGTTACTATTGATTATGACGATACAGTAGTTAGGGTGGAGGAAATAGTTAATTTTATAAAGGAAATTGGATATAATGCCTATCCAGCTAATGTTGAAAAAGTGACCCTGCCTGTTGGGGGTATGACCTGTGCTTCTTGTGTACGGCGTATTGAAAATGAAGTTAAAAAGGTGGCAGGAGTCTTTTCTGCTTCAGTTAACCTGGCAGCAGAAAGGGTTACTGTAGAGTATGATAGTGATGCAATTTCTCTGGCTGATATTAAGAAGGTAATAGTAAAACTTGGTTACCAGGTTTTTGATGGGCAAAGGGAGACTAGTGAAGACAGGGAAAGGTTAGAAAGAGAAAAAGAAATGAAAAGGCTAACCCTTGATTTTATCCTGGGAGCAGTATTGACAACTATAGTTCTAATTGGTTCTCTGCCTCATATGATGGAGGGTTGGGGACAATGGGTTCCCGCAGTTTTAACAATGCCACTAACACTATTAATACTAACAACTCCAGTTCAATTTATATCAGGATGGAGATTCTACAGGGGAGCCTATGCAGCCTTATCCCATGGCACTAGTGATATGAATGTTTTAGTAGCAATGGGTACCTCTTCAGCCTGGTTTTATAGTGCAGCCATGACATTGTTCCCTGCTTTTTTAACGGGACTAGGCTTTCCATATCAGCTTTACTATGATGTGGCTACAGTAATTACCACCCTAATTCTTCTAGGAAGACTATTAGAAGCAAAAGCCAAGGGTAAAACATCAGAAGCCATTCGCCGTCTAATGGGTATGCAGGCAAAGACAGCCAGGGTAATTAGAAATGAGCAGGAAGTGGACATTCCCATTGAGGATGTAGTCATAGGTGATATAGTAATAGTTCGTCCCGGTGAAAAGGTGCCTGTGGATGGTGAAATTGTAAGCGGCCGTTCAGCTTTAGATGAATCCATGCTAACAGGAGAAAGCATTCCAGTTGAAAAGTCAGTGGGTGACGAGGTAATTGGTGCTACAATTAATAAAACTGGTACTTTTAAGTTTAGAGCAACAAAAGTTGGCAGGGACACCATGTTAGCCCAGATTATAAGACTGGTTGAGGAAGCGCAGGGTTCTAAAGCACCAATTCAGAAGCTGGTGGATGTTATATCAGCTTATTTTGTTCCAGGTGTAGTAATCATAGCAGCTTTAAGCTTTGTCCTATGGTGGGCTTTTGGACCGGAACCATCCTTGATATTTGGTTTAACTACCTTTATCGCAGTATTAATTATTGCCTGCCCCTGTGCCCTGGGCCTGGCTACTCCTACAGCCATAATGGTAGGTACAGGTAAAGGTGCGGAAAATGGTATTTTGATAAAAGGTGCTGAAAGTCTGGAAACAGCTCATAAGATAAATACTATTGTATTCGACAAGACCGGTACCATTACCTTTGGAGAGCCTTCTCTAACAGATTTAATAGTAAATGACGGTTTTCATGAGGATGAGGTTTTACGATTGATAGCCTCTGTAGAAAGCGGGTCAGAGCATCCATTAGGGGAGGCAATTGTTAAAGGTGCAAGGGAAAAAGGACTTAATCTGGAAGAACCTGAAGAGTTTGAAGCAATTCCAGGCCATGGAATTCTGGCCAGGGTATCAAAAAAGATTATTCTCATAGGGAACCTTCGTTTAATGAAATCCAAAAATGTTGAGATTTCTGACAGCATGCTGGCTAATGCTGATGCATTAGCTGATGAAGGAAAAACACCCATGTTTGTAGCTGTAGACGGAAATATAGCAGGTGTGGTTGCTGTTGCAGATACGGTGAAGGAAACTTCAATAAAAGCTATTAAAGAGCTTAAAAAGATGGGTATAGAGGTTATTATGCTGACAGGAGACAACAGACGTACAGCTGATGCTGTAGGACGTCAGGTTGGAATTGACCGTGTGCTGGCAGAAGTATTACCAGAACACAAGGCACAAGAGGTGAAAAAGCTCCAGGAGGAAGGCAAAATAGTTGCAATGGTTGGTGATGGGATTAATGATGCACCTGCATTAGCACAAGCAGATGTAGGGATAGCCATTGGTACCGGTACTGACGTGGCCATGGAGGCATCTGATATAACCTTAATCAGGGGTGATTTGAGGGGAGTACCCACAGCTATTAGACTTTCCAAGGCAACCATGGTTATGATCTGGCAGAATCTATTTTGGGCCTTTGCCTATAATATTGTATTAATACCTGTAGCAGCTGGGTTACTATGGCCGCTCTTTGGTATAATCTTAAACCCAATGCTTGCGGCTGCTGCAATGGCCTTTAGTTCTCTTTCAGTAGTCCTTAATACAATGAGGTTAAAAACCTTTAAGGCTGCTTCAGAACTAACTGACTAGGGAACATATTACATGGGTCTGTTCTAAAAAAGCAACAGGGTATATGACCTGTTGCTTTATCCTGCTTAGTTTAGTCTAAACTCCTTGTACCCCATAAAAAATCATCAAAGATAACACTATAAGTGCCAGGATGAAAATGGTTGTTTTAAGGACTTCAGATTTTTTAAGGCCTGTAGCTTTTTTAGGATAATATGAATGTTTAATCAGGACACTTCTAAGTCCTAGAGCAAAAATTATAAAAATAACACTCATTAAATGGGCTACACTTATACTTCCTAAAAAAATTGGATTAGTTCTAAACAATTCTACTATGCCCCTGATTACTGGGAAAAACAATAAATAGTTTACCAAAAGCTGTCCATCATATCTTATATTTAACCTTTTAACCCATAGGTATCCAAAAAGCAAATAGTTCAGAATAAATTCATATACCTGTACTGGATGCAGAAGGGAGTTTTGGACTTGGATTCCCCAGAAATATTGATTTTCCATTGGAACACCAAAGACATCACAGCCAACTCTTCCAATAGCTTGTCCCAAGATTAAAGCGGGAATAAGAGCATCAGATGTTCTCCATAAGGGTAGCTTTGCAGTTCGTGCATAAAGAACTCCTGCAATAATACCTCCAGCGATACCACCATGAATTGATAAACCACCCTGGTGTACATATAGTATGTCAACTGGATTGGATAAATAGTATCCTGGATTGTAAATGAATACATAGACTAATCTGGCACCGAGAAATCCTCCTAATAGTGTATACAATAGTAAGTTAAATATTTTGGCATGGTCCAGATTTTTTCTTTCTGCCTCACGTAAAGCCACTAGCAGACCAACAATCACACCTATTGCAATCATTACACCAAAGAAATGCACTGTAAATGGACCTATGGAAAATAGCTCTTTCATAACTATAATTCTCCTTTCAGGTGATAATATCTAAAGCACCACTTTGGTTTCCCATGTGGTGCTTTAGAATTGAACAAAGGAAGTTGGATTGCTGTGTTACTGGGTCTTGGTAACTGACTTTATTCTACTTTAAAATTCTTAGTAAATAAATAGAGTTCACCAATTGTTCACAAACTGTTACTAATTCCGACACAAAAGGTGGAAGCCTAACTTTTTTAAAAAATAATATCTGACTTATGGCTTATACTGTATAATAGCTTTGTAGACAATTCTAAGTTCAAGGAGAGCTTGGTGCTATTGTATCAAACAATTTACGAAAATCAGATATTCTTGCCAGGTATGGCGGGGATGAATTAGTAATTATTTTGCCAGAAACAAATGAGCAAGATGCATATAATTTAATGGAAAGACTAAGGCTGAAAATACAAGAACATATTTTTACCATTGACAGAGAAACTATTATAGAAACAAAAGATGAAATAAAAGAAAATTTATCTCTAAAAACTAAATTAGTCAATTTTCTAAATCATATAGGTATTAATAATTTTAAAAATGGTGATTTATCACAAATAACTATTAGTGCAGGTATTTCTTCACTGAATTCTGATATAAATAATAAGGAAGAGCTGATTAAGAAAGCAGATGAAGCACTGTTAAAGGCTAAAAAATCTGGTAAAAACACCGTTGTAATTTCTAGTCATCAGTAAGCATATGGGTTTCGTATGGAGAGACTTTGGAACTGCTGGTTTTTCTTTTCAGTATATGCTATAGTTTAAGTTAATTAATTATTGGACAGGGTGAAATAAATGAGTTTAGGCAAAAATTTACGTGGATTTCGTAAACAGCGAGGGATGAAGCTGAAAGAACTTGCTGAGCAATTAAAAGTTTCATATTCTTATTTGAGCGCTGTGGAACGGGACGTTAAAAAGCCTTCCATTGCTATGGTGAAAAAATTATCACACATATTAAATATTTCACCTACCTACCTTTTTGAAGCAGAAAAAGTTTATGGTGAAAAAATTCGGTTTATTAGAAGGGGTAGAAGCTTAAGTATTGAAGAATTAAGTGATCTGTCCGGAATTTCTGCAGATAAGATTGAAGCATTTGAAGAAGGAACAGAGGAACCGGACTTGGATACTTTAGAACGCCTGGCTGAAACACTGAATGTTACCATTAGATACTTTTTGGAGAAGAATGCCGATAGTGTGTCCATTGGAGAACGGGTTCGAAGGGAAAGAGAAAAATTAGGCCTAACAGGAGTGGCTTTGGCTGATAAAGCAAATATCAGTCCTGCCATGGTGAGCCAGATAGAAAATGATCAGAGCGAACCGTCATTAGATACTCTGGAAAGTATTGCTCAAGCCCTGGGCGTGTCTGTTTGCTATTTTTTATTAGAACAGGAAGATGTGGAAAATCTCATTTCCTCTCTTAATTCTGATCTTTTATCACTGTTGGGTGATCCAAGGGTTCAGGCTGTATTAAGAGCAATAAGGGATTTGGAAGCCGGAGACCTGAAGTTTATATTAAACTATATCCAATTTTTTAAACGTAACAAACCCCTATTAAATGGAACCTTAAATGGAAACAGAAATATGGAAAAAATATAGTTATCTAGCTGCTGCGGCAGCTTTTTTGTTTTTGGTTATTTTAAAAAAATCTTTAAAAACAAGCCCATATTTGCAGGAATATAAAATCCTATCACGAATAATAAATTAAAAATAAGTTCAATTAAATTGAACCAAGGTTCAAGAAAAGGCATTCACTTCATCAAGTATTTTATATTTTTTTAACCAATGATTTAGTAATAGAACAATTTTATTGAACAAAACATATTAAGGGTCTTAACCCTTTTAAAATAAAACCAAGGAGGAGAAGTGAATCATGAAAAATAATTTGAGTGCCAAGCAGATGGTAAGAATTCAAGAAATATTTGGTGAGCGCGTGCGCTTTAACAAAGTGGAAAGGATAGTATATTCCCATGACATGGGCATTATGCCCGAACAGATCAGGGGTTTGATGGAATGTGTACCTGATGCTGTTGTCCAACCAATCAATGTGGAAGAGGTTATTGCCTTATGTAAAATCTCGTGTGAAGAAAATATTCCCCTTGTGCCAAGGGGGGCAGGCAGTGCTGGCTTTGGAGGAAGTGTCCCGGCAAAAGCAGGTGTAGTGGTTGATTTTGTGAGAATGAATCAGATTTTGGCTATTGATACAGAAAAAATGACAGCTTGCGTCCAACCAGGTGTTATTTGGAGCAATCTGGAAAAAGAATTAAATAAGCGTGGATTAGCATTAAGAGCTTATCCGTCCAGTGCTAACAGTTCAACTGTGGCGGGCTGGGTTGCTCAGGGGGGAAGTGGATATGGCAGTTATGAATTTGGTGATTGCAGCCAAAATATTATTTCTGCAGATGTGGTTTTGCCTAATGGAGAGCTTAAAACCTTTTCCGGTGAAGGCTTAAAATATATATACAATCTTTGTGGCATTACAGGTATGATTGTTAAGGTTGAGGTCAAGGCCCGGGAAAAGGATGAAGAAAGTGTAATTCTTTCCGCTTTTCCAGATATGAAAAGCACGGCAAAATTTTTAAATGGACTCTCGGAGAAAAAAATTCTCTTGTGGAATGTGAGTTTGACTACTCCTGCCTATACAGCTTTGAAGCAAAAAGCTTTAGAACACTATGTCTTACCTGAAGATCAGTATCTTGTAACCATGGTTTTTCCAAAACCGCGTCGTTCTTCTGTTGAAAAACAAATTCAAGACCTAACTGCTGCTTATAACGGCAAAATTATGCGGGAAAAACTGGCCAAAGAAGAATGGGAAGACAAATTTTATCCCATGCGCTTTAAAAAATTAGGACCTACTCTGGTTGCCAGTGAGGTTGTCATCCCAATCAAGGAAGTAGAGAGCTTTGTCAGTGAGATTGAACGAAAGTACAAGGGCGAATTTGCTTTAGAAGGCACCATGGTAGGTTCAGACAAGATTTCCATACTGGGATTCATGTTGGCAGACGAGCGTAAACTAGGTTTTCCCCTGGCTTATGCCTGTGCTCTAGATGTCATTGATACCGGAGAAAAATATGATGGGAAGGTTTTCTCAATTGGTATGTACTTTACAGACAGGGCCAGGAACTTTTATGGTGTGCAGCAATTGGATGAGATTTGGAGATACAAACAGTCAATTGACAGGGAAAACTTAATGAATCCTGGAAAGATTATACCCCCGTCTATAGACAAAAACTCCCCTACAAAAAAGCTTACTACTGCCATGAAGGTTGCTAATGCCGGCAGTGGTTTGATTGGTCTTGCTGGAAGACTGCTCAGTAAATGGCAGGGGAATAATTTTGAATCACCCCTTGATGAACATCTTACAGACGATACATTTTCATGTGCAATGTGTGGTTACTGCCGAAATGTATGTACGGTATTTGATGCTATGCCTTGGGAGAGTAATTCGCCGCGAGGTAAATATTTTCTGCTTAATCAATATATCAAGGGAAAGATACCTATGGATGATGAAGTAGGAAAAGCATTATATGCTTGTACGACCTGCAAAAAGTGTGATACAGTCTGCCAAATTCGTGCCCATAATGCGCACCACTGGATGGCCCTGCGTTACGAGTTTTATAAAAATAAACTTCATAATACAGGATTAGAGTTTATTCGCAACAATGTTTTAACAACAGGTAATTTTTGGGGAATACCTGCCCAGGAGAGACTAAAATGGTTGGATGTAGCAACAGAAAAACATGGGGAAATTGCCTATTGGTCAGGTTGCTGGGCCGCAACAATCATGGACAATATGGCCCAAAATACCACAAGAATATTGGAACATTTAGAAATACCTTTTGTCCACTATGGTGAAGATGAACGCTGCTGCGGGTTGTATTTAGCTCTAGGAGGTTACAAAAAAGACTTTCAAGAATTAGTAAAAAGCAATTTGGAAATGTTTAAAAAATCTGGTGTTGAAACCATAGTTTTTTCATGTCCAGGGTGTTATGCTACATTTAATGAAAACTATCCCCAAATGGCTTTAGAAATGGGGCTAGAATGTAATATTCGTTTTAAACATATAGTAGTTTATCTTAGTGAGTTGATTGCAGATGGTAAATTAACATTTACCACTCCCCTTAATCACAAGGTTACTTATCACGACTCCTGTCACGTAGGACGTTGGTTTGGTCATTACCATGAACCAAGAAATATTATACTGGCCATTCCCGGACTTGAACTACGTGAAATGGAGCATGTGAAAGAACAAGGCTTATGCTGCGGGCTTGTTTCAGCTTTTGATTCTTTACCATCTGTTGCCCACAGTGGAATGACAAGGGTAAGGGAAGCAGAGGCTACCGGAGCAGAATATTTGGTTACAAACTGTGCCGGATGTGGTTCCCAGTTTAATGCTACCTGCCATGCCATGGGTACAAAAGTTAAGCAAATGGATTTAACAGAACTGGTGGCTAGAGCTATAGGAATTCCTACTAATGACCCTTCAGAAAAAATTGGGGCTTACATGGGTCAATGTGTTGAACTTCTAAAGGATAGTGTGCTTGCTCCCATTGTGGTCTCGCAAGGTACAAAGAAATAAATATTTGCCTGCAATGTTCCATGAAAAAGGAATGGCTTGTCTATTTCCTGGCACTGATATATATGCATTAGGATTGGTTACCTTAGCAAGGGGTGTGAGTAATATACACCTCTTGCTTTTTCATTTATACTTAAATGTTCTAAATATGGTCATATTTTCATCAAATCTTCATTCTATACTTAGATAAACCCAAGAAAATTTCTAAAGGGGGGATAAAGCAGCACAAGCAGGATCGGGCATTTCTTTCTTTTACATTCATTGACAAAAGGGTAAAATAGTATGGATAGTGTCATATTGAAATCTATAAAAAACAAGAGGGTGATTATTTTGGACTATGAAACTCTTGACAGGGAAACTACACAGCAGGTGAGAGAAAAGTATAATAAAAAAGCAAAGAATTATGACAAAATAATGGGCCCCATGGACAGGATGATGATGGGAAAGTGGAGAGAAATGCTGTGCAAAAATGCAAAGGGTTTAGTGCTGGAAGCAGGTGTAGGGACAGGAGCCAATTTTCCATATTATCCTCAGGGGGTAAAAGTCATAGGAATAGATTTTAGCCAGAGCATGTTAGAAATAGCAGAAAGCAAAATATCCCAGGCTAAGGTTCCCATTGAATTAAAATTAGCTGATATCCAGGAGCTGCCATTTGCTGACAATACCTTTGACACCATAATAACTGCTTGTGTCTTTTGTTCTGTACCGTTTCCAGTGAAAGGTTTTCAAGAATTAAGACGGGTAGTTAAACAAGATGGCAGGCTGTACCTCCTGGAACATGTAAGAAGTGAAAGAGCAGTAGTGGGGACTGTGATGGATTTATTAAACCCATTAACAGTTAGATTCCAAGGTGTTAATATAAACAGAAGAACAGAAGCTAATATGCTGCAGGCCGGTTTATCAATAGTTGAAGTAAAAAACCTGCTATCTGATATTGTAAAGCTTATTACAGCAAAGAAATGAAAGTAAAGTGTACTAGTACTCAAAATCAGATTTAATAGTTGGTAGTATTTAAACTTTTAAAAAGGATAGCCAGGGAGAGAGCTCATCTAGACGTTAGGTAGCTCTCTTTTTGCAACAAAAACTACTAATTATAATCATAGTTTCGTCAAAAATTACTTTTATAATTAGTATTAGGCAAACTAACTTTGTTTTAACAAATAAATTAATTTTGAAGGAGATGATATATGATGCCAATGTTTGGATACGGTTTTGGAAGTGGATGGCTTTGGATGGCGGCACACATGTTATTCTGGGTATTTTTAATTGTAGGAATTGTACTGCTGGTAAATAAAATAACAACAAAAGAGGATAAGAGCTCAGCTTTTAGAATACTAGATGAGAAACTGGCTTCTGGGGAAATTACAGAGGCGGAATATAAACACAAAAGAAAAATATTAAAAGGATCATAAAAGCCTTGAATGTATTTAAAAGCTTTATGGTATAATGAAAAATATTTTAGTTGGCAGTGTTTGGGGGTGTAAATGTGGATAAACCAATAGTTTTAGTAGTTGATGATGAAGATGGCATTAGAGAACTGGTTAAAATATATTTAAAAAAAGAAGGAATAGCTGCTGATACAGCAGCAGATTCAAAAGAAGCCTTAAAAAAAATAGAGGATACTGGATATGACTTATTTGTAATAGATGTAATGATGCCTGGCATGGATGGTTTTGGCCTGGTGAAGGAAATAAGGAGTTTTAGTGACAAGCCAATAATTATGCTCACAGCCCGCGGAGAAGAATATGAAAGAATACTTGGATTTGAATTAGGGTGTGATGACTATGTTGTGAAACCTTTTAGTCCAAGAGAGTTAGCTCATAGGGTAAAGGTTATGTTAAAAAGAACCTTGCCTATTAATAAACAAGAAAAAGCACTAAAATTTACTCGTCTGGAAATAGATCCAGTAACGAGAAAAGTTCTGTTAGACATGAAGGAGCTAAATTTAACTCCTAAAGAATTTAATTTGCTGTATTATTTAGCCAGTTCCCCAGGCAGGGTGTTTACCCGTGAACAGCTTCTTGAAAATATATGGGGATATGACTTTTTTGGAGATTTTAGAACTGTTGATACTCATGTAAAAAAGCTAAGAGAAAAGTTAGGCAGAAATAGTGGCCCTGATTATATAAGTACAGTCTGGGGAGTAGGATATAAATTTGAGGCTGCCAATGATTAGCAGGAGTATAATTTTAAAACAGTGGGTAGCCATTATCCTGCTTATAATGATTATACTCTTGTTTCTTAGTTTTGGACTAATTAGGTTATTAGAAGACTTTTATTATTCACAAATATCCTCTGACCTTATTGAAAGTGGTCACAAGTTAACGAGCATTATTAATAAAGAAGATGATCCAACACATTTAACCAATGAATTAACCCTTTTAAGTGAATTTCTTAATGCCCATATAATTATAGTGGATAGGGATGGAACAACACAAGCATGTGATTTAATGATGGGACCGCCTACGGGACATTTTCTTACCACTGCAGAACTGGCAAAGGTCTTTGCAGGAGAAAGTATTATCAAAAGAGGTTTTCATCACCATCACTTTGAAGGACCCATGCTTTCTGTTGCTATTCCAGTTTATGAGGGCGATGAAGTGGAAAATGTGCTAATGATGTTTAGGCCCATTGCACCAATTACAGATACAGTTAACTCAATGAGAGGATTGATCATATATAGTGCAATGGCTGCTATTATACTGGCAAGTGTAGTCAGCTACTTTTTATCTAAAACCTTGTCAAAGCCCCTGGTGCAGATGAATAAAGTGGCAAATGAAATGGCCAAGGGCAATTTTGACAATAAGATGGAAGTTAATAGTAATGACGAGGTAGGATTGTTAGGGGCTAGTTTAAATAACCTATCTGACCAGTTAAAAAGTAAAATAAACGAACTTTCCCATGAAAAGTCTAAACTGGAGAAAGTATTAGCCAGCATGTCTGATGGAGTTATTACTCTAGATAATAAAGGTAATGTGATTCTGGTAAACAATCAAACAGAAAAACTGTTTCAGAAAGAAAATAAGGATTTGGAGCTTAGAGGTAACTTTTTTAAGAATCCTGGTTTTGCCGAGCTTAAGGAGCTTTTTAGCAAGGTTATAGAAAGCAAATCAATTAATCAAAGGGATATTGGGCTAACTAAAAAGACCATATCTGCAAGGATGGCGCCATTAATAGATAATACAACAGATGAAGTTATAGGAGTAGTTGGAGTGCTGCAGGACGTTACCAGGGAAAGAGAGCTGGAGCAGATGCGTAGAGATTTTATTGCCAATGTATCCCATGAATTAAGAACTCCCTTGAGCTTGCTGCAGGGATATTCCGAGGCCATAATTGATGGCGTAGCTGAAGATACAAGTGAGCAGGATAGATATGCTAAAGTTATATTTCAAGAAACTCTAAGATTAAAAAGAATGGTAAATGAGCTTTTTGATCTTTCACGGCTGCAAACTGGAAATTTTACTTTAGAAAAGACAAGAATCTCTATTGCCAGTCTTTTAAATACAATTCAGGAGAAGTACAAACCTGCTATTTCAAAAACAGGTTTAAGGTTTGAGACAATTATTGAAAAAGATTTGCCAGATGTTGATGGTGATTATGATAGACTGCATCAGGTTATGATTAATTTAGTTGAAAATGCCCTCAATCATACAGTAGAAGGTCAAATAACTCTTAAAGCATATACAGACAGTTCAAAACAGATTCATGTGGAAGTTAGTGATACCGGTTGCGGTATCCCCCAAGGAGATTTAGATTTAGTATGGGAAAGGTTTCATAAAGCTGATAAATCCCGAAAAAGGGGCAAAACAGGTACAGGGCTTGGATTAGCTATCGTAAAGAGTATTATTGAAGCACATGGAGGGAATGTCTGGGTAAGCAGTCAAGAGGGGAAAGGAAGTACATTTGGCTTCAGCATTCCAAGTAAATAAATTTTTTACACTATCAGGGCAGAAAGTATAAGTTCCACAAGGTAGATAGTAACCACAAAGACTAAGGCTTCCGCCAGCGTCAAAGACTTGACGCAAGCCGAGTTTTGTTTTAAGTGAAGGCATTTCCTTAATTGGGAGTGCCTTTATTGCTATGTAATGCTTCCTATACCCAAAGAAAAATTTTAATAAAATACTAAAGCATTATGGAAATGTCCTTATTTGTGCAAAAACTAGCAAAAATTATGGTATAATTGGATTACAATTAATTACATAATTCCCTGTCAAAAGAAGAAAACCAAAGAGTATAAAGAGAAGGGGAGGCAAATGATTCGGAAAATTTGCAAACTAACCATGCTGTGTGTTTTATGTCTTTTATTAACATTTACTGCTTCTGCAGGAGCTGCTGTTCAACCAAAGGTAATTACTGTCGCAGTAGATGATATGGTAACCGCCGGTACAGCAAGCACCATTAAAAGAGCCATCCAGCTTGCAGAGAAGCAAGGGGCCCAGGCAGTAGTAATACAACTAAATACTCCAGGGGGATTAGTTACCGCAACCTTAGACATTATTCAGGACATTTCAGCTGCCCAAATTCCAGTTATTACGTATGTCACCCCGCCAGGGGCAATTGCTGCTTCAGCAGGTACATTTATTCTTATTTGTGGTCATGTGGCCGCAATGAGCCCAGCAACTACATGTGGTGCTGCAATGCCAGTTACAATGGCTCCAGTTACTGGAGAAGGAACCCAAAGTGCTGATGATAAAACTATCAATTTTCTAGCAGGCCACATGAGAAGTATTGCTGAAGAACGTGGACGTCCAGTAGATATAGCTGAAAAATTTGTTAAAGAAAATTTAACTATAGATTACAAAGAAGCCCTGGAAAAGCAGGTAATTGACCATGTTGCTGTCAATCTAGGAGAACTTTTAGAGATGATACATGGCAAGGAAATTACCATTCAAGAAAGGGTTGTTGTTTTAAATACCTTGGGAGCAGATATTCAAACTGTTGAAATGAAGACCTCTGAAAGAATAACCCATTTTGTCAGCAATCCCCAGGTCACTTTTATTCTTTTGCTGCTAGGTGTATATGGGCTTATAATTGGCTTTAATTCTCCAGGTACCTTTTTGCCGGAAGTAATGGGTGTAATAAGTTTGATACTGGCTTTATATGGTTTGGGCCTGTTTGAAGTAAATATTCTTGCAGGTTTATTGATAATTATAGGGATATTGCTCCTCGTTGCAGAAGCCTTTACTCCAACCTATGGGGTCCTGGGGGTAGGCGGAGTGATTAGTATTGTTTTGGGCAGTATTTTCTTGCCCATAGAGCCCATGATGCCAACTGATTGGTTTTCAAGATTTAGAATGACGGCTATAGGTATCGGCATTGTAAGTGGGGCTTTGTTAATAATCTTACTTTCAGGAATAATAAAACTGCGCAAGGTACAAAAAATCCATGGTGATGAAGAGTTTTCCAATCAAGTTGTGCCAGTAATTGAAGACATTAATCCAGAAGGATTAGTAAAAGTAAAGGGAGAGATTTGGAAAGCCGTAAGCAAAGGTGGCATAAGCATTTCCCAGGGTGAAAATGTCAGGGTCATTGGAAGAAAGGGTATGTATTTAGTTGTTGAACCCGAAAGAACAAATATTAGTGAAAGGGAGGAATAAAAAATGCTGTTTATTTCAGAAAGTTTGTTATCGCTAATAGTAGTAGCTACTTTTATACTAGCTATTTTAAGCATGGCAATAAAAATTTTACCTGAATATGAACGAGGTGTATTATTTAGATTAGGCAGGCTTGTTGGAGTAAGAGGTCCAGGATTAGTAATTATTATTCCCATTATTGACAAGATTGAGCGAGTCTCCTTGCGTACAATTACATTTGATGTACCTCCCCAGGAGGTAATTACAAAGGACAATGTAACGTGCAAGGTTAATGCAGTTTTATATTACAGGGCCGTTGCTCCTGAAAAAGCCATTGTCAATGTGGAAAAGTTTCATGATGCAACAAGTCAGTTTGCCCAGACAACCTTAAGAAGCGTTGTGGGCCAGGCAGATCTGGATGAACTTTTGTCACAAAGAGAGAAGCTCAATAAAATAATTCAAAGAATAGTTGATGAGGCTACAGACCCATGGGGCATAAAAGTAACTGCAGTAGAAATCAAAGATGTAATACTGCCCACTGAAATGCAGAGAGCCATTGCTAGACAGGCGGAAGCAGAAAGGGACAGGAGAGCCATAGTAATACAGGCAGAAGGAGAAAGGCAGGCTGCCGAAAGGCTAGCAGAGGCTACTGGTATCCTAAGTGCCCAGGAAGGAGCCATGACTCTAAGGATGCTTAGATCTCTTTCTGAAGCAGCTGATTCAAAAGGCACCACTATACTGTTTCCCCTGCCCATGGAAATCAGGTCCTTGCTGCCAGATCCTGAGAAATGGTTTTTAGCCTCCCGCAAGGGCAATGAGAATAAAGAAAAAAATAATGAAAAAGAGAAGATGGACGGATGACAATTATCTTGAAATACTAAAAGGGCTGCAGCACTTTACACTCACAGCCCTTTCCTTTTTTACTTATTTGTTTTCCTTGGTTTTTATTGGTTTAGTAAATTAGCTTCCATAGCTAGTCCTTGAGTGTAAAAGAAGTTTATCAAGTGGTCCATTCATCATGGACTATGCCCACTAGATGCCAGGAACCATTTACATCTTCAAAAACTAACCTTAAGCTTCTCCAGTCCATTCCCATGTATTGAGGATCAAACCCTGTAAAATGAAATTCTACAAACATTCCATTTGGATAGGCTTGTATAATATTATTAATCATACTGCTAGTGCCAATTTCTACATTATTACCAATCAGATGGGGATTTGCAAAGTCCTGATCATAAATAAATCTATCATAGTAATCGCTAAAAGTAAAAACTATAGGGTCCCCTGTGCCATCAAAGCTCCCCCAATTATAAGTCTGGGTACTCTGCAGTAAGGTTTCAATTTGCTGGGCACTAAATACTAGATCAGCTTGTAAATCCACGTATGTGTAGGGTGAAAAACGCACTCCCTCCACAGGATGGATATAGGAAGCCAGGCCTTCCATGTCTTGATTTTCCAACAATCCCACTACAGTCAAGGCGGTCATCAAAAGAGAATTCTGCTGTTGAGAAGTTAGTATCAATTGTAGTTCTGCCACTTCAGCTGATAATGCTTCATTTTCGGCTGTTAACTGGTTAATTAAGGCTGTTTTTTCCTGTAACTGTGCTTCAAGGTCACTGGAGTTGTTTGAAGATGTACAACCAATTAATATTATTCCTGCTAATAAAACCATAAGGATAACTAGAATTCCTTTACCTTTCACAAAAATTGCCTCCTTTATGTCACAGCATTGATTAGTAACGATAATTACTATTACTTTAAGCTTATCACTTTCTCTCCAAAAATCAAATGAAGATTTTTCAAAGTTTTGGTCTATTTATATAAGCTAATATATAATAAAAAAATTGACAAATGGGAAAATGCAAATTACTATATGATTATAGATTCATATACACATATTAGCAAAAATGGAGGGCTATGATTATGAGTACACAATCGGTAGGTGAAAAAGCCAGGGAACTAGGATTTTTTGAAAGGTATTTGACTTTGTGGGTAATACTATGTATGGCTATAGGAATAGGCCTGGGTGCACTATTTCCTGGAGCGGCTGAGGTAATTAATAGTTTATCTATTGAACAGGTTAACATTCCAATTGCAATACTATTATTTTTTATGATGTATCCTATCATGGTGCAAATTGATTTTAGACAGGTAATTGAAGCAGGAAAAACCCCAAAACCAGTAGCCTTAACTTTAGTAATTAACTGGGCAATTAAGCCCTTTACCATGGTGTTTTTTGCATGGCTGTTTATGAGGGTTATATTTGCTCCCTTTATTCCAGAAAATATGGCTGATGAATATATGGCTGGCATGATTCTCCTTGGAATTGCGCCATGTACAGCAATGGTTCTTGTATGGAGTTACCTGGCTAGAGCTAATATGGGTCATACCCTTGTGATGGTAGCGGTAAACTCTTTAACAATGCTGTTTTTATTCGCACCCCTTGGTAGCTTTCTATTGGGAATAAGTGATATAGTTATTCCCTTTGTTACCTTGGCGTTATCCATCCTTTTCTATGTAGGTATAGCCTTAATTGCTGGTTATTTTACAAGAACCCAATTAATCAAGTCCAGGGGGATAGAATGGTATGAAAGTATTTTCCTAAAGTATACTGGCAAGGTCTCCATGACTGCACTGCTTTTAACACTAATTACTTTATTCATGCTGCAGGGGTCGGTAATACTAAGTCAGCCTCTAGTTATATTAATGATTGCAGTACCCCTTACAATCCAAACCTTCTTCATATTCTTTTTAGCGTATGGCGCTGCCAAAATGCTAAAACTAACATATGAGGACGCTGCCCCTTCTGCCATGATTGGTGCCAGTAACCATTTCGAAGTAGCCATTGCAACAGCAGCAACCCTCTTTGGCATTGCATCTGGTGCATCATTAGCAACTGTTGTAGGCGTGCTGATAGAGGTTCCAGTAATGCTTATGTTAGTAAGAATCTGCTTAAAGACCAAGCATTGGTTCCCAAGGAAAAGGGCTGGCTATGGAGGTGAATAAACTTGGAATTAGTGCAGATCATAAAAGCATTAGCAGACGAAACAAGATTAAGAATACTGAATTTACTAAATCAGGAAAAGCTATGTGTATGCGAATTGGAATACCTTCTGGAAATAAATCAATCAAATGCATCTAGACATTTAAATAAACTTTGGATGTTAAAGATTATAACTAATGAAAAAAAGGCACAATGGGTCTTCTATAAAATTAACAAAAACACTTTAGAAACATATCCATTCCTCAAACAATTACTAAATAAGGAGCTAGGAAAGGATGGACAGCTTCAAAGAGATATTGATAAACTTAAAGAATACAAGAAAAGCGGCATGACCTGTGAAAATGTTAAAGAATTTATGTGCATTAAAAACATTTAAGGGTTTCTTGATTTTATGTTATAATTATATAGTCTATAGTATTAGCTTAAGAAACAAAACCACAATCATATATTTTGTGGTTTTTGTATCTTACCCAAATTGCAAATAATTATTTTGGAGAGATATATATGCAGAGCATTAAGGATACAATACATGAAGTTATATTTGCTGTGCTGCCTGTTGCTGTAGTGGTATTCATACTGCAGTTTACTTTAATCTGGTTGCCCATGGAGATTTTCCTGCAGTTTTTAGTAGGGCTCGTTATGGTCACGGTAGGTTTAATATTGTTTTTTGTAGGGGTGCATATTGGATTACTGCCTATTGGTGAAATGATAGGTTCGGCTTTACCCAATACAGGCAAGGCTTACCTGGTTGTACTTTTTGGTTTTTTAATGGGATTTGTTGTAACGGTGGCTGAGCCAGATGTAAGAGTATTGGCCACACAGATAGATCTTGTTTCTCAAGGAGAAATTTCTAAAAACCTGCTTATTTTTGTGGTTGCCTTGGGTGTAGCAATATTTGTGGGATTGGCCATGCTGAGAATTATTTTAAATATACCTATCAACTATATACTAGTTATAGGATATGGATCAATATTTATACTGGCTGCCTTTACTCCTCCTCATTTCATACCAATATCCTTTGATGCAGGTGGGGTAACTACAGGGCCAATGACTGTTCCCTTTATACTTGCTCTAGGAGTTGGAGTTGCCAGGGTTCTAGGGGGCCAATCCGCTTCTGCAGATGGATTTGGTTTAGTTGCTCTAGCGTCAATCGGACCAGTATTGGCAGTGATGCTGCTGGGGGTGATATTTGGTTGAGAGATATAAAGATCTTTTATGGATTTAGTCATATGTTGATTGAAGTTGCCTTTGCCCTTATACCGTTATTAATCTTATTTGTGTTTTTTCAAATCTTTTACTTAAAGCTATCAAAACAGAAGCTAATTAATCTGGCTGTTGGTGTAGTGCTTACTTTTATAGGTTTAGCCTTATTTCTTCAAGGTGTTCATATAGGCTTTCTGCCCGTAGGTGAGCAAATGGGCAGTGTTCTAGGAAACCTACCAAATAAATGGATACTAATTGTCATAGGATTTGTACTGGGCTTTGTGGCCACCTTTGCTGAACCGGCAGTTCGCATTTTAAACTATGAGGTGGAAAAAGTATCTAGTGGATACATTCCCCAACAGCTAATGCTTTACACTCTATCCATTGGGGTAGCAGTTTCCATAGCTCTATCCATGGGAAGAATAATATATGGTATTCCTCTTTGGTACTTTTTAGTGCCAGGATACTTAATTGCCCTTATTCTAATCAGGTTTTCAACCCAAACCTTTGTTGCCATAGCCTTTGATTCTGGGGGAGTAGCTACAGGGCCCATGACTGTTACTTTTGTTTTAGCTATGGCCCTTGGAGTGGCTTCAGCTGTTGAAGGGCGAGATCCACTGCTGGATGGTTTTGGCATGATTAGTTTAGTAGCCCTCTCCCCTATATTATCTGTATTAATACTAGGTATACTGTATGGTAGAAAGGAGAAAGAAATTGAACGAGAATGTGAACTTGAAACAGAAGTTAATAATGACAATCGTAAAAAAGGGAACAGCCAAAAAGATAGTTAAAGCCTCTAAGGAAGCGGGAGCTAAAGGGGCTACAATAATTATGGGAACTGGCACAGGCATTCATGAAGCCAAGATGCTGTTTTTCATTGATGTAGAACCGGAAAAGGAGATAGTGCTTACCCTTACCGTTGAAGAAATCTTGGACAAAGTCCTGGATGCAATAATTACAGCTAGTAAACTCAATAAACCAGGCAATGGAATTGCTTTTGTCATTGATGTAAAAAAGCTTGCCGGCTGTATGCATATGTCAGGTAAAACCCATAGGGAGGTTACTGGTGTGGATCATATAAAGCATGATTTAATTATCACAATTGTGAACAAGGGAAACTCTAAAAACGTGGTAGAAGCTTCAAAAAAAGCCGGAGCTGAGGGAGGCACTCTCCTTTGCGGAAGAGGGACTGGGATCCATGAGCATGCCAAGCTCTTTGGCATCACAATCGAGCCAGAAAAAGAAATAGTCCTAACATTAATCAAAAGGGAAATATGTGAAAAGGTCTTAAGTGCTATTGTTGAAGCAACAGATTTAAACAAGCCTGGGAAGGGCATTGCCTTTGTTTTAGAGGTTGAGAGGGTTGTAGGTATAAGCCACTTATTAGACCAGATAACTGATGAAGCCGGCAATTAAAATGTCAAAGGGTTACAATGTTTTTTTGGTAATATCCATAATTATAGATATTTTTATGGATATTTATATCTAGGAGGTTATTATAGTTTTTAGATGAATATGTGGTGTTATATTTTTAAAAGAAATGCTTCTTGATAATGGATGTTGAGGAGTATTTCTTTAAATTTTTTTGCACAAGTACATACAAAAGTGTAAAATAAAAAGATATATAGGTTTGGAGGTTTTAAAGATGAGATGGAAAATGGTTCTGGCTTCATTGTCCAGGCTTTTAATAGTCGTTGGCCTGTCCATGACAATTCCCTTAATTTGGGCGTTATACTTTAATGATGGCAGCTGGCCGGCTGTTGTATATTCCATGGTTATTACCATTGGCAGCGGTATAATAATATATATCCTATTTCCATTAGAGAATACTCACTTGCGTTACATAGAGGGTTACTTGATAGTAACATGTGCCTGGTTAGCAGTTGTCTTATTTGGGACATTACCTTATTTGTTCTCTGGAACAATGAATTTTACTGATGCTCTATTTGAAACAATGTCTGGATTTACCACTACTGGCGCTAGTATTTTAAAAGATGTCGAAGCAATGCCTGAAGGCATACTCATGTGGCGTTCTTTGACCCAGTGGCTGGGAGGCATGGGAATAATAGTATTATTTGTCGCCCTGGTAGCCCGCTTTGGACCAGGTGCTAATAGAATTTTTAATGCTGAAGCCCCAGGTCCCGTTTTGGAAAAGCTAACTCCCAGGATAAGTGATACTGCCAAGAACCTATGGAAATTTTATATGATTTTTACTTTAATGCAAATAATACTCTTAGCTATTGCAGGTATGACCTTTTATGATGCCATGTCACATACCTTTACTACTATCGCTACTGGTGGTTTTTCTACAAAAAATGCCAGTATTGGGTTTTATCTGGATAATGCATTTATTCAGTTAATCATTATACTGTTTATGTTTTTAGGAGGCACCAACTTTGCCTTATACTATTTAGTATTGAAAAATAAGACATTAAAGGTTTTCCTGCATAATGAAGAGTTCATGCTGTACTTTAAGATTGTTATTATAGCTACAGTGCTTGTAAGTATAAGCCTTTATTTAAATATGCCAGAGGGTCAGGGCATACTTCCTATTACAGCACTTTTTCAGGTGGTTTCTATTTTGACTACTACGGGTTTTGCAACTGTAGATTATGATGTGTGGCCAAATCTTGCAAGAAATGTAATGTTTATTTTGCTATTTATTGGGGGCAGCCTGGGTTCTACAGCTGGCGGTATAAAAATCGGTCGGTTTTTAATACTAATTAAATACACACTATCAGAACTAGTTCGTTCCATTCACCCTAGATTAGTGAGAAGCTTGAAGATAAACAATAACTCAGTAGATGACAAAATAGTAATTAATACTTTTATTTTCTTTTTTGCATATATAAGTATTGTTGGAATCAGCACTATTGTCATGTCAAGCTTTGGTCTGGATTTAGAAAGTGCCCTGACCTCTGTTCTTGCATGTATTGGGGTTATTGGACCAGGCTTGGGAATAGTCGGTCCCGCCATGAACTATGCAGATATACCTGTTATGGGCAAGTATTTTCTTGTATTTTTAATGTTAATAGGACGATTAGAGATATTCACAGTTTTTGTGTTGTTCTATCCTAAGAATTGGATATAAACAACAGAAGTTTAGGATTATATATTTTGGTTTAAAAAATATAATAATGAAGGGAATGAGTAAAAAATGCTGGATTTATTATTAACTAGGAGAAGCATAAGAAAATTTCTGGATAAAAATATTGAAAAGGAAAAGGTTGATGCCATTTTAAAGGGTGCTTTATTATCCCCATCCTCCAGGAACAGGAAGCCATGGGAGTTTATTGTTGTGACTGATAAGGAACTCCTTAAAAAATTGTCCAGGTGTAGAGAGCACAGCTCACAATTTCTAGAAGGGGCTCCCCTGGGCATAGTAGTCATAGCTGATCCAGAAGTCTGTGATGTTTGGGTAGAGGATACTTCCATTGCCGCAATTATTATCCAGCTTACCGCCCACTCTCTAGGACTTGGCTCGTGCTGGGTGCAGGTGAGGGAAAGAATGCACTCGGATAGCAAAAAAGCAGAGGATTATATCAGGGAGGTTCTTGGAATACCTGATAAGTATAAAGTTGAATGTATAATTGGTATTGGCTATAAGGGTGAGGACAAAGAGGCTCACCATGCTTCCAAATTACCTTTTGATAAAGTTCATTATGAAAGGTTTTAATTAACCTTTAAAAATTTACAAATAAGAAGGAAATAAAGAACAATTGCCGAATATGTATATACGTGCATAACGAAAACTAAATATCTCCGAACTAAATATTCTAATCCAATTGGCAGGAATATTTAGTCGTAGGGCAGGCTGGGGAAACCTGCTTGCCTCCCATGGTGGAAAGGAGAGAAGCTGTATAAATGAATGATATAATACCTCCTTTCACATGTTAACATGAAGGGAGGTGTTGTTTTTAAAAAAGTATTATTAGGATTTAATTTTACATGTTTACTAAAGTAAAACTACATTTTTAATATTTGGAGGTACTTTATGAAAAAAATACTCATATCATTATTAATTGTCATGACACTGTTAACCCTTACTGCTTGCATCAATAACAATAGCAATACAGAAAACAATACAACAACTCCAGGGGAAATAATCCTGGCCACGACAACCAGTACACAGGATAGCGGCCTTCTAGATGTGCTGATACCCATTTTTGAAGAAAAGCATGGCTATATAGTTAAAACAATTGCAGTAGGCACCGGTCAGGCTTTAGAAATGGGCAAAAGAGGTGAAGCAGATGTGTTATTAACACATGCTCCTTCAGCAGAGTTGGAATTACTTGAAGCTGGTGATATACTTAATTATAGAATGGTAATGCACAACGACTTTGTAGTAGTAGGGCCAGGTGCTGACCCAGCTGGTATTAGGGGCATGGAAAAGTCTGCCGATGCATTTGCAAAAATAGCTGCATCAGAGAGCCTTTTTGTTTCCAGGGGTGATGATTCTGGAACCCATAAAAAAGAGCTATCCATATGGAAGAAAGCTGGTATTGAACCAGGGGGCAGCTGGTATATTGAAACAGGCAGTGGTATGGGGCAGACCTTAAATGTGGCATCAGAAAAGGATGGGTATAGTCTTACAGATAGAGGGACATACCTGGCATTAAAGCAAAACCTTCATCTAGAAATCCTTGTTGAGGGAGAGTCGGCTCTTCTTAATATTTATCACGTGGCGCAGGTCAATCCAGAAAAAAATGAACTTATAAACCCAGAAGGGGCTGCGGCTTTTGTAGAATTTATGATATCAGAGGAGACGCAAAAAATAATTGGTGAGTTTGGTGTAGACAAGTTTGGTTCTCCCTTATTTTTCCCCGATGCTCACAGGGATCCTGCTGAATATGGCCTAAAGTATTGATAGAGATAGAGCTATTATAGGTGAGAGTGAAGGAAATTATCAGATAGGTGGTTTAAGAATTGGATTTAATCATAGATGGCATTAAAGAGGCAATTTGGCTGTTCTTAACCTTTGATGTAGAAATATTTGGCATAACCTTTAGAACTCTACAGATTTCAACTACAGCTACCTTGCTTGCCTTGATAGTTGGAGTGCCATCAGGCCTATGGTTGGCATTAAATGATTTTCCTGGGAAACGCTTATTGATTAGTATCATCAATACTGGAATGGCCCTTCCTCCCGTGGCAATTGGTCTATGGGTTACCATATTTCTTTGGAGAACCGGGCCATTAGGCCATTTAAAGTTAGTGTATACCCCCTATGCCTTGATAATTGCCCAGTTTATTATTGCTTTTCCCATGGTCACAGGCTTTACAATTGCAGGTGTACAGCAGCTAAATCCCAAGCTCCACCTGCAGATCTGGTCCCTGGGAGCATCTAGAATACAATATCTCTGGGCAATTATTCGAGAAACAAGACTTCCCCTGCTAGCCGCTGTTATAGCTGGCTTTGGGGCAGCTATTTCGGAAGTAGGGGCATCCATGATGGTTGGAGGAAATATACAGGGCTTAACAAGGGTACTCACTACAGCTACTGTTCTTGAAGTGGCCAAGGGTAATTTCGGAAAAGGTATTGCTTTAACCATTATACTCATGGCTGTAGCTTATTTTATAACCCTGGCACTAACATTAATTCAACAGCAGGAGAGAAAATAATGGGTGCACCTATTTTAGAAGCAAGAAACCTTTTGTGGAAAGTTAATAGCAAAACCATAGTAAAAGTCAATAAATTTCAGATCTGCCCTGAAGAACATGTTGCATTAATCGGACCAAATGGCAGCGGCAAGAGCAGCCTGATTAAACTTCTTGCATATTTACAAAAACCTTCAGCGGGAGAAATAGTTTTTCAAGGAATAAGCCGTAACAGTTCAATTATAGGCAAAAGAAGAGAGATGGCAGTAGTATTTCAAGAACCCCTGCTCTTAAATATGAATGTCTATGACAATGTTGCATATGGTTTAAAGCTTAGAAAGGCGAATATTAACATTAAAGAACGGGTTGATTACTGGCTGGACAGGTTAAACATATCCCATTTGAAAAGCAGATATCCCAAGAATTTGTCTGGAGGAGAAGCCCAAAGAACCAGTATAGCCAGGGCCCTGGCATTAGAACCAAAAATTTTGTTTTTAGATGAACCATTTACTGCATTAGATGCACCAACAAAGGCACAGCTGTTGGAGGAAATGAACCTGCTTATAAGACACTCAAGTATAACAAGCATATTCATTACACATGATTTTTCTGAGATTCCCTTCATGGCAGACAAAGTTTATGTAATGTCAGAGGGGGAGATTGTTCAACAGGGGCCACTTGAAGATATTTTCTATAGACCTGTTAATGAAGTGGTAGCAAGCCTGGTAGGGGCTGATAACCAGTATGAGATTACCATCTCAGAAAGGTATTCGCCGAATAAATATGGCATTAGACTAAATAAATCCTATACTAATCTGGTAGTTCATACAGCTGAGCCCAAAAATTTCACTTCAGGTCAAAGGCTTAAGGCTTTTATTAGATCAGATGATATTGGGTTGGGAGCAGAACTGGAAAACAAGCTGAAGGGATATGTAAAAAGAATATCCCCCCATGGGTTTCAGTATAAGGTACTGTTGGACTGTGGATTTGAACTAAGTGTTGTTATCAGCAAGCAGCAGTTTATTGAGTTAAATCTAAAAAACAATGACAGATTAACAGTCAGCATTAATCCCAAGAATATACATCTTATTGAGACTTCTTGATTATTATAATTGGCACAGCCAGCCAATATACTTGTTGAAGGTAACTTTATGTTGCCTTCTTTTTCTTTTTCACTATTTTGGTTTATAATTATAATAAATCTATGGAATTACTTAATAGTTCGGGAGTGATAAGTGTGAAAAGAAAGTCCATGCCTAATTTACGGGTTTCCGTTGAGCTGGGGGAAGAAAAGTCATTGTCAGGAACCCACCTTTTTTCCATTCTGGATAACATAATGTTATATGGTTCCATAAGCAGGGCAGCTGCCATAACGGGGCTTTCCTATAGGTATTCCTGGGGTTTAATAAGAGATGCCGAGGAGACCATGGGGATTAAACTGGTTGAAAAGAAAGTAGGGGGCAGCACGGGGGGCGGGACGTTTTTAACAAGTGAAGGAAAAAACCTTCTGGCTAATTATAAAGGCTTTAAAAATGAGGTGGACAGCCAGCTTCAGAGCTTTCTGAATAAACAGTCACAAGAAAGTGACACTGACAAAAAAGACTCGGCATCTGCATCGTTAAACAAGCAGCTTATTATTGCAAGTACCATTGAACCTGTTGAAACTGGTCTTTTAGATGTACTTGAGCAGGCATTTTTTCAAGATACAGGAATCGTTTTAAGGCATATTGCCCTTGGTAGTGGCCGTGCCCTTGAGCTGGCTAAAGAAGGTCGAGCAGATATGGTTCTTACCCATGCACCAGAGCTGGAAGAAGAGTTTATAGCACAAGGCTATGGCTTAAAAAAAATACCAGTTATGGCCAATAATTATGTAATAGTAGGCCCAAAAGCAATCCAGAACATATCCCCAGTGGAAGTATTTAAACAAATTGCAAAGAGTGCTGTTCCCTTTGTCAGCAGAAATGATTTATCTGGAACCCATTTGAAGGAATTAGAAATCTGGAGAGCTGCAGGTATTGAGCCTAAAGGAGATTGGTATATTGAAACATCGGGGCTGATGGGCAATTTAGGTGTTCTAAAAATGGCAGTGGGGAAAAATGCATGTTCCATTGTGGATTATGCAACTTTTCTAGTATCAGATGCTAAGGATAAAATGATCATTATTAGTGACAAAGATAATAATGGGGTGGTTCATGAGGAACTGGTCAATGTATTCTCGCTAATACTTGTCAACCCTGAAGTCATATCCCGTGTGCATTTCAAGGAAGCTTCTATATTTGCTGATTGGATAAGAAAGGAAAATGCTAAAAGCATTATTTCAAGTTTTGGAGTAATTAACTTTGGGGAGCCCCTTTTTTCTGCTATCTAGCTGCAACTGATTCCAGTGCTGCTTTTTGGCAGTGATCATAATTAGATTTATTCGAAATGCTTTTTATATAACATATCTATCATCTCATTTGCTTCTTCATAAAAAGCATTATATTTTGCCATTAGGGTTTTAGCTTCATCTGTGAGTATGGATCCGCCTCCCTGTGCTCCGCCAGCTTTGGAACATATAAGTGTAAAACCCAGCTTTTCTTCAATCCTTTTGAGCAAACCATGGGCTTGACTGTATGACATGCCTAATTTTTTTGCTGACTGCATCAAGGAGCCGGTTTCTTCAATTCCCTGCAGGAGTTCATATGGGCCTTTCCCGAAAACTTTACCTTCCTTATCTAACCACAATTTGAACTTATATGTGTACATGTTATAACACCCCCAAGTTTCATTTATCACCTCACAAATATTATAAACAAATTAGCATATAAAAAATAGATTTACAAAAAGAACAATTAACGTTATACTCAAATAAACATAACGAAAAGTTCAGGGGGATGAAGTCTGAAATGAAAAAATTCTTGATCTTGATAATAATACTTATAAGCTTTATAGTATCTAACCTTGTTTTATTTGGGTGTATACAAAATCAAAATAAGGATGAAACTGTAGAACTTCTGGTTTCTGCTGCTGCAAGCTTGACAGATGCTCTGGAAGAAATAAAAGAATTATATACAGAAGAGAATAAGAATATTACTGTCACCTATAATTTTGCCGGGTCTGGTTCTCTTCAGCAGCAAATAGAGCAAGGAGCTCCAGTTGATGTATTCATATCAGCAGCATCCAGGTACATGAATGACCTTGAGCAAAAGAATTTAATTATGGATGGCACACGAATAGACCTGGTCATGAACAAACTGGTCTTAATTGTTCCAGCAGCCTCGGTCGTTCAAAGTGATGATTTTCAAGTGCTGGTAAAGGATGAAATTAAAAAAATTGCCATAGGTGAACCAGCTAGTGTTCCTGCCGGCAAATATGCCACCCAGGTTTTTGAGCATTTTGGTATACTAAAGGATATAGAAGCAAAGTTTATTTATGGAAAGGATGTTCGCCAGGTTTTAACCTGGGTCGAAACCAATAATGTGGATGCAGGCATAGTTTATGCCAGTGATGCTGTGCAGGCTGATAAGATTCGCATCCTATCTGAAGCTCCAGAGGGGTCTCATGAGCCAATTATCTATCCTGCAGCTGTAATTAAAAACAGCAGGCATGCTGAGCAAGCCCAGAATTTTCTAGATTTTCTTACCACTTCTAGGGCCCAGGAGATATTTGCAAGGCATGGTTTTTCAGTCCTGATAGATTGACAGATGGAAGATAATGATGAAATAAACAATTGGGAGAAAGTTTATTATGACAATGGATTTAATGCCTTTGTGGATTTCGATAAAAACGGCTGGTGTTGCAACTATCATTGCTATCGTTGCGGGCCTGGCATTTGCCAGGTTTGTGGCTTTTTCTGCCTGGAAGGGAAAGGAAATATTAGATGGAGTATTAATACTTCCCCTGGTTCTTCCTCCTACAGTCATTGGGTTTATATTATTAGTTCTCCTTGGACGTACTGGGCCCATAGGCAGACTTCTTGCAGCTGTGGATATAACCATAGTCTTTTCCTGGCCCGCTGCAGTTATAGCGGCATCAGTAGTGGCTTTTCCCCTTATGTACAGAACGGCAAGGGGTGCCTTTGAACAGGTTGACCCAAATGTCCTTGATGCTGCAAGGACAATGGGTTCTTCAGAATGGGAGGTTTTTTGGCGAGTGCTTTTGCCCCTTTCCTGGCCAAGCCTGCTGGCAGGTATTATACTATCCTTTGCCAGGGCCCTGGGCGAATTTGGTGCCACCCTGATGTTAGCCGGCAACATACCAAACAAGACCCAAACTATTCCCATAGCCATATATTTTGCAGTGGAGGGCGGAAATAGAACTGCAGCGGCAGTCTGGACCTTGATTATAATAATATTATCATTAATGACTATTTTGGCTTTAAATTATTATACTAACAATCAAAAAAGCCAGAGAATAATACGTGGGAGCAGGTAATTATGGGCTTACTTGTAGATATAAAAAAACAATTGCCGGGTTTTAACCTTGATGTTTCCTTTCATACTGACAAGTATAGTTTAGGTTTTTTAGGTGCTTCGGGCTCGGGAAAAAGCCTGACCTTGCGGTGTATTGCAGGATTAATGACACCAGATGAAGGGAAAATAGTAATAGATGACTGTGTTTTTTTTGATTCCAAAAAAGGTATCAATGTTCCCATAAGTGAAAGAAAAACAGGTTATGTATTTCAAAACTATGCCCTATTTAAGCACATGACTGTCGAGGGCAATATTGCCTTTGGTTTGAGAAACAGAGACGCAAAATATAAAGTTCAAAGAACCAAAGAAATGCTGGAATTGGTTAGGTTAGAAGGATATGCAAAGAGTTTGCCCCATGAATTATCTGGGGGTCAGCAGCAAAGGGTTGCTCTAGCAAGGGTATTAGCCTTTGAGCCAAATATTATTTTACTAGATGAGCCCTTTTCAGCATTGGATAGCCAGCTGCGAAATGAGATGGAGTACGAACTTTTAGAAATTCTTTCCAATTATCAAGGTGCCTCCATATTTGTAACCCATAATATAGATGAGGCATATCGTATTTCCAAGGAGATTGTCATCTTTAAAGAAGGAAAAACCGTTGAGCAGGGTTCCAGAGACAAGGTATTTTATAAACCTGAAACCCATGCTGCAGCCGTTTTAACAGGTTGCAGTAATTTAAGTCAGATTAAAATCAAGGCAAATAATGAGGTAGAGGCTGTTAACTGGAAATGCCGATTTAAGGTTAATAAGGATGTTCCAGAAAATACTGCTTATGTGGGAATGAGGCCAAGCCATCTCCGAATTGTTGATAAGCTGATGGAAAATACTTATCCAGCATGGCTTGCCGGTATAAAGGAATCTCCCTATACAGTAATCTTGTATTTATACCTCCACGAAAATCCAAAAATGCAAGGGCAGAAATGGATAGAGGGGCAGCAGCATATAGAAATGGAAGTTAGCAGGGACTTATGGAAGTCCATTAAAGACAAGGAACAGCCCTGGTTAGTCCATTTTAATTGCGCAGATTTTTTGTTCCTTGGATAAGGAAGCCAGACCCATATTAAGATCATAATTGCTAAAAAGAGGTGATACCCATGTCAAGCAAGGGGGTCAATTTCCTTCGCAAGCAAAAATTTATAGACAATGTCAGCCTTTTTAAATGTCCAATATGTGGCAAAGACATGGGAATTAATGAAACCAGGAGTTTGGTTTGTACAGATAACCATTCCTTTGACCTGGCAAAAAAGGGCTACGTTAACCTTCTAGCAGGCTCAAGAAAAGATGAATATAACAAGGAGATGCTGGAAGCTAGAAAGCAGGTTTGCGATAGGGGCTTCTTTGATCCCTTACTAGAAAGGATAAGTAGTTTAATTTTAGAAGCCATACCTGGTTTTCAGCCTGCGTCCATAAAAATTTTAGATGCCGGTTGTGGAGAGGGAACCCACCTGGCAAAGGTTCTGGCTGATCTCCAAAACTCAGGAAAACTTCCACCAGAAGAGATAACGGGTATTGGTATTGATATATCCAGGGAAGGAATACAAATAGCTTCTAAAAACTACCATCATATAGTCTGGTGCGTGGCTGACCTTGCCAGAATACCCATAAAGGATGGTAAGATAGATATTATCCTTAATATACTATCTCCTTCAAACTACAAGGAATTCAAAAGAATCCTGGCAAGGAATGGTTTGCTGCTTAAGGTTGTTCCTGGAACTGATTATCTAGGGGAATTACGAAGTGTTTTTTATGATCAAACTGATAAGGAAGCATACTCCAATGAGCAGGTTATAAAGCATTTTAGCAGCAGCTTTAACATTATAAACATGGAGCAAATTAAATATGAATTTGCTGTAACCAGAGAAGTGCTGGAAGAGATTACTAGAATGACCCCATTATCCTGGGGAGTACCAAAAGACAGGCTTGATAAAGTCATTGCTTCTGAAATTAAGAAGATAACTGTAGATTTTACCCTTGTGCTGGCCAGAAACAGTACTTAAGTTAAGAATAGTTTAAGACCAGGTTAAGTTTTTACAATACCAAAGGAAAAGTGTCTGTTCTGTAGAACTTTCAATAGGTTGAAAGAATTTGTGAATTGTATTATCAATTACATAAGTATCATATGCACTGTAATAACAATAAACCATATTGAAAGTTGATAATAATAAGCGCGCAATGGGGAATGGGGGATGACCATGAATAAAGCCAATTCAACCAGGCTGCATGGGCTTGCAGAGATTTTCACTGTATCGCTAAGACTTGGCCTTACATCCTTTGGAGGTCCAATAGCCCATCTGGGATACTTTTATAATGAATATGTTGAGAGGCGTAAATGGTTAGATGAAAAGAGTTATGCAGATCTGGTGGCTCTATGCCAGGTACTGCCCGGGCCTGCCAGCAGCCAGGTGGGCATGGGGATTGGGGCCATGAGGGGAGGGGTCATGGGGGCTGTTGCTGCCTGGTTGGGATTTACCCTTCCTTCTTTTCTGATTTTAGTTTTCTTTGCCCTATTCCTTGAAAGCCTGCAATTAAATAATACAGGTTTCATCTATGGGTTAAAGATAGTAGCTGTAGCAATAGTTGCTCACGCTGTCCTTGGTATGGGTAGAAAGCTGACCCCGGATAGAGACAGAGCTACAATTGCAATTGTTACAGCCATTATAATACTTTTATGGCATACAGCTTTTACCCAGGTTTTTTTAATCTTTGCAGCTGCAGTAACAGGAGTTTTTCTTTATAAAGATAAAGTTATACCAAATGTATCTAGTATCAATTTATCCATAAGCCGTAGGTTTGCCATGGTATGTATTGCCCTCTTTTTCAGTTTACTGGTTGTTTTACCTATTTTAAGACAGGTATTTTCTTTCCAGGCCATGGCCTTGTTAGATAGCTTTTACAGGGCTGGTGCCCTGGTTTTTGGCGGGGGACATGTGGTGCTACCCCTTTTAGAAAGAGAAGTAGTACCTGTAGGATGGGTTAGCCAGGAGCTGTTTCTTGCCGGGTATGGGGCTGCCCAGGCTGTTCCCGGACCATTATTCACTTTCGGTTCTTATTTAGGGGCTGTAACGGCAGGTTGGTCAGGAGCAATAATTGCTACCCTGGCAGTATTTTTCCCAGCAGCTTTATTAATCTTGGGGATACTGCCTTTCTGGAACAGTCTTCGTAAATATCCAAAGGTTCAGGGGGCATTAACTGGAGTAAATGCAGCTGTAGTGGGATTATTGCTGGCAGCCTTGTATGATCCTATATGGACTAGTTCAATTAATAGGCCGCTAGATTTTGCTTTTGCGGCAGTCCTTTTTGGCATGCTGGAGTACTGGAAACTGCAGCCATTAATAATAGTTCTTACAGGGGCTATAGGAGGCAGTATATTATTCATGCTATAAATTATTATACTAATGGTAAATATGACTGAATGCAAAATGAGATGGAATATAAAGTAAAAAGATTGTTACAAGATTTAACTAAATTCGATATTGGGAGGGCTTAGTAACAATGAAAAAAACTGTAGCTTTTGTCTGTGTACACAACTCCTGCCGTTCCCAGATGGCAGAAGGCTGGGCCAAAAAATTAGGAGCAGATGCTTTAGATGCATATTCTGCTGGAACTGAAGAATACCCAGAAGTAAAGCCTTTAGCTGTAGAGGTTATGGAAGAAGCGGGAGTGGATATGAGCAGTCACTATCCAAAGCTTCTAAGTGACATTCCTAACAAAGTAGATATACTCATAACAATGGGGTGCAATGTAGAATGTCCCTTTATTCCATGCAGCTATAGGACTGACTGGGGATTGGAGGACCCGTCTGGTGGTCCTATTGAAGGCTATCGCCAGACCAGGGATATAATTAAGGATAAGGTAAATGACTTGATAGAAAAGGTACGAAAAGGAGAAATATAAAGGACCAGGCAGATTATTGCCTGGTCCTTTGGTATAAGATTTTAACCATGGGTAATTTCGGAGGCTGGCAGTAATTTAACTGTCTGCCTTGAAATAACACGGAAGGGCTTAGCTTCAAACGAAGCTAAGCCCTTCCAACTGTTCCTCTGCCTGCGAGGTGATTTTAACCGTATACGTACTGTCTGCCATAAATTACAATCCCCGTCTTAAATCCGTAAGCACCTCAGAAGCAGGACGAGAATGGTCGGCTTTTGCTTCATCCAAACCATTCTGCATGATTGTATTGAACGTGTCTACATCCATTTCATCCCATGTCATTGGAGCAGCAGGAAGCGACAGGGGAAACGGAATGCTCCTAGTCATAACGATTTGCTTATAGAGCATATTGATAACAACGGAAGCCGGAATCCCCAGTTTTGCCATAATAGCTTCCGCTTTTTCTTTTATTTCTGGCTCGACACGAGCGAGGACATTTGCTGTTTTAGCAGCCATAATAGCACCACCTTTCCTTTTAATTATTATATTCTATTGTATAACGTTTAGCAATACATTATTCAAGTTTTAGTAAACCTACCCACACAATTAAAGGCTTTACTGCAAAGAAACGGTTTGAAAGGTATGCAGTAATTGCCTCTTGCAGCATCGGGACAGGCATCGAGAATATAATTAGTTAAACCATAGAGTTGAAGTCATTGGAAGATTTATTGCAAGGAAGTTTATCTACAAATTTATTGATAAATTTATAGATAAACAATAGAATATTATTAAGATAAGGCAGCATGTTAATAATGTGGTTGATGGAAGGAGTTAGTATCATGCTTAATAATATTTCTGTTAGCGATGTGGTTAATTCTCTTGTACCTATTTCTCGTTTTAATAAAGGGGAAGCCAACAAAATATTTGAGGAACTTAAAGAAACCGGTTTTAAAATTGTGCTAAAAAACAACTCGCCGGCTTGTGTGTTGTTAACCCCCGAAGCTTATGAGGAACTGCTGGAGAACCTGGAAAATTACCGGTTGTTTATCGAAGCTGAAAAACGGGTAGAAAAGGCCAAACCAGAGGATTTTATTCCTGCCCATGTAGCTATGCAGGAGCTTGGGATAAAAGAAACAGACCTCGAAGGCACAGATGTGGAAATTGAATAATGTGGAAGATAGAATATTTAGTAAGAAACGTCCGATAGCTTGGGCGTTTTTTTAATTGACAAAAAACACCCAAGCATATATAGTATTACTAATTAGAAATACTAAAATTGAGGTGGTGTTATGGATTTAACAAGCTGCCTAATGGCAACAGGTTTAACTAACTATGAAGCAAAGGTATACATTACCCTGCTTTCCCAGGGGGCACTAAACGGGTATGAGGCGGCCAAGCTGTCCGGTATATCACGATCAAATGTCTATAATGCCCTTGAAGGCCTTGTGGAAAAGGGTGCAGCATACAAGATTGACGGTGAAAGCATCAGGTATTCTCCACTAGAACCACAGGAATACTGCAGAAATAAGGAGCGTGCCTTTGGCAAGATCCTTTCATACATAAAAGAAAATGCACCTACAAGTGCTGCTGCCCCTGATGCCTATATCACCATTTCCGGTGATTTGCGTATAATTGATAAGATGAAGAATATGGTTGAAAATGCCAGGGAGCGCTTGTATATTTCCATGTCGGCAAAAGAATGTGAACTTATTGAAGAGGAGCTTGCTTCGGCAATTAATCGTGGATTGAAGGTTGTAATTATAACCTCAGACGGGTTTAGTATTAAGGGTGCAGAAATCTATTATACAAATAAACAGCCCTTTCAAATTCGCTTAATCGCTGACTCGGCTTTTGTATTAACAGGTAATCTGCATGATAAAAGCAATCCGGCAACATGTTTGTTTACTCAAAACAAAACCCTAATTACCCTGTTTAAAGAGGCCCTTAGAAATGAAATAGACCTTATCAGCCTAAAAAGAGAAGGGAAGGAATAACCATGTTTATTGATAAAAAAACAGCCTTTGAGCTAATTGAAACCTACGGCAGTCCATTGTATGTATATGATGAGACCATTTTACGTAAAAGGTGTAATGAACTAAAAAACCTTCTTCCTGGACTTAATTTACAGGTTAATTATTCTATCAAGGCAAACAGCAATCCTCACCTTTTAAAAATTGTTCTGGATGAAGGCCTTAATGTTGATGCCATGTCTCCTGGTGAGATATATGTGGAGGAGCTGGCGGGATTTACACCAGATAGAATTTTCTATATTGGCAACAATGTATCAGCAGAGGAAATGAAATATGCCATAGACCGGGACATTCTAGTTAGTGTTGACAGTCTTTCACAGCTTGAACTTTATGGAAAGATCAATGCAGGAGGACGAGTTGCCGTACGTTTTAACCCTGGCTTTGGGGCTGGACACCACGAAAAGGTTGTTACAGCAGGAAAGAACACAAAATTCGGTGTCCAGGCAGAGTTCGTTGATGAAGTAAAGACTATTTTGCAAAAGCATGCCTTGAGGCTAGTTGGCATTAATCAGCATATAGGGTCCCTTTTTTTAGATGAGGATGAATATATAAATGGTGTAAAAGGGCTTTTAGAAATCATTAAGCAATTTCCAGGTCTTGAATTTATAGATTTTGGCGGAGGCTTTGGAGTTCCCTATAAAAAGAGCGAAAACCGTCTTGATCTTCTGGCCCTGTCTGAAAAGCTTTCTGCTGTATTGAATGAATTTCTTCATGAGTATGATAACAAGGAGGTTGTATTTAAAATCGAGCCTGGAAGATACATTGCAGCTGAATGCGGAATCCTGCTGGGCCAGGTTTACTCCATAAAACAAAATTATGACAAGACTTACATAGGTACAGATCTGGGCATGAATGTCCTGGTGCGCCCTTCCATGTATGATTCCTACCATGAAGTTGAGGTTCTCAGCAAAAAAGAGCCTGGTGGACTTGCGAAACAGGTGACAGTTGTTGGAAACATTTGCGAAACCGGTGATATTATGGCCAAGGAAAGACTCCTGCCGGAAATACATGAGGGTGATATTTTAGCTGTTCTGAATGCCGGAGCCTACGGGCATGTTATGTCAACCAACTATAATTTTCGTCTCCGCCCGGCAGAGGTATTGATTACTGAAAGCGGAGCTCATCGGCTGATTCGCAAACGAGATAGTTTTGAAGATCTTGTGAGGAACTATTGCGTATAATTAACCTACTAATATTAAAAATCTTCCAATGGAAGGTTTTTATTTTTAAGAAAAAAAGTATTGCTAAAAAAAGGAGTATAGCTTAGAATAATACATAGATATACTATGCATAGATATAAAAAGTATTATAAAGGAGGATTTGAGGATTGAAAATTAGTAAGGAAATGCTAAAGGGAAGTACTGTTATACTAGTACTTAGCTTGCTAGACAAAGAACCAATGTATGGGTACCAGATGATAAAGGAAATTGAAAAGAAATCTAGTGGCGTATTTACCTTTAAAGAGGGAACCCTTTATCCTATTTTACATTCATTAGAAGCCGATGGTATGATTGAGTCTTACTGGTTAGGCAGTAAAGGCAGCCGCCAAAGAAAGTATTATCGTATAACAAGCCCTGGGAAACAACACCTTAAAGAAAAAGAAAAGGAATGGGTGACTTTTCGTTCAGCAGTGGATAAGGTCATTACACAGGAGGTGTATGTATGCTGATGGATAATGAAAAAGTTCAGTCATATCTTAATAGTGTATGTTCAGAAATTAGGCTGCGTGAATCTCACCAGGAAATAAAACTTGAGCTGATGAGTCATATCCAAGAAATGGTTGCTGATTATTTGGCCCAAGGCTTTAATATGGATGAGGCAGTTGAAAAGGCAATTGCTCATATGGGTAATTCATCCATTGTGGGTAAGGAACTGGCTAAAGTACATAAGCCTAAACCAGAATGGAGTATCATACTCCTAAGCCTTTTATTTGTTAGCTTAGGTTTATTGTTAATGCACATTATGGATAGTCAAGGTTTAAGTGGTTTTTCCTTATTTGCAAGAAGTTTAAGCTATACGGTACTTGGCGCTATTATTATAGTTGGTTTGTATTTCTTTGATTATAGGAAGCTTGAAGCCTATTCAAAAAACATTTACATGGGTTCCATTATGCTGTTGGTGCTAACCTTAATAGCAAATCCCATCATAAACGGTAAACGCTGGTTAAGTATAGGAGGTATTAGCATTGACATTGTAAGCATATCACCATTCTTGTTCGTAATAGCCCTGGCAGGAATCTTAAATAATATAGATTGGCGTGATAATAAGAAATTTATCCATGGAATATTACTAAGTTTGATGCCATTAGTTTTGTTGGTAGCCAACGGTTCATTTTTTCCCGCAGCGTTAATTTATATCATCGCCTGTATTACAGTTTTAACAGCTTCAGGAGCAGGATATCGGGTTAGCATATTTATGATGAGCTTAATGATGACTGTTATTGCCCTGCCATTGCTAAACAGTCCATATAAGCTTCAAAGTTTGCTTGCATTTATTAATCCACATGGAGATCCTTTAGGTAGTGGTTATTTATATATGCAGTTAAGTAATTTAATTAAGTCGGCAGGTCTCTATGGACAGGGTTTTGTGTTAGAGAAGGGAGTTATGCCTGAGTTACATACGGATTTTATATTTGCCTATATAATCTTTACTTTTGGTTGGATTGCTGCATTTGTAATAGCAGCTATGGCCGCAGCATTTCTGGTAAGGATGGCTCATGTTGCAACTGTAGTTAAAAATAGTTATGGGAAATTATTAATAAGGGGGTTTGTTGCTGTTTTTTCTATAGAGTTCATATGGTATATTTTTATGAACTTGGGTTTTGCTCCCATTGCTGGGGTAGGCTTACCCTTTATAAGCTATGGAGGGTCCCAGCTAATTGTTAACGCATTAGCGGTAGGAGCAATACTAAGTATATATAGGCGGAGAAGCCTATCTAAAATCTTACATTAAACAAATTCAACCCCTGTTATCACAGGGGTTTTTTTCAACTATTTTACGATAATTTTACTAAAAATTCATATTGGTTTAAACTACTAAGCCTATAATTACATTAGGATTATGTAAATCAATATCATGGAGGGAAAGGAATGAAGAGAGTAGCCATCGTTTCGGCTTCAATAGGCTCTGGTCACAATCAGGTGGCAAAGTATGTAAAAGAAAACCTGCAGCGTATGATGACGGATTCTGAGATTGTTATATATGATCTCCTGGATGAACAAAAAATATATCAGTTTGTAAAACATGTATACCTGGGGGTGTTAGATAAAACACCTAGTGTGTATAGTAAAGCATACTACTGGTCTCAAAAGCAAAAAAAACTCAGGTTTTTAAGTATTTATAATCACCTGTGCTATAAATTCCTGCAGAGGATACAGCTAAGCTTTAGACCGGATATTTTTGTTTTTACACATCCCTTTCCTGTAGCTTCTTATAACAGCAAGTCTCTATCTCCTGCATGGGCTATTATTACAGATTATGATTTTCATCCCTTTTGGTATAATCCCCAAATATCAGGGTATTTTGCAGGTAATGAGCAGGTTGCAAACTCACTATCTATTAAGGGTTATCCCAAAACAAGCATACATGTAAGCGGCATCCCTGTATCCCAGCGATTTCTTTTGAAAGCGCATACCACCATCCAAAAAGGGCATTTGCAAAACATTGATGTGCCCAATTTATTGATAATGGGCGGAGGGCTTGGAATAGGTTCATTGGTAGAAATTCTTGAAAGCCTGGATAAGGTAACCCTTCCATTTAAAGGTACAGTGCTGACTGGTAAAAATGCTGGCCTCTATAACTATTTACAGAACAAATTGGGGGATAATAAGAAGTGGGAAATCATTGATTATACCAACAAGGTAGATATGTACATGAAAAAAGCAAGTCTTTTAATAACCAAGGCCGGAGCAGTTACTTTAACAGAGGCATCTGTTTGTGGGCTGCCGATAATCATATATAAACCTATTCCTGGACACGAAGAAGAAAATGCTAGATTTTTTTGCATGCAAAAAAGAGCTTACTGGGCTAAAGGCCCAGAGGAACTAGTTGAAATAGTAAATAATGCACTAGCTAATCCAAAAATCCTGGAAGAAATATCAAAGCAGGGTTTAAAATACAGCAAACCCTATGCTGCAAGAGAAATCAGCAGGATTATTTTAGAAGAACTGGTACAACCAATAAGGAGGCACTATGAATACACTACCTAAACATGATGCATCCATTTGTCTTGTCCATGCTTTTTGTAACTATCAGGCAATAAAAATACTTAAAAACGACACTAATACCTATGTAGCAGATATTGTAAAGGATTTTTTAGGAACCATAAACAGGGGAAACAGCTGGAGCGATCAGGGTTTCAAGAATATACACCATTTTTATAACCCCAAGTCCAAGAAGGGTATTCTGGGATTAACAGGAGCAGATACTGAACTCATAAACTATTTTGACCAGGCCTTGGATGCATACAAGAAAAAAGCCACCAGCAACTTTTTCTTTTATATTGGAGCTGTTTTGCACATAATTCAGGATATGTGCGTACCACAGCATGTATTTGGCAGGCTATTACATGGACATAGGGAATATGAAGATTGGGTAGTTAATCATTATATGGATTATGGAATAGATGCTGGTGCCCAGTATGATTTTACAAGTCCTCTAGAAATTATTAATAGTAATGCAATTAAAGCCATGGAATATAAAGAGCTCATAGATAAATCAGACTTGAGCATGAGGAGTGAGGCTACCAGGCATTTATTAGGCTTGGCTCAAAGATCCACGGCAAGCTTTCTTTACTTGTGCAGAAATAAAATCCAAGAATTAACTAACAAGTAATTTTATTAATGCTGCCTCCTTTCTTTCACATAGACACTTCCAGCCAGGCTCTTGGCGTATTTCTTCAGTTCAGCTGCTTTTTCACTGATTTCCAGGTGGTTCTTGTAGTTGTTTTTATTTTCAATTACTGCAATGGAAATGGACATTATTGGTATTTTGGACAGCTTACCCTGTCTGTCATTACATACAATATATCCATTATCGGCATCTGCAGGAGAATAATAAGAAAGAATGTCTTTATCAAACAAATCAATGATATAGCTGCAGAGCCCATCAACAGAATCCATATCTGTTATTAACACAAAGTCATCTCCGCCAATATGGCCTATAAAATCATATGTAGAACCATTTTTTTGAACAGCTTCTGTTAATATATCAGCTGTCATTTTTATGATCATATCTCCCTTTTCAAAACCATATTTATCATTATATTCTTTGAAGTGGTCTAAATCAACGAATATAAAGGCAAATTCTTCTCTCCTTGCAGTTCTAGTTTTTAATTGTCTTTCAATTATTATGTTGCCGGGAAGACCAGTTAATGAATCGGAAAAAAGTGCATTCTCCTGACGAATTTCCGATATTGTTTCTAAAAGTTTTTTTACTGGAACAACTCCCTTAAACTTACCCTCCTTGGTTATGATAATATCCTGATTAAGTCTATTGGTCGTCCTACCTGCTACAAGCTTTAAACAATTCTCTATGGTTATATTTTCTTCAATGACAAGGGGATGTTTGCACATTATCATGGAAACTTTTCTTTTGGGATAGAGAGAATTACCATATTGTTGGCTTAATTTATGATAAAGGTTGTCCTTGGTAATAATGCCTATGGGCTGAGAATTGTCAAGGACAACTATCGTATCAATGTTTTCCATGGTATCAAAATATTCAATTACTACCTGGGTCAAGCAATCTGGGTCAATTGTTATTGCATTTTCAGCGATTGAGCCAATTTTAAGGTCATGGCTACTAAAATCAAAATATTTTCGATGGCTGCTTCTTATTATTTCACAGACTGTTTCCATGGGATTTTTAGGGGGAAATGCCGGCCTGACTAAATAGTACCCTTGCCCATAGGGAACACCTATTTTTATAAGCTCATTTAACTCTTCTTCATTTTCTATTCCTTCGGCTATTATGGTTGAATTTATCTTTTGTGAAAGGGTCATGAAGGTTTCTAATAGGGACTGCTTGATAGAATTTTTGTGGATGTCTCTTGTTAGAGACATGTCAATCTTTATAAAATCGGGTCTCAATTCGGCAATGGATTGCAAGCTGGAGTAACCTGCTCCCGCATCATCTATGGCTATTAAATAACCTTGATTTCTGTAGTGCTCTAATGCCTTTGTGAAAACAGAGTAGTCCTTAATGTGCTCCCTTTCAGTAAGCTCAAATACTACATTATGAGGTTTTATATTATAATCTAAGGCCAACTTCTTGGTAAATCCAGCTGAAAATGAACCTGAATTTACTATTTGCGGGTCTATGTTCAAAAAAAGCTTTTTATCATTATCATATGTTCTTGGAAAGTTTTTTATAGCACTTTCCCTGGAAACCCTGTCTAGTTGATAAACCAGTTTTTCCTTTGTTGCAAATGCAAACATATTAAGTGGATTGTAAAAAAAGGAATCTTCAGGGCCTCTAGTCAAGGCTTCTAATCCATATACCTGTCCACTAGATAAGGACACTATGGGTTGGTATACAGTTTTTATCTTTTTTTGAAATATAATGTTTTGCAGTTCTATTTTTAACTTGGCCATCTGAGGCTTTATATCTCTTTTTGCCATGGACAAGGCTTCCTTGGCGCTATGATAAATCTGGCTTTCAAGGCTAAAAGGGGAATTAGGAGATATCATGGAAAAGCCTACATGGGTTTTTATTTTTTTATTAATAATTGAAGAAAAGTTATTATTTAATTTTATATCCACAGCAGTTTTGATAGAAAGGCTGAGTTCATAAATTTTTTCTGCATCATGTTCATTTTCTATTGAACTCATGTATACTGCAAAATCATCGCCTCCAAAACTAATAGAACCTAAAAAATTTTTAGAAGGTAACTGCTGAACTGAAATTTCAGTAATTATACTTTTAAAAGATTTGAGTATACTTTTACACATATGAGACCCATATTCTTCCTCAAAGCCGCTGAAACCAATAATATCAAAGAAAAACACATATATAGTGTTTCCAGCATCTATATTATCCTTGATCACATTATACAAAAAGTTGCTTTTTGATTTTTTTAATATACTCAGTGAGTAAAGACCTTCCATGGGATTATTTGTGCCTTTTCCCTTTTGTAGTAAATTTTGCAAATATTTAAGCATAGCAAATTTCGTCATAAACATCTCCGATTCGACAAAGAGTTTGTTTCTAAATTAGCATATTTAGGTAAAACCCAGATTAAAATTTATTTAAAAGTATGTAAATATAAAACCCTTTATCTTTCTGTTGATAAAGGGTTTTATATATTGTTTTTGACAAGTTTATTATTGTTCAGTTTTGACTCCTGGGTCACTTTGTCCAGGTTCACCTATAGGATATACTGTGTCTCTTATTGGAGATGCTTCTGGAATTTCCAGAGAGCTTCTATATTCTAACTTGTTTAGTCCGTGGGCCTGCCATGTTTTCTTTGATAGTGTATATAGGGTATCGCCTATATAAAGAATTCTTTCAATATTTTTATTGCTGTCATACCAGTAGTTTCCTGCTTTTAAATAATCTTCATTAGACAAATGGGATATTTTCCCTTTAAGCTTAAAGCCTGTTTCTGTGTCTATATGGTAGATGTAGGCACCCTGGAAGACGAATTCCCCGTAAGGGGGGATTCCCTTATAATTATAATCCCTGCCATGCTTAACCTCCATGACTGTAACTGGAAAAGCTAGGAGGTTTTTTTCTCTTGAGAAAAGCAAGGCCTTGTGATTTCTTAAAAGCTCAGATTCGGTTCCCCTGTCGCCAATCATCTCTACAAATTTTTCTTTAGGATTATTCACATCGCTTACGTCAAAAATTGCCATTTTCATGCCCAGATAATAGGCCATATTATCCACTTCAACGGCGTCCTTGCCAAAGCCAATTAAATGATTTTCATCATAGGGATGAAGGTAATCACTGTAGCCGGGAATTTTTAATGCACCCAATACTGCCGGCCTTTCAGGATTTTTTAAATCAATGACAAAGAGGGGGTCTACTGTTTTAAAGGTAACCATATAGCCCCTGTCACCCATGAAACGAACTGAATAGATTGTCTCACCTGGAGCTATATCCTCAACCTTGCCTACTATATTTAAGGCTTTATCTAAAATATATATATTGTTTTTTGAGGTATGTTCATCTGTCCGCCATATATCTCCAGTTGTAGTTGCTACGCGAAAATATCCATTGTGCTCATCCATGGAGAACTGATTTAGGAGAGAGCCCGGCACCCTGCCCTTGCCGTTATAGCTGATACTGCCCTTATCTAAATTAAAACTATAAACAAGGGTGCTTCTGTTATCTATATAAGCTTTCTCGTTAAAATCATACTGTGTAACTGCAACATAGAGGTTTTGCAATGAGGCATAAATGTTTTGCCCTGACCCCAGAAAAGTTGATACTTCGGCCTGTTTGCTGGGCTGGGACAGATCAACACCTGCAACTAACAAGTAGTTTGGCTCAATTGATCCAGGAAAATAGCGTATAGCTTCATAGTCAATTTCCACAAACTCAGAGGACCCGGCTGTGTCCCTGTACATTGGTTTTTCCAGATCCTTTCCCTGCTCCAGTACGTAGTAGTTGATGTGTTTATTGGCAACTAAATAAAGAGCAGAGCCAATTTTGCGAGAGGATACGTAGTGCCCATCTAATTCAACTTCTCTGACAAGCTCAATGTTTTCTTTGTTAGAAATGTCATAAACCATTGCCTTAACCATGGGCCTGTAGCCATGGATTGGGGGCATCATATCAGGTGCCATTAGTTTTTCCGCTGAAGCCCTTGGCATGGGGTAATAGCTTTCGGATATACCTATGACCACTAAAAATTTCTCGTCTAGATACATCTCTGTGGGATGAAAGGGCCCCTTTGTTAAGTCTATAACGTTTATAATTTTCATGTCTTGGACTGGAAAAGCCCTGGCTATTACAACACGCTGGTTATTAACCTGGTAAATATATTTGCCGTCAGTTTTAACCAGATCCCCTTCATCAACACCTTGAACCTGTATATTTGTGGAGGAAAAGTCTGAATTATTGACAGTTTCTGGACTAGCTGCTGTTTTCATGGATTCTTCAGCCTGGGCCATATCAGCTCCTGTTCTAAAAATACCATGCCCTGAGAGTCTTCCCCCACTTACTTGTCCCTGGGATAGGAGCTCCTTTAATTTTTCTTTCGTGCCTACTACAGGCAGGTTGCCCTGCGCCAAATTCTCCATATTAATGTAGACTGAGAGGTTCTTTTTATTCCAATTTACATCTGCCCCAAGGGCTTCACCAATAAATCTCAAGGGGACAAGGGTTCTGCCCTGCACAATTCTGGGAACAGCATCAAGGGTGACTTTTTGCCCATTTATACTGGCGGTTTTTTGCCCAATCTGGAGGGTGAGCAGGTCTGTCCCCCTGGATGCGGTAACAAGCTGCTCCTTATTGTCCCATTTCACCTCTGCGCCCATGGCTTCAAAGATTTCCATAAAGGGAACAAAGGTTCTTCCGCCAACTAGCTCAGGTGGTACTGAAAACCTAACCTGTTTCCCGTCAACGTATACCTTGATCTGGTCTGATGCCTTTCCAGGACTAATGAAAATAGCTGATATTAAAAATACACCTATAAGAACTGACATTATACTTGCCAAGAGTATCTTTTTTTTGTTTCTCATATGATAAACCTCCCCGTTATTGGTTTTAGGTTATTAGACGAGTACAAGGGCACGAATGTTTCAAAATATAAAAACTTAATGTTTTAATGTTTAAGTATTTTAAAAGCTGCTTTAGACAGATTGTTGAAAAACTTAGAGCAGTAAAGCCTAAAGTTTCTGATATACAAAATCAGGGTTAGAGTAGGCTGAGGCCTGTCTAACCCTGATTTTCAATGAGTTTTGATTTTGTCTAATATTGATCTGTGTCTGTAATAAGCGAAGAGGTAGCCAATGACTAGACCAGAAAAATGTCCGATAAAGCTAACCCTGGGAATTATTATGGTAATAATCATGTTAATCACTACTAAAGGCAGAATGAGGCTGCTTGTTTTATGGCCTGATTTTCTTGCCTGCAAATCAAAATACAGGATAAATCCCAACAGGGCAAATATTGCTCCCGAGGCTCCTACTGAAAGGGCATTTGTGAAAATACCAGAAAAGAATGAAACCAGTAGGCCCGAAAGTAAGTAAAATACAGCAAAGTTCTTTTGCCCCATGTATGGTTCCAGGTATCCACCTGAATGGAGCAGGATAATCATGTTGAATATAACATGCATTGCTCCGCTATGGATAAACATGGATGTGAAAAATCGCCAATACTCACCTGAAGCCAGAACAAGTTCAATAGGGGCCATTCCTCCTAAAAGTATCAGTTGTCTTTCATAGCCAAAAAGATAGCTTAAAACAAAAATTGTCAGGTTAACTGCAATGATAGCTAAAGTTACAGGTGCTTTCTTTTTCAAATAATCTATGGAAATGTTCCCGCCAAAAACTCCTGGATAATATCCCATATCAAAAACCCCTTTCATTGGAAGATATCAATTAATTAGATGTTTAAGACTATTAAACATAATTTTATCAAACAACTTCTTAATTATATACCCTAAATATGAGTTTTATAAAATCTTTACTTGTATTGAACCATAATATTTAAGACCTCGAAGATGGGGCCTTACTATTATACTTATATTACTTAAGTAAACAAATAAAAATAATTGTTGGCCAAGCTAGATGGGATATAGCAGAGAATTATGGTAAAATATATTAATATGATGATTTCCACAAGGAGATTCGACCTCTTTTGGAAAAATATTAGTTCGAATACATAGTTGAATCAAGTGATGATTACATAAACAAAGAAAGAATTAAAGTCCTGCGGTAATATGTCAATACCCTAAATAATAAAATTGGAAATTTAATTTGCTAATTTTGCTAAAAAAGGGCATGCTTAACAAACCCAGTTTGAGTAGTAAAAAACTGGAAATAACCGAAGGGCAAATTAGGGGGTGTTGACCTAACTATTCACCTTCCTTCTAGGCGAGTAGATTTGGTCGTTACGCAGCAGCGTATCAACCAAACGCACAAGTTTTCTTGCAGTTAAGACGAGTGCTCTTTTATGTTGGTGCTTAGGCACCTCACGATACTTTTTCTGGTAATAAGCTTTAAACTCCGGCTCATAGCGCATTACCGAGTTGGCAGCCTCAACAAGGTAATAACGGAGATAACGGTTACCAGAACGTATTAGCTTAGTTTCATCAGCTACAAACTTTCCTGACTGGTGTTTAGTCCAGCTAAGCCCTGCATATTTAGCTAAAGCAGCCTGATCCTTAAAGCGAGAAATATCGCCAACTTCAGCAAGAATACCGGCACAGAAAACAGGGCCAATACCAGGGATAGTTTGTAAAGTATTAGGGATGCCATCAAGAACTCTTTCTATAGCCTTGTTTAACTGTTTAATATGATTGTTAAGGCTTCTGATAGTCTCAATAGAAGTAGCAAGGACAATATCAACCGAATCTTCAATACACTTAGAGAGTCTGTAAGAAGACCTGGCAGCCTTTTGGATACACTTAGCTACACCTTCAGGATCAGGAAAACGGTTTTTCCCTTTATCCTTAAGGTAATTAGCTAAATCAGCAACATCCATAGCAGATATTTCATCAAGGCTGTACTTTTCTAAAAAGAGATCCATCATGGCATTACCAAAAGCAGAACTATCAACCTCAGAAGTAAAAGCATTACACTTTAAAAATAAGTTTTGAAGAAAATGCTGTTTTTCCTTAGTCAGATTATGAACTAGACGATAACGCATTCGTGTTAATCTTTGCAGAGCAATATATTGTTCCTGCATGATAACAGTAAAAGGGAGTCTACCAAACCGTAAACGATCAGCAATTATCAAGGCATCAATATCATCAGTTTTTTCCATATCAGCATAAGCTTCCTTAAACTTATTCACAAGCTTAGCATTGATGGTATAAACCTTAGCATTAAGCTTACGTAGAGCCTCATCCTCATTTAAGAACATAGAAGGATGCCAGCTATAAACAGAAGTAGACTCCATACCAATTTGAATATTAGTACAAGAGAGCTTCTCTGCTAAAGTAATGATCTTATCACGCAAATGGGTGGCACCATTTAGATTATTACTTACAGTAAACTTATCAAGAGTATCGCCATCACAATTAATAACACGTACTCTTAAGTCCAGAGAGCTTACATCTATACCTACAAACAACTTCATAAGGGTTATCCCTCCTTTCAAATTAGGATTAAAGGGATTGGACTTTCCGGGACGCCCCCAGGGAACTCGTAGATCATCACCCTCGTGTATATGAACTCATCCTGATCCATGGGCTACCTAGAAGCTGCTGTCTTCTAGCATGGGTTGCCAGGAGGAACAGCCTGCGGGTTAGAAGTTCAAACGAGTACTGGGGAAACAGACTTTTAAAAGTAGTCAAAGCTACAGGAGGAAAAAGCATTACCCCAAATAATCCTTAAGACTATTGTCTGGGAACATCACGAAAAATCCAAGCCCTAATTTAAAACAAGTTTGTAGGTACTAAGAGCCCGCCCTTGACAGTGAGCCTCTGTCCATAATGGATTACACAGACTTAGCCAGCCACCTCCCCTTTGGGGTGTCTGTGCGGCTAATGAGCCTACCATTATGGACCACTCCCTGTCAAGGGTAAAGTGAACGGGCTAACCTTAGTCTGTAAAAGTGATTATTCACTTTTCAAAGAACAAAATTCTAACTGGAAATTCTAAAGTTTAGGTTTACAAAACATATTATACGAGGAGGACTTTTTATGTCAATGTTAGAAAAAAGCTGCAATCAATTTTTGGAAGAATTAGCCTCAAAGGCTCCAGTACCAGGTGGTGGAGGGGCAGCCGCATGTGGCGGGGCTATTGGCATGGCTTTATCCAACATGGTAGGGAATCTGACTGTAGGCAAAAAGAAATATGCAGAGGTGGAAGATGAAGTAAAAGATTTAATAGAAAAGGGAAATAAAGTAATTGAAGAACTAAAGGTTTTAGTTGATAAGGATGCAGAGGTATTTGAGCCCTTATCAAAGGCGTATGGCTTACCCAAGGACACTCCTGAACAAGCTAAAATCAAGGAGGAAACTTTAGAGAACTGCTCCAAGGAAGCCTGCTCAGTTCCCATGGAAATAATGCGAAAGTCCTATGATGGCATAAAGATACACGAGAGAATGGGACAAATAGGTACTATGATTGCAATCTCTGATGTGGGCTGTGGAGTTGTTTTTCTTAAAGCTGCTTTGATTAGCGGATCATTGAATGTAATTATTAACCTTAACTCTATTAAGGATCAAGAATATGTAAAAGCTACAACAGAGGAAATGAATCAACTTTTAACAGATGGCAGTAGAATAGCAGATGAAACACTAGAATTAGTAATTAATAAAATTAAGAAGTAGGAGGTAAGTTTAATGGCAGAATTGTTAAAGGGAAAACCAGTTGCAGATGCAATGAAGGAAGAATTAAGTAAAAAGGTGGAGGAGCTAAAAGCCAGGGGTATAACACCTAAACTAGGTATAATTAGAGTAGGGGCCCGCCCAGACGACCTTTTCTATGAAGGTGGAGCAAAGAAGACATGTGAAACAATAGGAATGGCATATGAGGTTTTTGAATATCCACAGGACATAGAGCAGGAAGCCTTTGAGAAGGCTGTTATAGAGGTAGGAGCGAATAAAGAGATTAATGGCATTTTAATGTTTGCTCCTTTACCAAAGCACTTGAATGAAAAGAAAATCAGGGACTTAATCCCTGTGGAAAAAGACGTGGATTGTATGACTCTGGGAAGTGCGGCAAAGGTTTTTGCTGATGATCTGACAGGCTTTCCACCATGTACTCCTACAGCATGTATGGACATGCTCAAATTCTTTGACATTCCATTAAAGGGAAAGAAAGCAGTTGTCCTTGGTCGTTCCCTGGTTGTAGGCAAGCCAGTGGCAATGCTTCTTCTTCGTGAAAATGCTACAGTAACCATATGTCATTCAAAAACAGAAAACCTGCCTGCAGTATGTGCTGATGCAGATATATTAATTGCTGCTGTGGGTCGTGCCAAAATGGTCAAGGCAGACTATGTTAAACCAGGACAGGTTGTCATAGATGTTGGTATTAATGAGGATCCGGACAATCCTGGAAAGTACTGTGGAGATGTTGACTTTGATGCAGTTGAACCAATAGTTGATAAGATTACTCCAGTTCCTGGGGGCGTAGGATCTGTAACCACAGTTGTACTTTGCAAGCAGACAATAATGGCTTGTGAAATGCAAAATGGTCTTGCTTAATTAAACATATAAAACAAAAGGGCTCTCTTATGATATAAGCAGGGCCCTTTTATATATTTGAGAAGTATGCTATAAAGTGCTCTATCTACTAATGATAAAGGCAAGATACACCAGGTAGGACATAAGCAGAATAAAACCTTCCTTCCTTGATATTCTATAATGGCTCATTGCAAAAATAAATAAGAAGATGGTATAAAAAATCATTAAAAACGTATCTTTGATCAGGAGTGGTTCTACATGGATTGGACTTATAACAGAAGCAGTACCTAATATGAAGAGAATATTGAAGATGTTGCTCCCAATAAGATTGCCTATGGCAATTTCATTTTCCTTCTTTAAGACAGCAGCTATTGAAGTAACCAATTCTGGCAGGGAAGTCCCTACAGCTACTATTGTCAAGCCTACAAGGCTTTGGGAAAGACCCCAGTTTAAAGCAATTATAACACTGCTATCTACCACAAGCTTTCCGCCAAGAATAATACCAGTTAACCCAATAATTAAATAGAAGATTTTTCCACTTTTATCATACCCTGGGTTTTCTATAATCTCATGATTGTTATTTGAGTTTTTTAAAGCCATTTCAAAAAGGTAATAAATAAAAATTGAAAAGAAAATTAAAAATACTAATCCATCGCCCCTTGTTATGACATCGCTCTTAGTTTGCTGTAAAAACCTGTCAAGAACTAGAATGAGCAAAAGGATGCTTGATAAAAGGGCAAAGGGAATTTCTTTACGTGTTGTCTGTTTTTCCACCTTTAAAGGGCTTAGTAGTGCCATTATTCCAATAACAAAGGAAATATTAAAAATGTTGCTTCCTATAACGTTTCCTAATGATATGCCGCTGCTTCCCTTAATGGCGGCGCTAATACTTACTGCAGCCTCTGGAGAGCTTGTCCCAAAGGCAACGATTGTAAGTCCTATTATCATGGGCGGAAGCTTTAGTGCTTTTGCAATCCCAGCTGCACCATCAATAAAAAAGTCTGCTCCCTTAATTAAAAGGACAAATCCCAAAAGCAGTAAAAAATAAGCCATTATAATCCCCTCTTGCTAAACATTAGTATATTTATTTCCCATGTTCACTATTTAATTCATAAAGATTTAATTCCATGTAAGCTGATTATTCCACAAAGTTTTTTCTATTCCTTTATTAATTTTGCTATTTAGAGAGTTATCCAATTGGATTTTGTGCAGGAATTTATAGGGATGTGTTGAAAGTAAATTAAATAAATGGATTTATCTTCATGTAATTAATTTGAAATTAACGCATAATACGGTAGAATAGACATAGAGAATTAGATAGGAGGGATAAAATGCTTAAATTTGCTGCAAATCTAACATTTTTATTTACAGAGCTGCCTTTTATGGAACGTTTTGAAGCGGCCAAAAAGGCAGGTTTCAACTATGTTGAATTTATGTTTCCCTATGATTTTGATTTAGACGAGATAGAGAAACAGCTTAAGCAACACAGGCTTCAACTGGTTCTTTTTAATCTTCCTGCAGGTGATTGGGCCAATGGGGATCGTGGAATAGCTCTAGACCCTGGCCGTAGAACTGAGTTTAGAAAGGGAGTTAGTCAAACTATTATGGCTGCTCAAAAGTTTGGTGTTGATAGAGTTAATTGTTTAGTAGGCAAGGTAGACGATCCTACTTTAGATAATGGACTGTGGGAAAACCTTGTTGAAAATGTTTGTTATGCAGCTGATGAGCTTGGAAAACATGGGATCGATTTAATGGTTGAGCCCATTAATCATTACGATGTCCCTGGATTTTATCTTAATACCACTGAACAGGTATTGAAGCTGCTTGCAGATGTTAGCCGTTCCAATGTATATCTTCAGTATGATGTCTACCATGCTGAGCGTGAAGGGGAATCCCATAAAGAGATTCTTGGAAACATTTTTGATAGAATTGGCCATATTCAAATTGCCGACAGCCCCGGCAGGAACCAGCCGGGAACAGGGGTTATTGATTTTGAATTTGTTTTAAGTCAAATTGAAAGATTAGGCTATGAAGGCTACATAGGCATGGAGTACAAGCCACAACCAAATACTGTTGAGTCCTTAGAATGGATTAAAAACTTTCCATATAAACTGTAGTTGGTCATGTGCAGTAACCAATAATATTACTGGAGGTATGATTAATGAAGAAGATTGGATTCATAGGTTTGGGTATTATGGGTAAACCAATGAGTAAAAATCTTATAAAAGCAGGGTATGATCTGGTGGTTTTTGATATTGTTCCAGAAGCAGTAGAAGAGGTTGTAGCAGCAGGTGCTGTTGCTGGAATTTCTCCTAAGGATGTGGCAGCCAGATCAGAAATTATAGTAACAATGCTTCCAAATTCTCCAGAGGTAAAACAGGTTGTGTTAGGTGAGGATGGTATTATTGAGGGGGCAAGGCCTGGATCCATTGTTGTAGACATGAGTTCTATTGCACCACTTGTTAGTAGAGAAATAGCAGAAAAGTTAGCGGCAAAGCAAATTAGAATGATTGATGCACCAGTAAGTGGTGGTGAACCTAAAGCCATTGAAGGAACTCTTTCCATCATGGTGGGGGGTGCACAGGAAGATTTTGATAAATGTCTGCCAGTTTTAAAGGTCATGGGAGCTTCAGCGGTCTTATGTGGTGATATTGGGGCAGGTAATGTGACAAAGCTTGCCAACCAGATTATTGTTGCCGGCAATATAGCTGCCATGGGTGAAGCACTGGTATTAGCGACTAAATCAGGAGTTGATCCGGATAAGGTTTACAATGCAATTAGGGGTGGTCTGGCAGGCAGCACGGTTTTGGATGCCAAGGCTCCCCTGGTAATGGATCGTAAATTTGAACCTGGATTTAGGATTGAGCTCCATATTAAAGACCTTGGAAATGTAATGGATACAGGTCATGAGGTTGGTGTGCCATTACCTTTAACTGCATCCATAATGGAGATGATGCAGGCACTCAAGACAGATGGATTAGGAGAAGCGGATCATGGAGCACTGATTCAATATTTTGAGAAGCTGGCAAAGGTTAAAGTGAAAAGATAAACATTAAAAAACCTTTAGCCACTATTGGGGGTTAAAGGTGTTAAGTATTAATTATTAATTATAGGAAACTTAATCATAACATTTGTTCTACCCGGAACAGATTCTATTTCCATTTTGGCATTGTGCCTGCGGACAATACTGTAACAAATTGAAAGTCCAAGGCCGGTGCCTTTATCTTTTGTAGTAAAGAAGGGATTGCCAAGATTTTCTAAAGCTTCCTTGGAAAAACCGGGCCCTTCATCAATAATACTTAAAACAACTGAATTGTCTTCTAAAAAGGTTTTTAAAATTAGTTCACACCCATTATCCATTGCTTCAAGGCCATTTCTTACAAGGTTTAATACTAGCTGCCGAATTTCACTTTCTTCTAACAGAACTGGTGGAATTTCCTGGAGCTGGACATTAATATCCTTGCTGTCCTGGGTTGCTGTAGCATATAACAGGGGCACCAGGCCTTCAATAATAGCGTTTAGGTTACCCTTGGAAGAGGGCTTTGTTTTATTGCCTGCAAAGGATAAAAATTCACTTATAATCTTATTAGCTCTATCAATTTCATCAATCATAATATTGAAATAGTCCATATACTGGGAACATTCTTGTTTTTTTTGCAGAAGCTGCAGAAAGCCTCTAACAGTTGTAAGAGGATTTCTAACCTCATGAGCAATGGCAGCCGCCATTTTACCAACAATGCTAAGTCTGTCCAAATGCTCCATTTCCTGGTTAAATTTATTCTTTTCGGTAATGTCTACTATTTCTTTTAAAACATATGTATTGTTATTAACATGTAAATGTTCTACTGTTAATATGCCCTTTCTAATTTGGCCCTGCTTTGTTTGAAAGGTTACCCATTTATTGCCTGACTCCTCTTCAGAGGGTAGGGCGTTTTCTTCTTTTATAATACAGAAGTCCTTTTGAATCTTAGAAATATTTAATAGCTCATCCCAGGAATAACCTATTACTTCTAAAACAGCCTTGTTTACATCTATAAGCTCACCATCCATAGTGGATATGAATAGTAGGTTTGGGTTGTTCTGAAAAGCCTTGTAGAAAAGCTCTTTTGACAGGCTAAGTTCTTCTTCAAATGTATTCTTACTAGAATAGGGGGCTTTTACGGCTTCTGGTGCTTTTATCTTACTATGGTAAGCTTTTCTCTGCATTCCTGATGAACCATACCACCTTACAATGGGCATGTAGCCACCACCTAAAAAGAGACTCATTAAGCTTAATTCAATCTTTGTAATGAAATTCCTTTAGCAAAAAATGTCGAATAAAGGAATATATTAAGACATATAGGCATTTTCATTCAAAAAGTTTCCGGTATTTTAAATATGTTGTAACAAATTTATCAGCAACATTAAGTTTTGAAGGATACTCTCGTTTTTTATTTTTCCTGGCCCGTGTGGTAAAATATAGTATAAGAGTACTTCAATACAGCACTTGGATATATCTATTAAGAAGGTGATGGTTATTAATTCGGCTTTAGTCATTATAAACTGTATAAATAAATACTTTGACCATAATGGTGAAAAATATATAGGCAACAACTGTCAAGAGGTTGTTAGAAATATCCATGATAAGTTAGTAATAGCAAGAAAAGCTGGAAACCCTGTTATCTATCTCAATAACCTTCCATATACTCCAGACACAAAAAAGCAAAAGTTTAATTTCAAAATTAAAGAAGAAGTTAAGCCGGTGGATGGTGAGTATGTAATTCATAAGGAAACCTTAAGCGCCTTTTATAATACATCCTTTGAAAGTATAATTAGCCAAAAAAACATTTCAGAGATAGTTCTAGTGGGTGCATATACCAATACAGATGTCTTTTTTGCTGCTCTAGAGGCCAAGATTAGGGGCCTGGCTGTCATGGTTTTTGAGAAATGTGTTATTTCTGACGATAGAATAGCCAATGCAGTATTTCTAAATGAAATGAATAAAAACCATGGTATAGATGTTTTTTAGACTGAACGGGAGGTTAGCGTCTGTTATGGTAGATCCAAGAGATGAAAGGGTAGTACCAAAAAACATGAATCCTCGTAATGGATTATTAATGGAACATGTTGCCAGGTATAAATTTGCAGGCAGTTTTGTATGGGGAAGGGTATTGGACATTGCCTGTGGAGTAGGCTATGGAAGTGAAATTATTTTAAAGGGCCCAGGAAGATGGCTGGTAAAGGAAATGATTGGACTTGACAGTGATTCAGCTTCCATAGAATATGCCAGAAGGTACTATTTCCACCCAAAAGCTAATTTTGTGTTAGGCGATGCCCTGGACACAAATTTGCATAAAAGTGTGGGGCTTTTTGACTCAATAATAAGCTTTGAAACCATAGAACATCTAGAGCAGGATGAGGCTTTCATAGAAAATCTTAAAAAAGTGCTTAAAGATGATGGTCTGCTTATAATCTCAACACCCCTGGGACAAGGCCGGAATAAGCCCTGCACCTGCCCCTTTCACTTTTTTCAATACACATTAGAAGAATTTCAGAAGCTATTAGAAAAAAACTTCAATGAGGTTGAAATTTTTTTACAGAAGGACATAGTCATTGAAAAACCTATACCAGGCAAGAAGTACTATTTAGCAGTGGCTACATGTAGAAAGTAAAAATAAAAACATATAAAATTCACAAAAAAATTAGTTTAATTGGGGTAAAATAATAAATAACAAACGGGAGGTGTAGGTTTTATGGGCAATTCTAAAGAAAATGAAGCTATTGGCGTTAAAAAACGAGAAACCATCAAACAAACTGATGAGGAATGGAAGAAACAACTTGACCCGGAAGCTTATTATGTACTAAGGCACAAGGGAACAGAAAGACCCTTCGTAAATAACAAGTACTATGCTCAAGGAAAAGGGTAAATATTACTGTGCAGGCTGTGGGAATCTATTGTTCACCTCAGACAAGAAATTTGATTCCGGAACAGGCTGGCCAAGCTATTATGATGTTTACTCAGATGAAAGTATTACAACAAAAACAGATAAATCCCTGGGCATGGAAAGAACTGAGGTATTGTGTGCACGGTGCGAAGGTCATTTAGGTCATGTTTTTGATGATGGACCAAAACCTACAGGTAAGCGCTATTGTATAAACTCTGCTGCAATGGATTTTAAAAGGGATGAACAAAAGGAAAAGGTTAAAGGTGAGTAGACTATGGAACAACACCACAGTAAGCCTAAAATTGATTTGGATATACCTGATAAACTGGAAAAGGCTGTCTTTGGATTAGGCTGATTTTGGGGTCCTGATGCCCAGTTTGGGTTAATAAAGGGAGTCGTTAGCACTACTGTAGGATATGCAGGTGGAACAACCATTAATCCTACTTACAGGAATATGGGTGACCATACAGAAACCCTGGAGGTTGAATTTAATCCAGTATTAGTATCATTGAAAGACCTATTAGATCTTTTCTGGAAAAGCCATAACCCTACAAGAGGTTCCTGGTCAAGGCAGTACATGTCTATCTTTTTCTATAATAATGACGAGCAAAAAGAAACTATTATGAATTCAAAAAGTGAATTTGCAAGAAAAACAGGCAAAAAGATTTATACTGAAGTGGCTAAGCTGGATACCTTTTATCCAGCCGAAGACTATCACCAGAAATACTATTTACAGAGAATTCCTGAACTGATGAAGGAGTTAAGGGCAATTTATCCTGACTTTCAGGATTTTGTTAAATCTACAGCAGCTGCCCGTATTAATGGGTATGTTGGCGGATACGGAACACTAGCTATGCTTCGGGATGAAATAGATGATTCGGGGTTGTCAGACAATGGAAGAAAAATTCTTATGAAAATTTTAGGCAAGTAGGCAGGCGAATAATAGATTGAGTTTAAAAGTATGTATAGAAATAATCAAAAAGTAGTGCAGTAAGAAACAAGCACAATTTTTCTTACCTCACTACTTTTTTACTAAATCCTACTGGTTATTGTGTTAGCCATCCTAAATCAAGCTCATGCAATTTGCCGGGAAGCGGTTTGCCATTTTCATCTAGTCCAGCCATTTGGTAGTATAAAGAGATGGCGTTATTAAAATCATCTTCACTAATTTGATTTTTGCCTGCTAAAGGACCTGTAGGAATGGGTGCAAATAGTCTTTTAGGCAGGGTATCATCTTGTCTGGAAAACCCTTCTCTGTTGTTAAATACTCTAAGCATGATTGATGCTCTTTCGCCAGCTTTGAGCATTTCCCATAAACTTGTGTTCCAGCCTGTAACTGCCTTTGTCATGTCAAATAGCATTTCAAGGGTAGCAATGCTCCTGGAAACAAAACCAAAAGTACAAATACCTAGACAGTCATACATTATAGTAAGCAGATGGGTGTAGTGATATAAGCGTACTTTTTCAGGAGAAAGCTGGCTGGCAGGAACCGGTTCAAGTATGCCCAGGGGCTCTACTCCTTTAAGACCAAGAGAACCGCTTTCTTGAAATAATTGATCATGCTGGGCATTCCAATGGTCTGCACCGTGACTTGCCAGGGCATACTGCAATCCTAGACCTGTTTTTATTCTAGGATCATGTGCAGGTATTTCCTGGCCTTTTGTTTCAAGAAGTAAATTATCTGCACCTTTTCCTATTTCCCTTGCCAATCTTACTGAACCCATGGCTAATTTGCCACCAAAGCCTCTCTTTAATGCAATATCCTCAATAAGCTTCAAAATAATTTCTTCATTGCCAAAGGTCAATTCAATACCATCGGTATCATTTTTAGTTATTAACCCTTTTTCGTAACACTCCATGGCAAAGGATATTGTCATACCCAGGGAAATAGTATCCAGAGTGTATTTATTACATAATTCATTAGCTTTTGCCACAATATCCATGTTTCCAATTCCCAGGTTAGAACCCAGGCAGACCAGTGTTTCATATTCAGGACCGCCAAAGACAGGATCAACAATACAGTTTTCTTTTTTTATTTGAACCACTCTTTTGCATCGTATTGGACAGGAAAAGCAGCCTTTTCTCTGAATAAGAATTTCTTCCATTTTATCTGCATTTATTGCTGAGGCTTTTTCAAAGGTATTTTCCTGCCAGTTATTTGTCGGCAGGCCGCCGCCAGCATTATTGCCGGCAATGCCAGCTGATGTTCCATAGCGGTACAAACCGTAGGCAAGGGGATGGTCATTCATATTGGTAGAAACCCACCTGGTCATTTCTTTAACCTTATCAGAATCCATGCATTGAACTTTATTACTTCCCTTTACAGCTATTGCTTTAAGGTTCTTTGAACCCATTACGGCACCCATACCATTTCTGCCGTTAAAGTGAGCTAATTCATTAACAATGTTAGCATACAGAACCTGGTTCTCTCCGCCTGGGCCAATCTGTGCTACTCTAGCCCTTAAACCCATTTCCTCTCTTATAATTTCTTGACATTCATGAGTTGTTTTGCCCCAGATATGGGATGCATCCTCTATAGAATATTTTCCATCTTCAATTTTTAGATATACTGGGTTTTTGGATTTTCCTTTTACTATTACAGCATCAAATCCAGCCTTTTTTAGTTCAGGACCCCAGAAGCCCCCAGCCTCTGACCTTCCAACAGCTCCTGTCAATGGAGATTTAGCACAAACAGTATATCTAGGTATGGCAGGTGCTGGTGTACCAGTCAGCAAGCCTGTACTAAAGATTAGAACATTATCTGGGGATAATGGATCTATTCCAGGTTTAATATATTTAAGTGCATAATAGGCACCTATACCAGGACCTCCAAAATACTTTCTATAAAACAACTCATCTTTTTCATCAATTTGAAAACTTTGGTCTGTTAAATCTACAATCAAGTTCTTGCCCATATAGCCATATGCCATTTAATTGGCCTCCTAACTTTGTTTTGTGTTATCCTCCTGGAAATATAGGGTATAAATCAACAGTATCTCCTTCACTTATTTCTGTTTCTAAACATGCTAGCTTTTTATTTACAGTAATTATTTCTACAGAGCCCTTAGGAAAAGACAAAAAATCTAACAGTGATTTAACGCTAATTTTATCTGGAACTGTAAAAGTTTCTATTTTATTAGTAAGTTTAGAAAACTTTTCAATTCCTCCGTGGCACTTAATAGTAATCTTAATAAAGGCACCCCCTTACATATTTTAGAATTTTCTAAAATGAATACGCTCGCATATTAAGTTAAGATTCTTCATATGTTTTTATTTTCCTTCCTTAAAGCTTTAATTTTCTTGCAAAAATCTTAAAATCCCTCCTTGCTTCTGAAAAGCTTGATATATAAAAGCTTATAATTGCAAAAAATATTTTGAAAATTTCTTTAAAAAATTATTTTTAAAGAAGGAATTTTAAATTAATTGACGAATAAAAACAAATATGAATACGCACACATTTTACAGCCTTAAATCTATTAGAGCAGCGGTATGATGTCAAGTAGGTAATTGGAAATTTTTCAAAGAATTCGCTGCACAAAAGGGGGTGCTTGCCTAAAAAAGGCAACACTAAACAAGCCCACCCTATGACAAGTATATTTATTACAAATATAACAATAAATAGGTGGAAGGAATCCTGAGCTTTGGTCTATTCTAATTTAATTGTCGGTTTCCCCCTTTCGGTTGGTAGAGTTGGTTAGACTTCAGCAGAAAAAAGACTAACCGTACCAGTTTACGGGCAGTAAGAGCAAGGGCGCGTTTATGAGCATACTGCTTAGGCTCCGCTTTTTTCATGGCATAATACTCGGCAAAAACAGGGTCGTGCACCCGAACACTGCTTGCCGCCTCAATAAGGTAATACCTTAAAATGCGGTTGCCAGAGCGAATAAGCCTTGTACTACTAGCAGTAAAATCACCAGACTGATTTTGGGTCCAGGCAAGACCAGCTAACTTAGCTACCTGTTTATGGCTGTCAAACTGATGGATATCACCAATTTCAGCAATAATACCAGAAGCAAAAATAGGACCGATACCCGGAACAGAATCTAGAGTTTGAGGAATAGTCTTTAAATGGTCCTCAATAGCCTTTTTCAAAGACTGCAGCTGTTCCTGGATTGTTCTAATAACCCTAATACTAGAGGCCATGGCCAAGTTAACAGAATCAGACATGGCCTTGGGCAACCTGTAAGAAGAACGAGCAGCCTTTTGCAACTGTTTAGCAACAGCCTGAGGATCATCAAAGCGGTTTTTACCATGCTGAATTAAAAACTCCATCAGATCATCCAAAGAAGCATCTGCTAGAGCCTCAGCGGACTCAAACTCTTCCAAAACAGCCAGAGAAGTAGCAGATAACTTGTTAGAAAAGACTAAAGAGTAATCACTACACTTCAGGTACAGGTTAGACATAAGAAAATTAGCTTCACGTACTAGAGCCTGCATGAGGTGGTACCTGGCCCGAGTAAGCCTTTGAAGAGCCATCAAAGGTTCACTCCAAGTAAAAGGATGAGGCAGATAGCCACTTTTAAGCCTAGCAGCAATATACCAGGCATCGAACCTATCATTTTTAGGAGCATCCAAGAAATGAGCCTTTTTAAACTCCTTAATCAGACTAGGGTTAAACATGTAGACCTTAACATCAGGGCAGGCAAAGTCCAAATGGCGATGCAAGTAGATGGCAGCATGGGTAGAGTAGCAACCGGTGTGCTCTAAACCAAAAAGTATTCTATCAAAATCATGTTTACTAACCAACTGGTTGATACGATCCTTAAGCTCAAAAATACCAGGTCTATTATTAAAAACACTAAACCGGCTTATAGGACGCTTTTCATCATCATTAGACAAACAACAAACAACATTGTCCTTGCTGCTTATATCGATACCGACAAACAAAGGGTTAGACATCTTAATCACCTCCTTCACTTTAAAATATATAGATGTCTACAGTCTTGGGATGTCCCTGGGAAACCCATGAACGACAGCCTTGCGAGCTATAGGAATACACCGGATCCCCTCGGTGCACTGGCCTCCGTCTGCTAACAGAGGGAGAGGCAAACCGGGAAACAGTCAGCGTGTAGGTCTATAACATGGGGCCAGGGGAACACTCTAAAAATGGAAGACACCCTATAACGGGGCAACTGGAGGAAATGGAACATTCCCTTGGTAGACACCTTTGGCTATATTTTCCCAAAGACATCCCAGGACTGTAAACCCTTTTTAAAAAAGATAGCATATTAGTTATTGGCTTGTGGATATGCCGCTCATGTGGACTTGTGGACAGCTGCTGCGCACCTGCCCACAGGGTCCACAATCGCTTGGACAATGCTAAAGCATTGCCCACATACCCACAAGCCCTGCTACGATGAATAACTTGTTGTTGTAGTTGTTAAAGATCTACATTAAAAAATGAGCAATGTCCCAACTGGAAATTAACGTCCAAATCGGGGGCTGCTCATAGTATACAAGGAGGAATTGCATATGAGATTTACTGCGAAAGACGTAGCCAAAAGGGCTGGAGTTTCACAAACCACTGTTTCCAGAGTATTGAATGGACATCACTATATTAATGTTGATACAAAAGAGAAGGTGCTGAAAGCTGTAAAGGAATTAGGATATCACCCCAATCATGTTGCAAGAAGTATGGCGTTGCGAAAAACCAATGCTTTAGGTCTCATAGTTTCTGATATTGTTAACTCTTTTTACAGCGAAATTGCTAAGAATATAATCGATGAAGCAAAGGAATTAGGCTATGAAATAATTTTGTGTAACACTGATCATGTACAAAGTGTTCAAAATTTTTATATTGAATTTTTGCAGCAAAGAAGAGTTGATGGAATTATTTTCGCTTCTATAAAACTTAAGGACAAGAAAGCAGAGGAGCTTATTGCTAATAATTATCCTGTTATATTCATAAACTCAAGACTTAAACTTAAAAAAGCAAGTTTTATTGTTACGGATAATAAACAGGGAGCAAAATTGGCTGTAAGTCATTTTTTAGATTTGGGACATAAAAAGATAGGATATATTTCTGGGCCTGATACAATTTCTACGGCTTATGAAAGATTTCTTGGCTACCAAGAAACATTGCACGAGGCTGGATTGGCTGTTAACTCTGATTACGTTAAAGATCAATCTTTCAGTCCCAAATATGCATACCAGGCCACACAGGAATTGTTAAAAATGCAAGCTCCACCTACTGCTATATTTGTAACTAATGATGTTATGGCTTTTAAAGTTATGGAAGCAATTCTGGATATGGGATTAAGCATTCCTGAAGACGTTGCAATTATTGGATACGATGATGTTGTCATGAGTAGTCATAAAAGGATAGGTTTAACAACAGTGGCGCAGGACAAATCAAGGATAGGGCGATTAGCAGTAGAAGGGTTAATTCAAATGATAGATAAAGGACCGGATAATATAAAACCAATTCATACTCTTTTGGAACCACAGCTTATCATACGCAACACGTGTGGTTATAGAAAATAATAATGTGTTGCAAATATTAAACCTACAAAAATGCAGCAAAATATGGAAGCGTATTCAGATAAATGACAATTAACAACAATTTATTTAGAAGTTTAAAAAATATTTTTTTCAACAATATGGAAACGCATTCATAAAAAGACATGTATATAAAATTGGTTATTGGTTTTTGTGATAAGGGGAGGTGATAATGTAGCTTGTTTTTTGAATATTGCTTTACTTCGGAGTGTGTTTAAAAATGAAAAACAGGGAGGAAGGTAGTTTATGAAAAAAACTATTGGTTTAATGGTTTTAATTGTGTTGTTAATGGCAGCAATGATGCTTTTAACTGCTTGTGGCGGCAGCAAGGATACTCCTGCTCCAGATCCAGGAACAAAAGAGGAAGCTAAAAAATTTGAGATTCGTATTGCCCATGAAAGTCAAGTTGCACACCCCTCTCATGTAGCATTGGAAGAAGTATTTAAAAAGATAGTTGAAGAGGAAACAGATGGTAGAATTACTGTTACCATTTTCCCGGGCTCTCAAATGGGTAATGCCCAGGCCAACCTTGAGCTGGTTCGTCGTGGCGATATTGAAATGACTTTGAATGCAACCCAGCATTACGTTCAAAATATTCCTGAATTTGCAGTTTGGGAAAGTTTCTTCTTGTTTGATAATTTAGACCATGCTCATAGTGTGCTAGATGGAAAAGCAGGACAGGAATTAATGAAGCCGTTAGAAAAAATGGGACTTGTAGGTCTTGGCTACATGGAAATAGGCTTTAGAAATTTCTCCAATAGTAAAGGTCCACTTTATTCTGTTGATGATTTTAAAGGATTAAAAATCAGGGGGTATAACCCTTTAATGATGAAGGCCTGGAACTCAGTAGGCGTTCAAACAACAAGCTTAACCTGGGCAGAAGTATTCACTGCTCTCCAGCAAGGCTTGATTGACGGCCAGGAATGTGCAACTGTGAGCTTCCAAAATGCAAAGTTTTATGAACCAAACCCCTATTGGACATTAACAGGACACGTTTATACAAACTTTCTATGGAAGGCTAATAAAAAATTCATGGATGGTTTATCTGCAGCTGATAGAGAGCTAGTAGAAAGGGCTGCAAGGGAAGCAATTAAAGCAGAAAGACAAATGCTTCAAGATCAAGAAGAAGAAATACTTAAGGAGCTTGCATCATTAGGTGTGACAATAAACGAACTGCCTGTAGAAGAAAAGAGAAAACTAGGGGAGATAATGAACGTCGCTATCGCTGAAGATATTATAGCTCTCTGTGGACAGGAAGTTTATGATTTTGTAATGGCGGAAGTTGCAGCTGCAAGAAAATAATTGATAAATGATTTAAAAGTGTTAGCGTTTAGGGTTATGCGCTAGACGCTAACATTTAAACTCTCTTAACAGTTGTGCTTTAAAGGGGTGTGAAGTATGAAAAGGTTTTTGTATAGACTTGAAGCAAATTTTGAACCATTTATGATGATGACGTTGTTTTATTCATTATTAACCCTTCTCATTGTGCAAATCACTTTAAGGAAGTTTGCTGGGGGTGGTTTGCCTTGGGCAGAAGAGATTAGCAGGTTTATGTTTGTATGGCTAATGTACTTTGGGATTTCTTACGCTACCAGGAATCAAAGACATATAAAAGTGAGATATTTTATTCAATTGTTTAAAGAAAAAACACAAAAATATTTTGCCATAGCAGCAGATTTATTTTTCTTACTGTTTACTGTTGTTGTTTTTATTTCAGTAACAGGTCTTGTTCAAGACATAGCAAAGTTTGGCGATAAAGCGATTTCAGCTAATATTTCTATGAATTTTCTTTATTTTGCAGGTTTGGTTGGATTAGTTTTAATAACAATCAGAGTAATTCAAAGTATAATATGGAAAATTATGAACCTAAATCAGCCTATGGAGCGCTTTGAAAATGTAATGGGAACTTACTATAATGACTCACATTTGTTAGATTTATTTAAAGCTGATAACAACGATGATACCAAATCTAATGAGGATATTTCACAAAAAGGTGGGGGGTGTAATCAATGATATCAGCTATACTATTCGGGGGTCTACTATTCTTTCTACTGTTGTCTGTTCCTATAGCATTTTCATTAGGCCTAGCTTCAGTTTTTACAATCTGGATACTTAAACCCATGAGTATGGAAGCCTTTGGCCAAGCAACCATTCAAGCATTAAATTCCTTTCCATTGATGGCTGTACCCCTGTTTACCTTTGCAGGAACTATTATGGCTGTAGGCGGTGTTTCCAAACGTCTTCTTAATTTCTCTGAACTAGTCTTAGGTAAACTAACCGGTGGTTTGGGAATTGTTTCAATAGCAGCATGTTTGTTTTTTTCTTCCATATCCGGAACAGGATCAGCCACTGTGGCAGCCATTGGAGTTATTATGATACCTGCTATGGTAGCTCATAGATATTCCAGACCCTTTGCAACGTCACTTATTGCTGCGTCAGGGGGCATGGGAGCACTAATACCACCAAGTGTCATTCAGATTGTATATGCAGTAACTGCTGGTGTGTCTGTAATAGCCATGTTTGCAGCAGCAATTGGTCCTGGGCTGCTAGTTGCCATTGTTTTTGCGATCTACACCTTTATATATTCTAAAAAACATGGTTATACAGGTGTTGTTCGAAAATACTCAGCTAGAGAAGCATTAAAAATTTCTCTTGAGGCAATTCTACCTCTTTCCATTCCTGTTGTAGTGCTAGGAGGTATTTACAAGGGTATATTCACACCTACCGAAGCAGCAGCCGTTGCCAGCTTATACGGAATAATTTTAAGTGTTTTTGTATATAAAGAAGTTAAAGTTAGCAAACTGCCTTTTGTCGCCTTTAATGCAGTATTAATCTGTGCTCCAGTATTAGCTATTATTGGTGTATCAACAGGCTTTGGGCATATTCTAACTATTGCACAGGTACCCCAAAAAATATCTGCTGCCATATTAGATATAACTACAAGTAAAATCTTAATATTATTAATGATTAACGTATTATTGCTAATTGTAGGCACCTTCATGGAAACCAATGCTGCCATAATCCTCCTTACCCCTATTCTTTTGCCCATAGTAATAGAATTAGGAATCAATCCGGTGCATTTTGGGGCGATTATGATTGTAAACCTTGTTACGGGTTTCATTACCCCTCCTGTAGGATGTGATTTGTTTATGGCAAGCCAAATTAGCGGGTTGAAGTTTGATCTTCTTGTTAAAGCTATAGTTCCATGGATAATTCTCATGATTGTTGTAATTGTCCTGGTAACATATATTCCTGCCATCTCCCTGACTTTGCCCAAGTTAATGAATTTAAGATTTTAATGCAAGATACTTAACTAAACTTAACCAGGAGGGAAGTGATAAAAAATGGCTGCATTAACATCCAGAGAAAGGGTAGTCAGGGCATTAAATCATCAAGAAACTGACAGGGTTCCCATTGATATTGGGGGCATATCTAACCTGACCACCCTGCATAGGGATGCCTATAAAAATTTAAAAAATTATCTTAATTATGAACATGAAACAGTACTTACTTCCATGCTTTCACAATCTGTACTGCCAGATGAGTTTTTACGTAAAAGATTTAAAGCAGATTGCTATCCCATCTATACTACCGGACCCAGCCAACTGGAGCTGCAGATACACACAGAAAATGACGGCTCCACCTGGTATAAGGATGAGTGGGGAATCAAATGGAAATGTCCACAGGACGGACTATATTATGATCCAGTAGAACCTCCATTAAAGGATTGTACCCTAGGGGATATAGAAAATTATCCATGGCCAGATCCAAAGGATACTGCCAGACTAACGGGTATTAAAGAAAAAGCTAAAGACATGTATGAGAATACAGATTACTGCCTGGTGATGAATGGCCCATTATATGGTGGAATATATGTACCCTGTCAGTGGTTGATGGGATATGAAGATTTCTTTATTAAAATGATTGCTGAACCTGCTGTGGTTGAGGCAATGCTGGAAAAGGTAGTTGAATACCACCTTGGTCAGTGGGAATTGATACTTAATGAAGTTGGCAAATATGTACAGGTGGCTGTTATGTCAGATGACCTGGGAACACAGCAGTATCCCATAATGTCACCTAAAATGTACAGGCAGTTTATCAAGCCCTTGCAGGCAAAAGTAGCAGCCTTTATTAAGTCCAGGGCTGATGTTAAAATTGTTTACCACTGTGATGGAGCTATTAGAGAGTTTTTGCCTGATTTTATAGATGTGGGTTTTGATGCATGGAATCCAATTCAGGTTTCTGCCAATGGCATGGATGACACAGCTTGGTTAAAGAAAGAGTATGGTGACAAGCTCTGTTTCTGGGGTGCATCCTGTGACAGCCAGAATATACTTTCTAGAAAATCACCTCAAGAGATACGTGCAGAAGTACAAAGACGTGTTAATGATCTGGCACCAGATGGTGGATTGGTTCTGTCATCAATCCACAATATCCAAAGGGATGTACCTCCGGAGAATATAGTAGCATTTTATGATGCTCTCTACGAGTTTGGAACGAGTTTTTATAACGAATAAAGATTTTCTTTAAATAAAACAAACTAAAACAAGAAAGGTGATGTAAAAATGACAAATCAAAGCGGTAAAAAACATTCTCACTGGTGGCAGCATAAAAGCTGGGATGAAATTGTGGAGCATGCAAAGAAATGTGATATAGCAATAATTCCATTGGGTTCAATAGAGCAGCATGGATATCATTTGCCAACGGGACATGATACTTTACAGCTATTTCCCATGTTGGAAGAAATAGCAGAAAGAACAGGAGCCATGCTGCTGCCATGTCCATGGTATGGAGCCCATCCGCACCATCATCATAATTTTCCAGGAACAGTACCCCTTTCCAATGATACCTGCAGGGCAATGATCAAGGATATTGTAAGGGGTGTATCCCTTGCTGGTTACAACAAGTTCATTTTGTTTTTTGGTCACGGTCAGGCGTTTGTTACCAATTATACTGTTCAGGAGTTAGGGCAGGAAGGCTACTATGTACTATCTGTCATGTTCCAAAATAGTGTTAGAGATGTTCATCACGATATATTTGAAGATCCCTTCTGGCATGCAGACGAGGCTGAAACCTCAATAGCACTCCACCTTTTCCCTGAGTATGTGGATATGAGCAGGGCAGTTAAAGAATTGGCAACACCATTGTTAGACCGCCAGTTTGTTACAGGCCCAACCCAGGAAAAATCCTGTAAGCCACTGCGCTTTGATGAAGGTACGGTAAGTGCTCCAGAATACAAGGATCTCAAGGCTGGTGTTGTTGGGGACCCAACTAAAGCAACTGCCGAAAAGGGAGAAAAGTACGTAAAAGTTATAGTTGATAGAATGGTTGATTTAGTTAACCACATTAAGGAAAAGTACCCTGCTGGAGTTAAAATTGAAACAAATTAATAAGTGCTAGGTTTTTGAGTAGTTAGGAATTCTCCCTATAGAGAGCTCCTAACTACTAATTATAGCTATTCCTGTATATGTCAGGAAAACAAGGGTGAGGTTAATGAAGGTTACTTTAAAGCATCTTAAACATCTTAATTTGAATGAAGATACCAGGGAATTTGAGATTAAAGAAACCATGACAATAAAAGATTTGATGAATGCCAATAAAATCCCCATAAGCAAAGAATTGGCTGTTATGTTTGTAGTCAATGGTCACATAAAGCAAATGGACTATGTTTTAGAAGAAGGGGATGAAGTAGCAATTGTACCTGTCTTTACAGGAGGTTAATCTGTTTTGTGAAGCTATAATATGAGCAATTATATGTTAGGAGTGAAAGAGTGTGGCAGAAATTAATCAACGTAAGGTTTTAAGGGTTGACCTTAGCAGCGAAAGCATTTCAATTGAAACCTTACCGGAAGATATACTTCGGAAATATATGGGTGGAAGTGCTTTAGCAGGCTACTTTCTTTTAAATGAGTTAAAACCAGGAGTAGATCCTCTTGGTGAAGAAAATGTGCTGGTTGTAGCCGCCAGTATCTTAAGTGGAACACCAATACCAGGGGCATCAAGATTTACCATTGCTTCCAAATCACCTTTGACCAATGGTTTTGGGGAATCTGAAGCAGGTGGTTGGTGGGCCCCTGAGTTTGGAAAGGCCGGTTTTATCGCAGCTGTTATAAAGGGAAGAGCTTCCAGACCGGTTTATTTATGGGTAAAGGATGGAAAAGCTGAAATTAGAGACGCCTCTCACCTGGTGGGGAAAACAGTAGGTGAGGGAGAGCAAATTATTCGAAAAGAACTTGGTGATGAAAGGATTGTAGTAGCACAGATTGGTCCAAGCGGTGAAAAGCTTGTTAAATATGCTTGTGTGTTAAATAATTCTAAACATGCCAATGGCAGAACTGGCATGGGAGCTGTATTTGGTTCCAAAAATTTAAGGGGCATCGCTGTTCGGGGTACACAGGAAGTACCTGTTGCTGACAAGGAAAAGGTTAGAGAAATTGTAAAATGGTTTGCGCAAAACTGGAAGAATAATGCACTAAATGTAAGACTGAATAAATGGGGAACCGCCCATTCCATACCGGGCCTTCATGAAACTGGAACCCTGCCCTCATATAACTTTAGAGACGGTGTAATTGATGGAGCAGAAAACCTGTATGGTATGACTATGTCAGATACAATCCTTGTAAAAAACGAAGGATGCTATGCATGCCCAATTCGCTGTAAAAGGGTTGCCAAGGATGAAAAATATCAGGTAGATCCCTATTACGGTGGGCCAGAATATGAAACCATTGGCGGTTTTGGGTCTATATGTGGAATTACTGATTTAAGGCCGGTTGCTAAAGCACATGAGCTCTGCAATAAATATGGTTTGGATACAATTTCTGCCTCTGTGGCAGTTGGCTTTGCCATGGAATGTTATGAAAAGGGCATTATAACAGAAGGAGATACGGATGGTTTGAAGCTGGAATTTGGAAATGCAGAAGCCATGCTCAAGCTGGTAGAGATGATAGCTCATCGCCAGGGTATTGGTTATATTCTGGGTGAGGGGATTGTTGCTGCCGCGAAAAAATTTGGCAAAGGTGCAGAAAAGTATGCAATGCATGTCAAAGGACAGGAATTTGCAGCCCATGATCCAAGGGGCAAGACAGGTGTTGGCTTAGGGTTTGCATTGTCTCCAACTGGTGCTGATCATTTAGAGATGCCCCATGATGGAGGGTTTGCAGACTACACAGTTGCTTTAGACAGCATGAATGTTTTTGGAATATATGAGCCCATTGATGTTAGGGACTTAACGGCAAGAAAACTTAGATTGTTCCAGTATTTGCAGATGTATTACTGCTTTAATAATTCAGTAGGCTTTTGCAATTTAGTAACAGCACCAGCCTTTACCTTTTCCTTTGGAAAGGTGCTTGAGATTGTTTCTGCTGTGACAGGCTGGCATACTGGAATGTGGGAGATTATGAAAGTTGGGGAAAGGGCTAACGTTATGGCTCGTATATTTAACACTAGAGAGGGTTTTGGTCCTGAAGATGATACCCTTCCAGAGCGTTTCTTTGAACCCATGGGCAAGGGCCCCCTTAGCGGAAAAGCCATAGACAAGGAAGAATTTTATAAATTAATCAAAGATTTTTATACAATTTCAGGATGGGATGATAAGGGCGTTCCCACCAAAGCAAAAATTGCAGAATTAGGTTTAGATTGGATTGAGTTTTAGAAAATATGCTGCCTAGGGGGTAGAAGAATGGGATATACTACACTGCATAGATTTCAAGGTAAAGAAGGTTTTGAAAGGGTTATTACCCCAGAAAATTCAAATCTTAGACATATGAATTTTAGCCGTATTCTTTTAAGTTGTGGTCAAGAGTTAGAATACGAGGTTGTTGGAGAAGAGATGGCAGTGGTCTTACAGGGAGGAGACTTTACAGGAGCTGTGGAGTACAGTAAGGGAAAAGGTCTTGATGAGATATACGGAAATCGTAAATCAGTATATGATGAGCTTCCTACTGCTGTATATCTTCCACCGGGGAGTAAAATTAAAATCAAGACAGAGGGGGGGATGGAAGCCAGGATTTTTTCTACACCCTGTGTAGAGGGCAACGATCCCTGCTTTGTTCAACCAAAGGATATTAAAGAGGGCATTCCAGGGGCTCTTAACTGGAAAAGAAAATATCGCTTTATCTTTAGTCCTCAATCAAATGTTACAAAAAAATTAATAGTAGGGGAGTCTGTATCTGTGCCAGGGGGATGGATTGGCTTCCCGGCACACAAGCATGAAAACACCTGTGAAAATGAATATCCCCTTGACGAGATTTTTTCCTTTAAAATAAAGGCTCCCCATGGTGGTTATGCTATACAGCATACTTATAGCCTAGAAGAAAAATGGGATGAATATCATACCGTTGATGGTGATGATATTGCCATAGCAATTCCAAAGGGTTACCATACATCATGGACTGTTCCAGGCTGCACATATTACCTGTTGTGGGGCCTGGCTGGAGAATGCAAAACCTATAAGCTGGTGTATGATGCAAGGTTTGCCTGGTTGGCAGATGTTGAAAACTTGTTTACATTTTAAATATGACAAATAACCTCCTCCAATATATATGGGGCATGTTAGGTTATATATTAACATGCTCCAACCTCCTCTTTAGAAAATTTTAGGAAATTATGTAATTTACACTGGGGTGATTATAATATGATGCGAGAGAATAGTGTTAAAAAGAAAATAAAAAATGACGAACCAGTAATAGGTACCTTTGTCAAAATGAATGATCCGTCTTCTGTGGAAATTTTAGGATTGGCTGGATTTGATTTTTTTGTTTTGGATAATGAGCATATAGCCATGAACAGAGAAAGCATGGTAAATATGATAAGGGCTGCAGATTCAGTTAATATAGTGCCCATTGTAAGGGTTAGAGAAAATAATCAGGTAGAGATTTTGCAGGTTTTAGATGCTGGGGCTCTAGGAGTACAGGTTCCAAATGTTAATACAAGAGAAGAAGCCCAATACCTTATTGATAGTGTGAAATTTGACCCAATAGGCAAACGTGGATTTTCTCCAACTACTAGAGCAGCAAGCTATGGAATGAACCCTATAAAAAAATTTGTAGAAGAATCTAATGCCAATACCCTTGTGGCAGCACACTGTGAAACGGTAACCTGTATGGAAAACCTAGATGAAATACTAAAGCTTGAAAATCTGGATATTATCTTTATTGGGCCCATGGATCTTTCCCAATCCCTGGGTGTTATAGGAGAGGTCAATCATCCAAAGGTGTTAGAAAGTATAGACATGATAATTCAAAAGGTGCTGGCTGCAGGCAAGGCAGTTGGTATTGTTTCCGCTGCTGCCCAGGCGAAAGAATTTATTGAAAAAGGTGTCCAGTATTTGTTAATAAGCACAGACCAGGGAATGATAGCCGGCGCAGCCAAACAGATTATTCAACAGACAAAGGGATGACGCAATAATTAACTTATTTTTAGCGGGAGATGAGCCTATGAAGAAAGTGTTTTTAACAGAGCCAATCCACCAAGATGGAATTAATCTTTTAAAAAAAGAAGTAGATGTAATAATTGGCTCAAGTACAGATTCAGAAACTATCATCAGGGAAGCTGCTGACTGCCAGGGAATTATAATTAGAAGTGCTAAAATAACAGGTGAGATAATCAAGAGCCTGCCAAAGCTAAAAGTCATTGCAAAACACGGCATTGGTGTTGACAATATAGATCTAATAGCAGCAAACGAACTTGGGATCATGGTTGTCAATGCACCGGAAGCAAATATCCATTCAGTTGCAGAGCATGCCCTGGGAATGATTCTGGCAGTTACAAAAAACTTTGTTCAATTAGACAATGAGACCAGAAAAGGAAATTTTTATCTAAGAAATAAGATTATAGGGACAGAGATTAAAGGCAAAACAGTTGGTCTGGTTGGTATGGGTAAAATAGGATTGCTGCTGGTAGAAAAGCTAAGGGGTCTTGGGGTGGAATTCATTGGGTATGATCCCTATGTAAATCCTGATACAGCAAGAAAGCATGAGATTGCCCTGGTGGAAACTTTAGATGAACTCCTTGCCAATTCAGATATTATAACAATTCATACTCCTTTAACAGATGCTACCAGTAAAATGATAGGCGAGAAGCAGTTTAATATGATGAAAAGTTCCGCTTATTTAATTAATGTATCTAGAGGCTCAATTGTAGATGAACAAGCTTTGTATCAAGCCTTAAAAACTGGCCAGATAAGAGGCGCGGCTTTGGATGTATTCGAAGAAGAGCCTCCAGCAAAGGACAATCCTTTGTTCACCCTGGATAACATCCTGGTTTCTCCACATAATGCTGCCTTAACTGAAGATGCTCTAATAGCCATGGCTGTTCATGCTGCCCAGGGCGTTCTGGATCATATTAATGGGAAAAGGCCAAAATATATTGTTAACCCTCAAATCTTTTAATACAATTAAATTGTACATGTAGTAAATATTTTTTAAGGTATCTCGTGATTATAAAACATAGTAGTTAAAGTAGTCGATGTAGATGATTTTCACATGGACTACTATGTAATCTCGTGGTGTGTAGTCATAGTAGTCCAAGTAGCCCATGTAAATCAGTAGCGTTTATGCCGCGAAAGCCTCTTGACAATGAGTACCGGCATGTTAGGCTGATCCGCCAGGCATCAACCATGCTCTGGCATGGGGGATGCCGGTGATGCCTGCAGACATGCCGGTGGAGGCTCATTGTCAAGAGGACCGTGGAATAAATGCGGCACATCAACTACATGTAGCTGATGTAAAAAACACCGTGGTTACAGGGCTTTACAGCCCTGACCACGAGATACCACGCGGAGGTTAATAAAAAATGTCAGTTAGGGACGAGGCCTTAAAGTTTCATGAAACTGCCAGGGGGAAACTAAGTATTGTACCTAAAGTTCCAGTCAGTACACAAAAAGACTTGAGTTTGGCATATACACCGGGGGTAGCAGAACCCTGTAAAGAAATTGCAGCTAATCCTGAATTGAGCTACAAGTATACAGCCAAGGGGAATATGGTTGCAGTAGTAAGTGATGGAACTGCAGTATTGGGACTAGGTGACATTGGTCCCCTTGCTGCCATGCCGGTAATGGAAGGAAAAGCTATTCTTTTCAAGGCCTTTGCTGATGTTGATGCCTTTCCAATTTGTCTTGATACAAAGGATGAGGAAAAAATTATAGAAACAATAAAATTAATTGCTCCCAGCTTTGGTGGAGTTAACCTGGAAGACATAGCAGCGCCAGCCTGTTTTACCATTGAACAAAGGTTAAAGCAGGAGCTTGATATTCCAGTATTTCATGATGATCAGCATGGCACCGCTGTAGTAACCATGGCTGCTCTAATTAATGCACTGAAAATTGTTAATAAAAAGCTAGAAGATATTAAAGTAGTTATTGCTGGGGCTGGGGCAGCAGGTGTGGCAATTATTAAACTGCTGCTGGGCCTAGGAGTTTCCAATGTAATTATGTGTGATAGAAAAGGTGCAATCTATGAGGGCAGAGAGGGTTTAAACTGGATAAAGGAAGAAATGGCAAGGGTTACAAACAAGGAAAAATTTGCTGGTGACTTAGCTGGTTCGCTGGTTGATGCAGATGTTTTCATTGGAGTATCAGGCCCAGACATTGCTACAAAAGAAATGATTTCACAAATGGCCAGGGATGCTATTGTCATGGCTATGTCCAACCCTGTCCCGGAAATAATGCCTGAATTAGCTTACGAAGCAGGTGCCAGGGTGGTATGTACAGGAAGGTCTGATTTTCCCAATCAAGTTAATAACGTTCTCGCTTTTCCTGGCATATTCCGAGGTGCTTTAGATGTTAGGGCAAGTGATATAAATGAGGAAATGAAACTAGCAGCTGCCTATGCAATAGCCGAGCTAGTATCGGCAGATGATTTGAATCCAGACTACGTAATACCTAGTGCTTTTGATAAAAGGGTTGCTCCTGCAGTGGCTGAGGCGGTAGCTGTTGCTGCAAGAAGATCAGGAGTTGCCAGGCTTTAGGTCTAATGTTCAACAGATTAACAACTAAAATATAATTAAAAATATCAAGGGGGATTTATCCATGGATTTTGTTAAAAAAGTATTTGAGATTGCTTGCAAAACTGTACCAGAACCAAACATGCGCAATTTACAGCTGGTATATACACCCCAACAGGATGAGGAAATGGAGAACTTTACCTTTTTAATGTCAACACTTTATCCACTTACAGGACAGACTGATTTTCACATCCACCCTGTAGACGAGATGATATTGATAATAACAGGCAGGGGAGAAGCCATCATAGAAGACAAGCATTATGATTTAGAGCCTGGTTCAGTTATTTATGCCAAGGCGGGAGTACAGCATCAGTGTAAAAACTATTCAGCCGAAAGCATGAAAATGGCCTGCTTTTACATACCTGCACTGCCTGACGAGTTAGTGAAAAAGATCAAGGAATAATTAATTAGAGGATGAGGCCCATTCTAATAAATTAAGGGATGTGTAATAGCTGTTTTTACATATCCCTTGTGTGTTTTTTGCAGTGAAGATAGTTAGCTTTTTATTCGCTGAGTTTTAAATAAGATTATTTATTGTTTTTGGTTAGATACATATCAATTCTATTAATTGCTTCACAAATGTTATCCATTGATGTTGCATAGGAAAGACGAAGGTGATTTTGTCCGTATTTTCCGAAAGAAGCTCCATCTATAGTTGCTACTCCTGCCTTTTCTAATATTTCAGAGGCCAGGACAGAACTAGATATTCCAGTACCATTAACGTTTGGAAAAGCATAAAAAGCACCCTTTGGTTTATGGCAGTAAAATCCTGATAAGGAATTTAATCCTTTAACAAGCATATCTCTTCTTTTTGCAAACTCCTTGACCATTTCTTCAGTATGACTACTACAATTAAGCAATGCTTCAATTCCAGCCAGTTGAATGAAGGGTGGAGTACAGCTGTAATTATTAATTATTAATCGAGTAATATGGGGGATAAGTTCTTTAGGCATTAGACCAAAACCTAGTCTCCAACCAGTCATAGAAAAGGTTTTTGAAAAACCATCAACAATAATAGTTCTTTCCTTCATGAAAGGTAAGGATGCTATTGAAATGGGTTTTTCATCATAGTATATCTTGTTGTAAACTTCGTCTGAAATAACTAAAAGGTCGTTTTTTATGCAAAGGTGAGCAATTTCCTCCAGGTCATATTTCTTTAATATTCCACCAGTTGGATTATGTGGGAAGTTAAGTATTAACATCTTGGTTCTATCTGATATAAGCTGTTCAAGCTTATTGATATCTATGGAAAAATTATCATTCATTTCCTCTACTGGAACAGGAACTGGTTTGCCCCCGCAAAAATGAATTAATGATTCATATATAGGAAAGCCAGGATTAGGATAAATCACCTCATCTCCCGGGTTAATACATGCAAGCATTGAATAGAATAAGATAGGCTTTGCTCCAGGAGTAATTACAACTTCATCATGAGTAAATTCTATCTCTCTAAGTCTGCTTGCATGGTTAGCAATTACTTCTTTAGCATTAATAAGACCATCGGCTGCACAGTATTTTGTATTGCCTTGATTCATCGCTGTAATAGCGCTATTTATAACTCTAAAAGGGGAAGAAAAATCAGGCTCGCCTATTTCCATGTGAATAACCTTTATTCCGCTCCTTTCAAGTTCCTTTGCTTTTGCAAGAACCTCGAATGCTGCCTCTGTTCCTAAAACAGAGGCTCTGTCAGCTAAAAACCTTTTCATATCCATACACCCGCCTTGTTAATTTATTATTAAAAAAGAGCCTTCTCGATAAGAAAGGCTCTTTTATAAGCATCCGCATCTTATCTTTCAGTATAAAAATACTGAAGGATTTGGCACCTTCCTTTATAGGGGTTGCCGGGCTTCATAGGGCCAGTCCCTCCACCACTCTTGATAAGAATTTATTTAGTTTTATGATATATTATACGCTTTATTATTATTTGTCAAGGATATTATGATAGATAAGGTGTTGTATAAGGTATTGTCATTTGATTAGTCTGTTAACTGATAAGCATAGATTATTTTTCTAATATAGCCCATGGTCTTTTCCACCGCCTCTTCAACAGAATAATCAACCTGCTTGTTAATGATCCTGGTTAACATTCCTTGATATATAAGTAATACTGCTTCATTTACCTCTGCTATATGCTCCTCATTTATAAAGCCTTCCTTTACGCAGGCCTCTACAATGGTTCTGGCTCTATCATATATATTCTGCTTTAAAAGCATGGGCAATAGCTCTTGGGGTTGTTCTCCCAGGTCTTGAGGATATAGTTCATAGAAAACCTTAATAGATTCTTCCAGGGGAATATCCAGCTTTGTAAAAAAGATAGCATTATAGATTTCAGGTTTGTTAAAAGAATGAAAACAGAATGCTTCCCAGATGCGATAATATCTCTCAAGGGCATTGGCTGACTCTTTGACATAGCTAGGCAGACTCTGGGCATATTCTTTTAGAAACCGCATGGATGCAAAAAAAACAAGGTGATCTAAGTTTTGAAAATAGTTATAAAGGGTAGCACTATTATAGCCTGCCAGGTCAGCTACCTTTCTAACTGTTACCCCACCAATGCCTTCTTCTTCAATGATTTGTGATGCTCCATCAATAAAGTAGCGCATCATTCTTTGCTTTTGAATTTCTCTCATAATTCCCTCTTGATATAAAGACATAAATTAGTTATAAATTATACCATTTATAAGTTAATGATACAATAATATTGAAATAACATCCAGGTTTTTATAACATCCAGATTAATTTTAGATTTTGTTTTAAATTTTACAATGTATTGGATAATACCAGACTAATTAATAAAATAATCAAAATATAATAAATATATATGCTTACTAAATAAACATGTTTATGTTAAAATATATACATGATTAAAGGTTTCTATTTTCAAAAGGAAGATAGAAATGCCATAAACAGGATTCTTGTCTTCAGGTGGAGTCTTAGTGGTGGTTAACCATCGGATAAAATAAAGTGTATTTTGCTTTAAAGTGCAAGAAAATTAGATATATTTAAACTAACAAAATATTTTAAGGAGTGTTAAAATGGGACAAAAGGTTAATTGTCATGATGTATTTTTTGATTAAAGCCTTAGGTGAAGAAGTTAAGAAGTCATAGTATTTCAAAAAAATTGGGGTTGTATAATCTGCGAATCTAATAAAAATACCAGGGGGTCTTAAAAAATGCAAAAGATGTTAAGTGAGGTGCAGCTGGAGCAAATTCATAAGTCGTCTGTGGATATTCTTACTAATACTGGTATAGACTTTTTATACGTGCCTGCGTTAGATTACTTTCAAAAGGCTGGTTTTAAGGTGCAGGGCACAAGGGTTTTCTTTACTGAGGAACAAATAATGAGGCATCTAGCAGCTGTTCCAAGGGAATTCACCATTTATGGTAGGCAAGGGAAAGATGTTATAATTGGAGGGGACAACATCTGTCTAGCACCTGGATATGGTGCGCCCTTTGTTATGGATGATGGTAAGAACAGAAAGGCTTTGCTGGAGGACTACAAAAAGTTTGCCCAGCTGGCAGGCAGCAGCCCCTATCTTGATGTTACAGGGGGAGTATTGGTAGAGCCTAATGATATACCTGTAAATATCAGGCATATGGAAATGACCTATAACCTTTTGAAATGTTCACCAAAACCATTTATGGGAAGTGCTTCTGGTAAAGAGGAAGCAAAAGACACTATAGAAATAGCAAAGATGGTCTTTGGTGGAGAGTTTGTTGCCCAAAGACCGGTTATGATATCTCTGATTAACTCATTAACACCTTTAAAATATGATGAGAGAATGCTGGCAGCCCTTGTGGAATACGCTGAAGCCGGGCAGCCGGTTATAACAGCTTCTTTGGCAATGGCAGGTTCTACAAGCCCTGTTACCCTTGCAGGCACAATAGCTGTACAAAATGCTGAAGTCCTTGCGGGCATGGTCTTGACCCAGGTAATTAATCCTGGAACCCCAGTTGTCTATGGAGCTGCATCATCAATTACAGCAATGAGATATGGAAGTCTGTCCATAGGTGCTCCTGAGTCAATGATGATTATCAGTGCAAGTGCCCAGCTGGCAAAATACTATGGGGTACCAGTTAGAGGCGGGGGCTCTCTCACTGATTCCAAAATTCCTGACAATCAGGCCAGCTATGAAGCAGCAGCAGTTATGCTCGGTACAGCCTTGTCAGGTATAAACTTTGTATTACACGCGGCAGGTATTTTACAATATTACAACGCAATGAGTTATGAAAAGTTTATGATAGATGAAGAGGTTTGTGGAATGGTTAAAAGAATTAAAAAAGGAATTGTTGTAAATGAAGACACCCTGGCTGCTGACTTGATAAAGCAAGTTGGTCCAGGAGGCGAGTTTTTAACATCCATGCATACCTTTGAGCATCATAGAAGTGAGTTTTTCCCTGCCAGCCTATCAGATAGGTCTGCCTATGATGTATGGGGAATAGAAAGACATGATACAGCAGCAAGGGCAAGGATCAAGATGAAAGAGAGATTATCTGAAGAAGTTAATTTCCTGGACAAAGATGTGGAAAGAGCAATAAGAAGCTACATGGAACATAAATAATTTAAATTGTCTTGGAAAAGGAACCGTGCATTCATTGTGCGGTTTTTTTTATTAGGTTTTCCATTTTAGCCCACAAGGAGAAAGTGTGTTTTAACTGCTGATTAAATCCCATATGTTACCAATAATAATAAATAATATTTTTTATAAGTCATATAAGTAATGCTCAAACTAAATATTAAGCTATGGACAGATTAAATAGATTCTTCTTATATATATTTAAAGTTTAAATACATAGACTTAAAGGCAATATAAACATGTTTAAAATATATACATGTTTAGAAAACTATGATAAACTTTTAAACAAACAATTCAGACAATGCTTTAATTTTTTTATGCTGCTGAACAAAAAAAGTAAGAATGGAACAACATGAAAGGAGCTGTTAAATAAATGAAACTTGAACACGGAAACTTTTTTGTAAAGGAAATTGTTTTCGGGCCGAAAACATCTTATGCTAATGGGGTTTTAACCATCAACAAAGAAGAAGCCCTACAGGTTGTCAGGGAAGATGAACACATTACTGAAGCTGATCTGGTATTGGCAAGGCCTGGAGATCAAGTAAGAATTGTTCCAGTTAAGGAGGCCATAGAACCTCGCTGCAAGGTCTCAGGGGGAGTAATGTTTCCAGGAGTAACCCATGAGCTTGTAATGGCTGGCAGCGGTAGGACCCATGTTTTAAAGGGAAGCTGCGTCCTTGTAGTAGGAAAGCACTGGGGAGGCTTCCAGGATGGGCTAATTGATATGAGCGGTCCTGGGGCAAAGCACACTATATATTCCCAGCTCAATAATATCTGTTTGGTGGCAGATACTGATGAAGAATTTGAGAAGCGTGAACAGCAAAAAAAGAACCATGCCCTGAGATGGGCAGGTATGAGGCTGGCAGAATATATAGGCAAATGTGTTGCTGATCAAGAGCCTGAAGAGATAATAACGTATGAACTTGAGCCAGTAACTAAAAGGTCAGCAGAAGTTCAAAAGCTTCCCTCAGTAGTATATGTGCTTCAACTCCAATCCCAGATGGAAGAGAATGGCTATAATGCCCTTGTATACGGTTGGGATTCTAACCATATGCTGCCTACATTCATGCATCCTAATGAAATACTTGACGGGGCAATTATATCTGGAAGCTTTATGCCATGCTCCTCTAAAATGTCCACATATGAACATGTCAACAATGAAACTATAAAACGACTCTATAAAGAACACGGAAAAACACTCAATTTCCTTGGAGTTATAATGTCAAACCTGAATGTTAACCTTGAGGAAAAAACAAGGTCAGCTCTTTTTGTAAGACAACTTGCTACAACACTAGGTGCCGATGGGGCAATAGTAGCTGAAGAAGGCTATGGAAACCCTGATGCTGATTTTATTCAGTGCATCGTGGAACTTGAAAATGGTGGAGTAAAGACAGTTGGCATAACTAATGAGTGTACTGGTAGAGACGGAAGATCACAGCCCCTGGTAGCTCTAGATGAAAAAGCAGATGCAATAGTATCTACTGGTAATGTATCAGAGATAATTGAGCTTCCCCCAATGCCAACAGTCATCGGTGAACTGGAAGCCCTTGCAAGAGACGGTTTAGCTGGTGGTTGGGAAGGTTGTGTCAAGGAAGATGGATCGGTAATAATGGAAAACAACGCCATGTTCTGTTCAGATGGAAACACAGGACTCTACTACAAGATTTGTGTTGAATACTAGGAGGTGGAATTGTGAAAAAGGGAATTCACTATATTAATCAGTTTTTTGGTCAGATTGGTGGAGAGGACAAGGCGGATTATGCGCCAACTATTCATGATGGTCTGGTGGGTCCTGCCCAGGGCTTAAATCAAGCCCTAAAAGAAATTGAGATTACACATACAATTATATGTGGTGACAACTTCATGGGTTCCAGAGAAGAAGAGGCGGTTGCCACTATCCTAGAATTTCTGAAGGATAAGGAGTTTGACATGTTTTTTGCGGGCCCTGCATTTCTGGCAGGTAGATATGGAACAGCGTGTGGGAAGATATGCAAAGTAGTTCACGAAAAATTTGGCGTGCCAGTGATTTCGTCCATGAATGTGGAAAACCCAGCGGTGAACATGTTTAGATCAGATGTTTATATCTTTGAAGGTGGAAATAGTGCTCGTAAAATGAAAGAAGACCTGGGAAAAATGGCCTCCTTTGGAGATAAAATTATTAGAGGAGACGAGCTTAAGCCAGCAAAAGAGGAAGGCTACTTTGGTCGTGGAAAACGCCATCAAACATGGACTAACCCTCCAGTAAGAAGTGCTGACAGGGTTGTAGACATGCTTATTAAAAAAGTTACTGGACAGCCTTTTGAAACAGAGCTGCCAATTCCAAAATCAGACCTTGTGCCAATAGCTCCTGCTATTAAGGATCTAAGCAGGGCAACTGTTGCCCTTGTTACTTCCGGTGGAATAGTTCCAGTTGACAATCCAGATAGAATTCAATCTGCTTCTGCTACCAAATGGGGTAAATATGATATTTCAAAGCTGGATAGGTTTGAAGCAGGAAAGTACAAAACAATTCATGCTGGTTATGACCCGGCAGCTGCAAATGCTGATCCAAATGTGGTAGTGCCTTTAGATGCATTAAGACAGTATGAAAGGGAAGGCAAGATTGGCAAGGTCCATGACTATTTCTATACTACTGTAGGTACAGGTACCACCCAGGGAGAAGCCCAGCGTATGGGTCAAGAAATTGCTGAGGAATTGGTTACAGCTGGTGTGGACGCTGTTATCCTTACCGCCACCTGAGGCACCTGTACGCGTTGCGGTGCAACGATAAACAAGGAAATAGAAAGAAAAGGCATTACAATTGTAACAATGGCTAATTTGCTTCCAATTGCTAAGACAGTTGGCTCTAATAGAATGGTACCAACCATATCCATTCCCTATCCCCTGGGCAATCCAAATACCCCAAAGGAAGAACAATGGAAGCTACGCTACCATAGGGTGGGAGTGGCATTAGACTCTTTAACTACAGAAATTACTGAACAAACAGTATTCCCTGTTAAGATTTAAAAAAAGCATTAAATAGGAATGGAGGGTGCAATATGATTAAGGAAGTATGGGACTTGCTCGTGGTCGGTGGAGGCCCTGCAGGGATGGCAGCAGGCATCTACGGTGCAAGATCCAGGCTGAAGACAGTAGTCCTTGAAAAGGGTCGTACAGGCGGACAGGCGGCTACTACAGAAGAACTAGAGAATTACCCTGGCTTTGGTAGGGGAGCAACAGGTCCCGGGATTATGAAATCCATTAGGGAGCATGCTGAAGACTTTGGAGTAGTTTTTGAAAAAGAGCAGGTGACAGATCTTGAACTAGAGGGTGAGGTAAAGGTAATTCGCACCAAAAGGGGGCAGGAGTACCATGCCAAGGCAGTAGTATTAGCCCCAGGTGCCAATCCAAGAACTCTAGGAATCAAGGGAGAAAAGGCCTTTGTAGGCAAGGGTGTATCATATTGTGCAACCTGTGATGCTGACTTTTATGAGGATCTAGAGGTTGTTGTAGTTGGTAATGGAGACGCTGCCATTGAAGAAGCCATCTACCTGACTAAATTTGCAGATAAGGTAACCATTATTGTCATACATGATGAAGGCATCCTTGATGCCAACAAGGCAAGCCAGGAAAAGGCCTATGCCAATCCTAAAATACACTTTGTTTGGAATTCTGTTCTTAATGAAATCAGGGGCGACGGTCTAGTTGAACAGGTGGTAATTAAAAACCTTAAAACTGGTGAATTAACAGAAATGGAAACAAATGGTGTATTCTTTTTTGTGGGCTATGTACCTAATACTGAATTTTTAAAGGGTAAGGTAGCACTCAATGATAACGGCTATATAATTGTCAATGAAAAGATGGAAACATCAGTGCCCGGAGTTTATGCAGCAGGGGATGCCAATCAAAAGTTTTTAAGACAGGTGGTTACAGCAGTAGCTGATGGAGCAGTCGCCGCCTTTGCTGCAGACAAATATCTTGCAGAAGAAGAAAACTTTAAAATGCAGGTTCTTGATGCCAAAGAACCAGTAATGGTTGTTTTCTGGGCGCCCCAAAATGAAGAAAGCATTGTGGCAGTGTCTACTATAGAGCAGCATAAGGACAGATACCCAAATACCAAGCTTGTCAAAATCGACCTGTATAGAAATCATCTAGTGGCCAGCAGGTATCACGTTGAGCAGGTTCCTGCAGTACTGCTCTTTAATAAAGGAGAGCTTGTCAACCGTATTGACGGCAAACTAAGCCAGTCAGATATTGACAGCCTGGTAGCAATATTATAAAGAACCAAGAAATGAGGTGAATTTTAATGTTAATGCTTAAAGGAAAAAAAGTGGCTATTCTTGGTGACAGAGATGGTATTCCAGGTCCAGCCATTGAAGAGTGCGTCAAGAGTGCTGGTGCAGAAGTAGTTTTTTCAACTACAGAATGCTTTGTGTGAACTGCAGCTGGTGCAATGGACCTAGAAAATCAGCAAAGAATTAAAGACTTAACTGAAAAGTACGGTAACCAGAACCTTATAGTTGTATTGGGTGGTGCAGAGGCTGAAGCTTCTGGGTTAGCTGCCGAAACAGTATCCAATGGTGATCCTACCTTTGCTGGTCCATTAGCAGGAGTCCAGTTAGGACTCAAGGCATATCATATTTTTGAAGATGAAATTAAAAATGATGTCGCTCCTGAAGTATATGAAGAGCATATCAGCATGATGGAAATGGTGTTAGACGTTGACGAGGTTGTTAATGAAGTGAAGTCTATTAGAGAGCAGTACACAAGTTAAAATCTAAATCAAAATTGGGTAATGGAAGAAAAAAGACAGTTCCATTACCCAAAATACAATCTGGAGGTGAATCTACAGGTGAATTTTGCTGTTATTAAAGGAGCTAGCTATGGATTAATTCAAGCATGCAATATGGTCGTACATCAAGGAACAACCCAAACATCAGAAAAGAGAAAAAATCCTGATTCTGAATACCTTAAGAAGCTTCCTGAGCAGCTTAGGTCCTTTGAAGAAGCAGTCCAATACCCACCTAATCAGGCTTATATTGGAAATATAACTCCCCATGAATTAGGAGATATTCCAAGGCCATGGTATGAGAACCCTTTTAAGGATGCAAATCGAGTTGGAAAATATGGGGAAATCATGCCCGAGGATGAATTTATAGGGCTTATAAAGGTAGTGGATGTCTTCGAACTGGTTTTTCTAGAGAAGAATTTCCAGGAAAGTGTAAAAGCAAAAATTACAGCCCATCCAGTTTTAAAAAGCTTAAAAGGCTTGGCAAAGCTTGATAAGGATGGGATGGAAATGGAAGAAATAGAGAAAATTGTCCAGAAGGAGCATGCTGCAGAGCCCATATATTACGAGCATAAGCTGGCGGGCTACGTAAAAAAAGCCCATGATTACGACCAGGCCTTAAGTGCCCATGTCATGTTTGAAAACCTGGTAAGCAAAGCCTCTGCAGTCTATGCATTAGCTCTTCTATTTCAGAAAACATCTTTAAAGGCTGAAGAGGTTGACTATATCATTGAAGCATCTGAAGAAGCGTGTGGAGACATGAATCAAAGGGGTGGAGGTAATTTTGCCAAGGCTATTGGAGAGGTATGTGATTGTGTAAATGCAACAGGTTCAGATACCAGGGGCTTTTGTGCTGCTCCAGTGCACGCTTTGATAGAGGCTGCCAGCCTTGTACAAGCCGGGGTTTATAAAAATGTGGTGGTATTGGCAGGTGGTGCAACTGCCAAGCTCGGAATGAACGGGAAAGAACATGTTGCTAAAAAACTTCCTGTGCTAGAGGACCTATTAGGAGCCTTTGCAGTCCATGTTAGTGAAAATGATGGAGTTAGTCCTGTTATTCGCACTGATGTTATTGGCAAGCATAAAATTGGTTCTGGCGGTTCCCCTCAGGCTGTTACCCAGGCACTAGTAACTGAACCCCTTGAAAAGAAGGGTATCAAGCTGTCTGAAATAGACCTGTTTGCTGTTGAAATGCAAAACCCAGAAATAACCGAGCCTGCCGGAGCAGGAGACGTACCCAAGGCAAACTACAAGATGATTGCCGCCTTGGGGGTAAAACAGGGAGAATTTGACCGGGCAGATATTGAGAACCAGGTTGCCCGCTTCGGAATGCCTGGCTTTGCACCTACCCAGGGTCATATTCCATCAGGTATTCCAGTTATAGGTCATGCTCGAGATATGATAATGCAGGGCAAAATAAACAAGGCCATGATAATAGGTAAGGGCAGCCTATTCCTGGGCAGATTAACCCACCTGTTTGATGGTGTATCATTTGTAATGGAGAATAATACAGGAAAAGTAGATACCGGCATAGGAGTAGATAAGGAAGAAGTAAGAAAAATGATTGCCGAGGCCATGCGTAACCTGGCAGATTCCCTAAAATAAAACACAGGGACGCTTAACAAGGAGGTGAAAGGGTGGATAATACAGACATTAAGAAAACAATTAGTGAAATCTTTAATGATATTGCCAATGGCATTGAGACAGGTAACTTTGGTAAGAAAACCAGGGTTGGTTTAACAATATTGGGAAGTGAATTAGGGCCGCAAGAGCTTTTGGCTGGTGCTGAACAAGCCCAAAAGGCTAATCCAGACATAGAAGTGGTGGTAATTGGCCTGGGAGTAGCTACCAACCTTCGACTAATTGAAGCAGCTGATGAAAAACAGGCCCATACTATAATGGATACCATGTTGACTGAAGGAACTCTAGATTCAGCAGTTACCTTACATTACAGCTTCCCTATTGGCGTGTCTACAGTAGGCAGAGTTATTACCCCTGGCAAGGGAAAAGAACTTTATCTTGCTACAACTACAGGTACTTCAGCTACAGAGCGTGTGACAGCAATGCTGAAAAATACCATCTATGGTATAGCTGCTGCCAAGGCCTGTGGATTAGAGAATCCTACAGTTGGAATACTAAATATTGATGGAGCCAGACAAGTAGAAAGGGCCTTGAAAAGTCTTAAGGAAAATGGTTATCCAATAACTTTTACAGAATCAGCACGCAGTGACGGTGGAGTTGTAATGCGTGGCAATGACTTGCTCTTAGGTTCTCCAAACATAATGGTTACTGACAGCCTAACTGGTAATGTATTGATAAAAATGTTCTCTGCTTTTACAAGTGGCGGGAACTATGAGTCCTTAGGCTATGGGTATGGGCCAGGAATAGGTGAAAAATATGATAAAATAATCTGCATTTTATCCAGGGCCTCAGGTGCACCTGTTGTGGCTGGTGCCATTGCTTATGCAGGTCAGCTTGCAAAGGGAAGGATTTTGGATAGGGTAAAGGCAGAGTTTGCTGAAGTTAAAAAGGCTGGTTGGGACGAACTCATGGGCAAATTAGAATGTCCTACAGCAACAGCTAAAAAAGCAGGTGCTGGTGAGATAAAGCCACCTCCAGAAAAAGTAGTGACTTCAGAGATAACAGGCATTGAAATATTAGATCTTGAGGATGCAGTCCAAGCATTATGGAAAAGGGGAATCTATGCATCAAGTGGTATGGGCTGTACTGGACCAATAATCATGACAGCAGAAGAAGATAAAGAAACGGCAATAGCTATTTTGAAGGAAAGTAGCTACCTGTAAACTACCAAGTTAAATTGCCAGAAGGGATGTGTAGAGTTTTGGAAGCAAAGGATAGATGGAATCCAGTATTTGTAATATCACTTAGCGTTACTCTGGGCATAGTGTTGTGGGGATTATTTGCCCCTGAAAGCTTTGCTGCAGTTGCCAATGGTGTATTTAGCTTTCTAATAGGCAGCTTTGGTTGGCTGTATATCTGGGCCATGTTCATATTTGTAGCCTTTGCAGTATTCATGGCAGTAAGTAGGTATGGAAAAATAAAGCTGGGTTCAGATAACGATGAACCGGAATTTAGCTCTATTTCCTGGTTTGCCATGCTTTTTAGTGCTGGAATGGGAATAGGGTTGGTATTTTGGGGTGTTGCAGAACCATTATATCACTACATGCAGCCTCCTGTTGGAACACCCCAAACTCCTGAAGCCGCAATCCAGGCCATAACCATCAGCTTTTTTCATTGGGGCTTTCATCCCTGGGCAAATTATAGTATTCTTGGTATGGCACTGGCCTATTTCCAATTTAGAAGAAATGCTCCAGGTTTAATCAGCAGCATCTTTGTGCCGATAATTGGTGAAAAGGGCGTGAAGGGTCCCATAGGCAAAACCATTGACATTCTAGCTATTTTTGCCACTGTAGCAGGTATTGCAACCTCATTAGGTCTTGGCACATTACAAATAAATAGTGGTGTAAATTTTCTCTGGGGTGTGCCTATTAACAGTACAGTTCAAATTGCCATTATTGTAGTAATTACTGCTATATTTTTAGGTTCAGCTATAACAGGCATAGAAAAAGGCATCAAGTATATATCTAACTTGAATTTAGGCACTGCCTTTTTTGTATTAATTGCCACACTGCTCTTAGGCCCTACTGTAAAAATAATTGAAGTTTTGACTACAGGTCTGGGAGCTTACCTTGGAGGTTTTATAGAACGCAGTTTAACCCTGGCCCCCTTTGGAGATGCAGGCTGGTTAGGTGGGTGGACCCTTTTCTATTGGGCCTGGTGGATTGCATGGGGTCCCTTTGTGGGAACCTTTATTGCGCGGATTTCAAAGGGAAGAACCATACGTGAATTTGTTGCAGGTGTCATACTTGTTCCAGCCCTGGGAAGCTTTGTATGGTTTGCGGTTTTTGGAACCCTTGGCCTAAACCTAGAGATTTCAGGAATTGCTGCAGTGGGCCAAAACGCCATTGCAGATGTTTCTACAGCCTTTTTTGTAGTATACAGTCATTATCCCTTTGGACAGATAATTTCCATAATCACTGTTGCGCTCATATCCACATTCTTTATCACTTCAGGCAACTCAGCAACATTTGTTCTTTCAATGCTGTCATCTGACGGTGCGTTAAATCCATCCCTGATCAAAATGGTTATCTGGGGAATATTATTAGCTGCTTTATCAATTGCGTTGTTAATAACTGGCGGACTTCAAACCCTCCAGATTGCATCAATAGCAGCAGCCTTTCCCTTTGCCATAGTTATGCTTTTGGCCTGCCTTTCACTTTACAAAGCAGTTTCTGAGGAGCATAGACCATTAAAGAAATAGCCCAAGCATTTATCAGCAGTTTCACTCTTGTTATTTTAGTCTTATAAGGGTATAATATTGATATAAATTTGACTATCGGGAGTGAGAAAATTGATTACAATAATTAAATCATCAAGTGAGCTTCGAAAAAATTACAACAGTATCGCTGATATTTGCCGTAAAGCAAAAGTACCTGTATTTTTAACCAGAAATGGCGTCGGCGATACAGTTATCATGGATATAGAAACATTCAACCGGCGCGAGGATGATTTGGCGACAGCCGAGCGTTTGCTTTCGGCAGAGCGTTCCCGTTTGCTTGGAACTCAAGGATATACGGTTGATGAGTTCGAAAAAAACATGAGGGAAGCTATCGCCAGTGGAGCGGAGCATGGAACGTAATGAAAAGGTATATCAGGTAATTATTGCATCCGATGCAAACGGCAGAATGTATGACCATTTTGAATTTTTAGCACGTGTCAGTGTTAATGCGGCAAACAGACTTTTGGACGGATTGCTTAAAGATATTCGGAATCTCCAAACCGATCCGTTCCGTTATCCTGTGTATAACCGTCCATATCTTCCAGTCGGCAAATACCGTTATATATTAACAAACAAAAGGTATCGGATCGTTTATCAGATTATTGGCAATCAAGTGTTTGTGGATGATATACAGGATTGTCGGCAAGATGATGACAAGAGCATCTTAAACAAATAATTGTAAATCATATTAGGAGGCGCTATCCCCTTGCAGGGACAGTGCTTTTCCGTTGCTTTTCCGTATCGGTTTGGGGTATGGTTCAGTAAGTTTCCCTATTAAACCGCGCATTTAGGCGGCCTTCTTTTTGTATATAATGTGAGCCATAGGTACGGTTGTAAACTATCATAATAAATGAGCTGTGCGAAAACTAATATTAATAAAGGTCTTGATAATAGTATATGCTTAAATATATACTATAAATGAGGTGGTTAAAAATGGAAACTGCAAAATTATTTGTCAATGGTCAGAGTCAGGCTGTACGGCTACCGAAAGAATACCGTTTTTCGGGTAACGAAGTATATATTCAAAAAGTGGGTAATGCTGTTATGCTGTTTCCAAAAGATCATGCATGGGAAACCTTTCTTAACGGTCTTAACAGCTTTACCGATGATTTCTTTGCAGACGGACGTAATCAGGGTGTTCAAACGTCAAGGGAGACATTATGAAATACATGCTGGATACAAACATTTGTATATATCTCATAAAGAAAAAACCAGAGAATGTGCTCATAAAGCTCCATTTGAACATGGGTGACGGTGTTGCCATTTCTGCAATTACCCTTGCAGAACTCATGCACGGCGTAGAAGCAAGTGCATACCCGGAAAAAAATACACTTGCACTCAATCAATTTTTATCCGTTGTGGACATCTTGCCATTTGATGATGAAGCGGCTGTAGAATACGGGAAAATTTGCGCAACGTTAAAGCGGGAAGGAACTCCGATTGGAGTTATGGTTATGCTGATTGCGGCGCATGCGAAGGCTAAAGAACTTATTATCGTCACTAATAATGTCCGTGAATTCGAGCGAGTTGGGGGCCTTGAGCTCGAAAATTGGGTTATTTCATGAAAGCCTGTCGGCAAAGCTTAGCTGATCAAGAGTAGACTCAAGCGAGACACTTTGGGGTATGGTTCAACAAGTTTCCCTTTTAAATTACTTTTAAAGACCAGGTTAAAGCCTGGTCTTTTATGTTACAATGAGGTAGAAAACACTTAAGAGTGTAGTAGAAGTTATAACTGGGAGGCGGCAAAATGAATAACAAGGAGCCCCTATGGACAAAGGATTTTGTTTTAATCTGCATACTCAACCTCCTGGTTTTTACAAGCTTTTATTTTTTACTCCCTACACTTCCCATATTTGTAACAGACGTATTAAAGGGTGATGAGAGCCAGGTAGGGTATATTATTGGTATTCTTACCCTAATGGCAGTTGCAGTACGCCCGCTATCGGGTTTTTTAATAGATGCTGTTGGCAGGAAACAGATATTTTTCCTGGCATTACTGTTTTATGTAATTAGTATGGCCGGTTATATTTTTGTGACAAGCCTGGTTTTATTGTTTTTATTAAGATTTGTTCATGGTGCAGCCTGGGGCTTTGCCACAACTTCTGCAGGAACTGTTGTTGCCGATCTTGTTCCAGCCTCCAGAAGAGGAGAAGGCATGGGCTATTACGGATTGTCTAATACCGTGGCAATGGCAGTGGGGCCTGTGTTAGCTCTGACAATCATAAACCAGGTTGACTTTAATCTCTTGTTCACCTCTGCATTAGCCCTCTCTATTTTAGGATTTCTATGCATGTTTGGCATCAGCTATCCTGTATCAAGCAAAAAGTCTAATAAGTTTACATTTTCTTTAGAAAGCTTTTATGAACCCAGGGTCTTATCTTTATCATTAATGTTGTTTTTCATTACCTTTGGTTATGGAGGGATTGTATCCTTTATCACAATCTATGCTAAAGACTTGAACATAGATAATCCAGGTATGTTCTTCTTTGCCTATGCAGTTATCCTGCTTTTTGTTAGACCCTATGCAGGTAAGGTATTTGACAGTCAGGGGCCCTTTAAGATCATGGCCATAGGCTTTATAGCTATTATCATTTCTTTTATTATCCTGTTTTTAGCTGGTGGAATGTCCTATTATGTTCTTTCTGCCGTTTTTTTGGGTATTGGCTTTGGCATTGTCCATCCAACAGCTGTAGCCATGGCAATTAATAGGGTTGAGCCTTTCAGGCGTGGGGCAGCAAATGCCACCATATTCAGTGCCTTTGACCTGGGAATTGGGTTGGGTTCAATACTCCTTGGCTACTTGTCAAAGGCAGCGGGATTACCATTTATGTATCTTAGTTGTGGCATTATAATTCTTATTCCCTTATGGTTGTTTTATAATAAAATAATACCAGAGTATTATAGTGAAACTGATATAAAAACTTAAGAAGAAGGAGAAGAGGCTTACTCGAAAAAAGGATTCCCCATGAATAGTTCCCCTATTTAAGAGGAACTATTATTTATGAGGTGATGAACTAATGGAAACAACAAGAATATCCTATAAGTACTTATTCTTGTTTTTGGGTTTAGTGGCAGTACTATATTTTGCTGCTAGATTTATTATTCCCATTATCTGGCATTTAATATAATATTTAAAATGTTATGCTGTCTCTTAATACTTGGAAAAGAGATAATAACCAGGATATAATAGAAGCAAGTTAATATTTGGGGTGATTGTTATGGAAAATTTGAACCTGTATACCAGACAAGCCCAGGAAGCAATCCAAGGTTTATTAAGGGCTGCCCATTTAAAGCCAGGTGATATAGTTGTTATAGGATGCAGTACCAGTGAGGTTGCTGGCAAAAAAATTGGCTCTTCTTCTAACCTGCAGACTGCCGGGGCAATTATGGATGGTTTGCTGCCAACAGTTCTAGAAAAAGAACTTTTTATGGCAGTACAATGCTGTGAGCATTTAAATAGGGCTTTAGTTGTGGAAGAGAGGTGTGCTGCCAAATACAATTTGGAAATAGTTTGTGTTTACCCCCATGAAAAAGCTGGAGGCTCGTTGGCGGCAGCAGCCATGGAAAGATTTGCACAGCCAGTTGTGGTAGAAACCATTGCAGCCCATGCAGGTTTGGACATTGGGGATACTTTTATAGGAATGCATTTAAAAAAAGTGGCCGTTCCAGTACGGATAGAACTAAAAAGTATAGGAGAAGCCCATTTAACCCTGGCAAGAACAAGGCCTAAACTAATAGGAGGAGAAAGGGCTATTTATCATAATACAAGCTGTTTTAAGTAATACTTATTTAACCCCTGCATAATATTTATTGACAGGTTTGGAGGAAGGCTGTATATTGAAATCAAAGATGCAACTAAGTTGCATTTACAAGCCTTTCTTTGTTGTCAAAAATATACTTTAAGGGGTGATTTTTTTTGAGCCACATACATATTCCAGATGGTGTGCTCCATCCAGTGCTGTGGGTTTCAAGCTATTTATTAGCAATTGTCATAATATTTGTGCTAAGCAGGAAAATGAACATGGATGAAGCAAGGAAAAAAGTGCCTCTGGCGGGGATCATGGCGGCTATTATGCTTATTACAATGGCCATTCCCCTGGGGTTTATTCCTTTACATTTTAGTCTAGCAGTACTATGTGGAATCCTCCTTGGGCCCGGACTGGGATTTATGGTTGCTTTTGTGGTTAACATGATTCTTGCTTTTTTTGGACATGGAGGCATCACTGTAGTAGGTTTGAATACCCTGCTAATGGGAACAGAAGTTTTAATTGGAGCTTATTTATTTAGAATATTATTGAAAAACCTGGCAATAGTACCCAGGGTAATCATTGCTACAGTCATTGCTCTTTTAATCTCAGTAGGTTTAATGGTTGCTGTAGTCAGCGCTACTGTTGGAGTAGCCGAAGCTTTACCTCACCCGGAGTGCAGCTATGATCATCACGACCATGATGGCTATCATGGCCATCATGACCATCATGAACATGATGAAAATTATGCCAGTGAAGCTAATACTCATATAGATACGGATGGTGCTGGAGATGCAGAAACAGTACAGACCCTGGCAGAGAAAACAGCAGAGATACATTTTTTAAATATTACTGGCTGGAGCGCTGTTTTTGCCATATTATTGGCAGGCATAATGTTAGAAACCCTTGTGACAACTCTAATAGTAAGATATTTTGCAGCTGTGAGACCTGACATGATTTTTGATACAGAAATATCACAAATATCAAATTAATGCGAGGTTTTCAATATGCACCTGGCTGAAATGGATCTTCTTGCAAATACTGGACAGAGCTTCCTTCATAAATCAGGCGTAACATCAAAACTGATTTTTACTATTTTAATGCTGTCTGCCATTATATCTGCAAATAAACCAGGCATACTCATTTTTTTAATAGCAGTTCTTCTAGTAATGTTTGTGTTGGCTAAAGTCCCACTGTTAAAGGTGCTGCACCTGGCATTATACCCAGCATTTTTTAGTCTGCTTTTTGCTTTAATAAAATTCCAGGATTCTGTATTTGCCGGCTTGACTGTGATTTTAAAAGCAGTAGGGGCTGCTTTAACCATGATTCTTTTAATAAGCACTACCCCTTATGTAGATATCTTTGCATGCTTATCAGTAGTTTTGCCCAGAATACTTGTTGATATTTTCTTTTTTACTTACAGGGCAGTATTTATACTCCTTGAAAAAGCAGAGAATCTTTTTAAAAGTATCAAGCTAAGGGGTGGTTACAGCCCCTTGGCCCTTCTGTATAATTTTAGAAATGTGTCCCAGATGATTGGTGCTCTCATAATTCATTCCTTTGAAATGGGCGATAGGATGCATAAAATATTTTCATTGAGGGGGTTTAATGGATATATTCATGTGGAAGTAGAGTGGTTCCAATTTAATAGTAATGATATAATAATTGTCGGACTAGGAATTTTCATTTTGATAGGGACGGTGATGCCATGGAACCCCTGGTAAAGGTCCGGTGTTTGAGGCATGTTTATCCTGATAAAACAGAGGTAAGCCTATGCGGATTGGATTTTATAGTTCACAATTGCGAGAGAGTAGTGGTATTAGGGGCTAATGGTGCTGGCAAGACAACTTTGCTGGCACATATTCTTGGCCTGCTTAAACCCCTGGAGGGTTCTGTGGAGGTAATGGAACTGCAGCCTCATAAAGATTTTAGCATTTTACGAAAAAACATTGGTGTGGTTTTTCAAAATGTTGATGAGCAGATAATAGGTCCAAGGGTGTATGATGATATTGCCTTTTCCCTGCGTAATGAAAGACTGCCCAGGATAGAAATTGATGCAAGGGTTAATGCTATAGCCAGGGAACTAAAGATAGAAGATCTGTTAAATAAAATACCCCATTATCTTAGTGGAGGGCAGAAGAAAAAGGTAGCCCTGGCAGGGGCAATTGTGACCATGCCAAGGCTTTTGGTTATGGACGAGCCTTTTGATTCGTTAGATGCAAAATCAAAATGGGAAATGGTGTGTTTGCTAAACAAGTTAAATAATGACTACTCCATGACCTTGATTATTACTACCCATAATATGAACCTGGTACCCTATATTGCCGACACCGTATATCTCATTAATGAGGGTAAAATACAAAGCAGGGGAACCCCCAGAGAAATCCTTAATAATGTTGATATGATAAAAAAAGCAAATCTTGAGCCTCCAATTCTCGTGGAGCTTTTTTCAAGACTGAAGGACAAAGGCTACAACTTGAATATACCCATTGTTCTTGAGGAAGCAGAAAGAGAACTTGGCGACATATTTCAAGAAATGGATAAGAAGGTGAAATGATTGGACGATACAGCTGCCATGAAAATACTAGATGGCGTTGGCCTGAAAAAAACACCAGGTAGAATTGCCATGCTCAATATTTTTCTTGAAGCAAAAAATCCCATGACACAGCAGGAAATCATGAAAAAAATGTCAAGGGTCAAGCTAAATTATGTTAGCATATATAGGACACTGGAAACCTTTGTTGAAGCTGGAATTATTCATAAAGTAGAAAGTGGGGACAGGGTGTGGCGGTTTGCCCTTGGCAATGAAAAGAAGGAAGGTCATGGCCATCCCCATTTTACATGCAGGAGTTGTGGCATCACTGAATGTATTGACGAAGTTAAGGTGCCAGACAAAATACCATTAAAAATTGGTTATATTATTGAGAAGCAGGAGCTTTTTCTTAAAGGCCTGTGCCCAAAATGTTCTAACTTTAAATGAAGGAGAAAGGAGAACAATAGCGAAGTAATAATTACTGCAAAAAACGACAAAATTTTCAGGCAATAAAGTCCCAGGGGGTATTATATATGGCACATGGTGAAAAGAAAAAGACTGCACAAGTTGATTTTGATCAACTTGATTTTGACACCCTTAAAAAGATTTTGGATAATTCCCATGATGAGATATATGTTACTGATGCAGAGGGAACGGTAATCTATGTTAATAAAGCCTGTGAGAAGCATTATGGTGTAAAGCAATCTGACATAATTGGAAAAAGCTCCAAGGAGATTGGGGAAAGAAAATACTGGAGTCCAAGGGTAAGTCCCCTGGTTTTTAAAAAGAATCAGAGTATTACCCTGGAGCAGAAGACTTGCCTTGGAAAAACCCTGTTAACTACCGCCACGCCAATATTCGATGAAAACGGCAATATAGAATTTATAATTGAGAACTCCCGGGACATTACTGAAACAGATGGCATCAAGCACGAACTGGAGATGAGCAAACAGCTTCTTAAAAGATACAAACTGGAAGTAGAGGAATTACGCAAGAAAGAAATAGAAACACCAGGGTTTGTCTGCCATAGTAAAAAAATGAGGAATATTCTTGAACTTGCACAAAGAATTGCAAGAATTAACTCAACTGTCCTTCTTCTGGGAGAATCTGGCACAGGCAAGGGGGTCCTGGCTAAATTTATCCATAAAAACAGCAGTCAAAGTGACGGACCCTTTATAGCAATCAATTGTGCTGCCATTCCCTCAGAACTAATGGAGGCAGAATTATTTGGCTATTCAGGCGGTTCATTTACCGGTGCCAGTGAAAAGGGGAAAATTGGGTTAATTGAGCTTGCTAACGGGGGCACCCTGTTTTTAGATGAAATAGGTGAAATACCTTTAAGACTACAGGCCAAGCTCCTGCAGGCTTTACAGGAAAAACAGTATTTTCAGGTAGGGGGACGGGAGGAAAAGCAGGTCAACTGCAGGATAATTGCTGCAACTAATAGCAATTTACAAAAGATGGTGAACAAGGGTGAGTTCAGAGAGGACCTGTTTTATAGAATAAATATTTTTGAGATAGACATACCACCGTTAAGAGAAAGGACAGACGATATAGTACCCCTTGTAAAATTCTTTTTAAACAAGTTCAATGATAAATATAACATGTCCCATGCCATTACCCAGGAAGCACTGGATGTCTTGATACAGTATTCATGGCCTGGAAATGTCAGGGAACTGGAAAACACCATAGAGAGATTGGTGGTTATGATTCAAGAGGAAGTGATAGATGTATGCCACCTTCCCAAAACCTTCCAATTTAATTCCAAGTCAGAATCTTTGATAACATTTACCACAACCCACATGCCTTTAGATGATGCTGTATCAGAAGTAGAAAAGCGTCTAGTGGAAAATGCATATAAGGATCTAGGCAGCTCTTATGCAGTGGCAAGGGCCCTGGGAATTAGCCAGAGCAAGGCCAGCAGATTAATAAGGAAATATTGCAATAATAAATAATATTAAAACAAGCAAATCATTTCTGACTTAAATTTTTAATAAAAAGGATGGATTAGATAGATTGCAAAGAATGCAAAATAAATTTTATCTTTAAATAAGATAAGCATGTCCGGGCTTTATACCGGGCATTATCTTTTTTATGGCATAGAAATTGCAAATTATTATGGCAACTGCGTATGATATGAAACCTTAGTAAAATACAAGGGAGGTGTCTGGATAACTCTTAATTCTTATATTTATACTTAAGGGTATAAATAAAGTGTAAAAAAATTTGGAGGTGAATATTTTGGTAAGAGGTTTAAATGCCGGTTCCCATAAGCTCAATGGACTAGGCCTGAAAATGTTTACTGATGATGAGCTGTATGACATTCACCTGGCTACCTTAGATGTTCTCTGGAATGTTGGGGTCAGGGTTGATAGTGCAAAGGCAAGAGAAATATTCTACAGCAGCGGGTGTGTAGTAGATAAGGATACAAAAATTGTTAAAATTCCCGCACACCTGGTAGAGGACGCAATCCATTCAGTGCCAAGCACTTTTAGGGCTTGCGGGAGAAACCCCAAAAATGACTGGTATTGTGAATCAAATAGAACAGGCTTTGTTAACTTTGGTGAAGCTGTTAAACTAATAGATCCCTATACGAGACAACTTAGAAAGCCTACCAAGGAGGATGTATGGGATTCTGCCAGAGTATGTGAAGCATTAGATAACATTGTTGTTTATGAAAGGTGCCTGGTCCCAGAAGAGGTGGACCCTGATGTAGGTCAAGTATACGTTGTGGAAGCCTTTTTAAATAATTGTACAAAGCATGCTTATATTGGAATGAACAGACCTGAAAACATTCGTGCTGCCTTTAAAATGGGAGCCTTGGTGGCAGGCGGTGAGGATAAGTTTAGACAGAGACCTCTATTTTCCACAAGTACTGATCCCATTAGTCCCCTGCTCCATTCAGAACATGCTGTAGATTCACTTCTGCAAGCCATTGAATTAGGCCTGCCTGCAAAAATCAACGCAATGGGCCTGGCTGGCGGTACTGCGTGTGTTAACCTGGGCAGCGTGTTAGTAACTCATAATGCTGAAGTCCTTAGCATGTTTGTCCTTGCTCAGCAGGTTAAACGTGGATATCCCATGGTTTATGGTACATCTACAACCATGATTGACTTAAGAACAACTATTTCAGCAGTAGGAACACCTGAACTGGCCCTATTTAGTGCTGCGGTAGCAAAGCTGGCTCAATTCTACAAGATTCCAAGCTGGGTTGCAGGTGGATAGTGTGATAGCAAAGTGCCTGATGCCCAGGCAGCTCACGAGTTTACCCTAACCGCGCTCTTACCAGCGTTGGCAGGTGCCAACATGATATATGGTTTAGGTATGCTTGAGGGTGGATTGACCTGGGACTATGCTCAGCTGTTAATGCAGAATGAAATGGCTGAGATGCTCCTGCATACTGTGAAGGGAATTCCTATAAGTGATGAGAAGATGGCTGTTGATGTAGTTGCAGAGGTAGGACCCGCTGGCGAATTCATCAGTCACGAACATACTTATAAGAACTTTAGAGAATTATCAAAAACCAAGTTAATTGACAGAAATACCCGTGAAGTATGGGAGGAAAGGGGCGGTAAGGATATTGTTGAAAGATCCTATGAAGCCGCCATAGACATTCTTGAAAACTTTAAGCCAGAAGCGCTGCCAGAGCACATTCAAAAGGGCTTGAAGGATATATTGGCAGAAGCTGAAGCAGAAACGGCAGAAATTAAGGCCAGGGAAAAGAAGTAGAACTTAAAGAACAAGGGGGGGACCATCTGGTCCCCCTTAATTATGGTGTTTTACTTAAGTTGTTTTAGACTTAGCCTTAGCCTTTAATTGCCTCTATATAATTATCGAAGTTTTCATCATTCATAAAGCCTAATGCCCTATGGAACCTGTTCAATCCGTATGGCCAGTAATCTTCGTATGGCTTGCCGGTGGCAATTTGTAATAGTGCCCAGATTGACCAGAGAGCATCACAGAGGAACTTGTTGATAACTACCTGACCGTATTGCTTCATTGTCAGCTCGCCGCCGAAATACTCTTCTAAAAACACCTTTTCTAGTTCTGGAGTTAAATTGTTTTCGATTATCAAAGCCGCAAGGTCAAAGGATGGGTCGCACATTCCTGAGTATTCCCAGTCAATTAGATACATCTTTTCTCCATTTAAAATGTAGTTTTCTGGCAGTGGATCATTGTGGCAGGGGGCTAGCTTTGGAGGATTTTTTTCAAAGGCCTCCTTGATTGCTTCGAATTTTTCTCGTACCTTGTCAAATCCTTCAAAGAATTCTTTAAAGTCTTTTTTGGCAAGGAGAGCATTATATTCATCTGTGATCCTAATTGGGTCAAAGTGATCCATAAATTCCAGGCCGGAATAATGGTATTTTTTAAAAATTTGGGCTGCCATTTTAAGGGCTTTCTCATCCTGAAAGTCAGGAATATGCATGGTCTTGCCTTCAATAAAGCTGCATATCTGATTTCCAGTAGTTTCATCATAATAGAAAATTTTTGCATTAATGTCCATGTCAGACATTAAAGACGCATTATGCTTTTCGGCGGGACGATTTAAATATTCAGTTGTACCATCACCTGCAACACGAATAGCATAAGCTTTACCATCAATTGTTACTTTGTAATTGCTGTTTGTTAATCCCCCAAGCAAATATTCTATTTGACTTACCCTGGCATTTTTTTCTGTAAAATAAGGCACCTTGCTGATCATGGATAGAATTCTACCCACGTGATCTAATTTCATGGATGAATCTAAAATAATTTGTTCCTGCATCTTTTTAGCCTCCTTAATTAATTAAAATAAAATATAATTAAAAATTTAAATTTATTGAAATAATACCGCAATAGTTTTATAATTAATCATCTCAAAGAAATACAAACGCTGCTAAGAAATAAACCATGAACTAGCCCCCTTTATGATAGGTTCTGGGATGTAATAATAATTAAATTATAAAAGCAATTTTCATGCCGAAAATCCATATATGTTTAAAAAAATTACAAAAAGTTTTATATTTATAATTTCTTATTATAAGCAAGCAGCAAATTCAAATTCACTTAAAAAAATCTTATTAGATAATTTGCAATCTTAATAAAATTATACTTTTTGCAAGTCATTTAGGACTTATTCAGTCAAAATAGACTTAATATAATGGGCCTGTTTTAAAAATTATTAAGGATTTTCAACCATCGTTTAATCAACTAATCCTTGGCACCAATATTGCAACAATTTATAATTACTGAATTTTTTAAAATATTTTACAAACTGGTAAATTTGTATCATACGCAGGTACTTATTTATAGGAAGGGGAGATAGTAACTGACATAAACTTTAAATTATTGACAAATAGTTAGAATAATTTTCATGGTGTTACTTAAAAAGATCTATATGTAAGGGAGGACTACTATGGATACCAGCAGGATGATGCATTTAAAAGAAATAGACACAAAAAAAGCCTCCGCTATGTTGGCGCAGAGTGCACAGTTAAAGGAATTTGCTGAAAACTTGTATGAAACAATGGAAATAACCCTGGTGAGAAATCAGATACATGATATTGTCAAAAATCATTATGATATTGGCACCATTGAAGATGCCTACGAAATTTTTGGAGGCTATGTAAACAAAAGCTTTGGTATTTATGCCCATAAGGATGGACAAAGGCAAGAATACTTTATAAGAAAGTATAAAAAGGGCATAGGTGAAAATGAAGTAAAATTTGAACATGCATTAATAAGCTGTGCTAAAGAAAATGGACTGGATATTGCGGCGGGACTGATACCTACTAAAGATGGAAGCACCTATGTGAAACTCTTGGAAGAAAATGGCGGTAAGAGTATAGAAAGGTTTTTCGCCATTTATGAGTATCTGTCAGGTGAAGACAAGTATACATGGGATACTCCCAATCTAAATGATGAAGAATATGCAAGTGCAGCTGAGGTTCTAGCGGTTTTGCATGATGCTACCAAGAATTTTGATCCCCATGGACTAGAAAGAGCCGAGCCTAAAATAATGGATTTTATCCCAACCCTGCCTAAAACTTACAGACAATTTGCGCAAATGGAATTGCACAATAAATTTCATGATTATTATAAAAAAAATCTAGACGAGATTTTAGAAGAGATCGATAGGGTTATGACCTTAATCCCTGCAGAAGATGCAGCAAAACTGCCAATGAACCCTATTCACTGCGATATACATCCAGGCAATCTTAAATACCAGGACAATAAAGCCGTTGGTATATTCGACTTTGACTGGGCCAAGATTGATTTAAGATTGTTTGATGTCTGTGAGGCCCTGGTTTACTTCTGCAGCTCCTGGGATGAAGAAACTGATGGGCGTTTATTGTTAAGCAAATGCTCTATATTTTTAAAGGCTTATCAGGATAAGTTAAAAGAATTAAATGGATTGGAACCGTTAAATGAACTTGAGTTGAAGTACTTGCCTGATATGCTTTCAATAGTCAATGTATATCTGATTAACTGGGCAGTTAGTGCATATTATGGTGATCCAGAAAATCTTAATGTATTTGAGTATAGAGTGTACCTGAGTCACCATATCAAGCTTTTGAGATATATTAAACGACATCTGGCGGATATTACAGAAATGGTTAAAACCATTTAAATAATTTAATAGAAAAAGGGGGAAGAGTATGAGAACTCAAATTGATGCCAAGAGGATGCTTGAACAGCATGAGCTTGGCCACGCAAAAAAAGGTCTTTTCTGGGGAATTATTTCTGGTGCTACTTGGGGACTTGATGGTGTAATCTGGGGAATGGCCTTCATGTTTTTACCATTTGCAATTGAATCTGATGTCTTGAAAGTTATTATTGCTGTTTCAGTTGCTTCGGCTGCAATGCATGATGGATTTGCTGCCTTCTGGCTGTTCTGGTACAACCTGTTTACAGGAAGATGGAAGGAATATATGAGAACACTTCGTACCAGACCTGGAAAGATTGTTTGTCTAGCAGCACTCTTTGGCGGCCCAATAGCCATGACTGGTTATTCGGCAGGTATTATGCTGGCAGGTGCTTCATATGCCCTGGCAATCACCGCCATGTATCCGGCGGTAGGTGCTATTGCTGCAGTATTTATTTTGAAGGAGAAGATTGTTCCGCGTGTATATGTTGGTATAGCAATGTGTATTCTTGGAGCAATCATTGTAAACTGGGTGCCTCCTGAAGGAGATGCTTATCCATTGTTCTATCTTGGAATGGGCTTATCCCTGCTTGCTACCCTGGGTTGGGGTATTGAAGGTGTGCTATCAACTTATGGAATGGACATGGCAGATCCTGATATAGCCATTGGTATCCGTCAGGCTACCTCCTTTGTTGTATACTTTGTTCTTATATTACCAGTCCTTGCTGGAACAATATTATTCTTTGAAGCATTTACAACAAACGCATGGAAGTTTATGGCTTTAGCAGGTTTCTTGGGTGCAGTATCCTATCTGGCCTGGTATAGAGCTCTTAATATGACAGGTGTTGGCCGAGCCATGGCCTTTAATGTGACCTATGCCCTGTGGGCAATTGTATTTGGTTACTTCCTAACTGACATAGTAATAACTACTAACCTGGTTGTAGGAGCTCTTGTAATTACAACTGGTACTATCCTTGTATTAGCTAACCCAAAAGAACTATTAAACCTAAGAAAAGTTTAAAACAAGCATTTCTTTAAGTCGAAATTGACTTAAAGACAACAAGTCGATTTTGGTTTAATGGATTATTGAAGAGTAAATTGACGAGATGTTTAATAAAATTAGAAGGAGTGTGAGATGATGGGTCAGAAACTTCCATTGAGATACAGAATACTGCATTTTCTGTCAGATAGTAAGAGCCATTCACTAGATGAAATTATGGAAGCTCTCAAGGAAGAATATGGTGGTGAAGGTCAGTTTAATAAAAACCTGGTTGGTACCCACCTTCAATCACTAAAAGCAGTAGGCATGCTGGAACATTCCGAGGTTTTCTTTGATAAGGCAGGAGAGCTGGTGGTAAAGTTTAAAATTACCGAATATGGCTTTAGCAGACTCGAATACTTGCCATCTGGCTGGCAACCGCTGTCCAAGTCTGTAAGCAGCTAAAAAATAGTAATTCTATACATCACGCAAAAAAGATCAGAAGCTTCTGGTCTTTTTGCAAGTTACAAGTTATTTTAAATATTTTGCATTTTTTGTAATATCAGAATTATGGCATTAAATTTGCTAGAATAATAAATAAGGACAAAATAAACATGAAAGGAAGGCTGCTAATTATGCAATTTGCAAAGCTATTGACACAAGAACAAGTGGAAAGGGTTCATTCCGCATCACTTGACATATTAGAAGAGGTTGGTCTTTTGGTCCACAATGAAAAAGCACGAGAAATTTATGAAAAACATGGATGTGAGGTCAATAAAGAAACTGGAATTGTAAAGATGCCGGCCAAGGTAGTTGAAGAATATAGAAAAGGCTTTGTTCCCAGGTATACCTTTACAGCCCGGGCACCTGAATTTGACAGGACTATACCTGATAACAGGCCGCTGGTGGTTACTGGCAGCTCAGCTCCTAACATTATTGATCCCCATACAGGCAAAGAGAGACGTGCAACATCAACTGATATTGCCAATATAGCATATCTGATTAATGAACTTCCAGGATTTGATGTGTTTTCCATATCCACCTTGGCAGCAGATGCACCCAAAGGTCAATTTAGTTTGTCCCGCTTCTATCCAGCTTTAAAAAACTGCAAAAAACCAGTTAGGAGCAATACTCCTGACATGAAGGACCTTTATCAGGTTCTTGAGTTAGGTTACCTGATAGCCGGCAGCAAGGAAGCCTATTTTGAACGTCCCTTTATAAACCATCATTATTGTCCCGTGGTTTCACCCCTTACCATGGATGTGGAATCTACCGAAGCTGTAATCTATCTAGCAGAGATGGGTCTGCCCATCTATGGAACTATTGTTCCAAATGCAGGCATGACATCACCCATGACAATGGTTGGAACCCTCACAGTTGGCAATGCGGAGTTTCTTGCATTAAGTGTATTGCTGCAGATGGTTCGCCCTGGAAATCCAGTTATATATGCGACTCTGCCTACAGTGGCTGATATGCGCACAGGAAACTACACTCCAGGTGCCATTGAGACAGGCATGCTCCATATGGCCCACAGTCAAATGGCCCAGTTCTATGGAGTGCCATCTGGCGGTTATATTGGACTAACTAATGCACATTCCAATGATGCGCAATCAGGATATGAAACAGGAATGAATACTACGGCTGGACTTCTTGCTGGCGTGGATCTTTTTAATATGGGCGGTTTATTGGATAGCCTTACAGCCTTTGATTTTGCCAAGGCAGTTATTGACAATGAGATTGCCATGATGCTCAAACGTATAAAACGCGGCATGGAGTTTAGTGAGGAGAACCTATGCCTGGATCTTATAAAAGAAGTTGGACCAGCTGGCATGTATATGGATAAAGAACATACTGTCAAGCATATGAGAAATATTGCTTACTTGCCAAAGATAACGTCTCGTGACATGAGAAGCCAGTGGGAGGATGAGGGCAAGCCTGACACCCACACCCGGGCAATGCAGGAGGTTGAAAAAATCTTTAGTGGAGACACTTCTTCAAAGTTTTCAGCAGAGCTTGATGCAAAAATACGTGCTTATTTCCCAGGTATAGTGCCAGGAGATGTTTGTTGGAACAAGTAATAAATTGTTTCAAGAGCATTCTAGCTCCCCTTGCTCTTTTGAGGGAAGGGGAGTTTTAAACATTAATCCAGGAGCAGGGTGGGTTGTATGAAAAAACCAGGTTTGATTATGTTTGACTATGATGGTGTTATTGTCGATTCCTTTGAAATCCATGCAAAATGTTTTATCCTGGCATGCCGTGACAATGGGTATCTAGGTATAAGCACCAGGGAGGAGCTTTTAAACCTTTATGAAGGAAATGTCTATAACTGTCTCCTTGAAAGGGGATTGACAGTAAACCTTATTGATAAAATTCTAGCAGATTATGGAATCATGCAAAAAGAGTATTTACACCAAATCCAGTTATTCTCCGGTATGAAGGAATGCTTAGAGGAGCTTGCGGTTATTAATAAAATTTATATAATTACATCTAATATTTCTGAAGCAGCAGTTCAGGTTTTAAACAGCAAAGGCATCAAATCCTTTCAGGAGGTCCTTGGTGCAGATAAGGAAAAAAGCAAGATTAAAAAAATTAAGAATCTTACGGGAGCATATGCCAATATGGATGCTTACTTCATAGGTGACACAAAAGGGGACATTTATGAGGGCAAAGAGGCGCACGTAAAAACCATAGGTGCCGCCTGGGGGTGGCACGGCAAGGACAGGTTAACAGAAGCTGCTCCAGACTACATTGCCAATTCTCCTGAAGACCTGGTGGCTTTCTTCCATGAATTGGCATGTAAATCATAGTGACTCAATAAAAGTCAAATAGCCTTAAGTCAAAAATGACTCGTCGAGGCAATAATGACTCAAAATTCCTGCTTCTGCTATTTGGGAAGCTTGTTGGGGAAGGTGCGTTAAGCTCAGGCTGCTTTAAAAATGTGGCACGAATTTTGCAATTATTAATAGAAAAAATGCCAAAAATCTTAGGGCTGCCCCAGGTGGCACGCAGGAGAAAATCATGCTGAATGACCTGAATCAAAAAAATGTATTGGCGTTATCAGTAAAACCGATCACCCCGAAGCTGATCTGGAAAAAGCTCAAAGCATTTTAAAGGGATTAGGTTTTGCTGGGCAAATATATCCTGTATCTGCTTTAACAGGAGAGGGAATAAGGGAATTAAAGAAAGCACTTAAATGGTAACAGTATTCAGAAGGGAGGCTTTTGAATGAAATTAAAGGCAAATATTTATAACAAGATATTTACATTTAAGACAGTCAAAGAAGTATTGGCCAAAGCCAATGAAGAAAAATCAGGAGACATATTAGTAGGGATAGCAGCAGAGTCCTCAAGTGAAAGGGTTGCAGCCAAACTGGTATTAAGCAGGATGACATTAGAGGACATTTACGAAAATCCAGTGATACCTTATGAAGAGGACGAAGTAACAAGGGTAATTTATGACACCCTAAACACCAGTATTTACAAAAAAATAAAGGGGTGGACAGTAGGAGAGTTAAGGGAGTATATACTAGATCACGGAACTACAGGTGAACACTTATTAAACATCAGCCGTGGCCTAACAAGTGAAATGATTGCTGCGGTTGCAAAACTAATGTCAAATATGGACCTGGTGTATGCATCTAAAAAGATGCGTCCCTATGCCCACTGCAACACCACAATAGGAGTGCCTGGCACCCTGGCTTTTAGAAATCAGCCAAATCACCCAACAGATGACATGAACGGGATCATGGCATCTATTAAGGAAGGATTAACCTTTGGTTCAGGAGATGCGGTAATCGGTATCAACCCTGTAGAAGACAATGCAGAAAATACAGCGTATATGCTTAAAACTGTAAAAGAGTTCATGGAAAAATGGGAGATACCAACACAAAACTGTGTTCTTGCTCATGTGTCAACCCAGATGAAGGCCATGGAAAAGGGAGCACCAGTAGACTTGTTGTTCCAGAGCATTGCAGGAACACAAAAAACCAATGAAGCCTTTGGCGTAGATGCAGCGCTTCTGGACGAAGCTCTAGCAATGGCAACACTTCAAGGTACTGCGACAGGACCAAATGTAATGTACTTTGAAACAGGACAAGGTTCAGAGGTTTCCTTAAATGCCCATTGCGGTGTGGACGAAATGACTTTGGAAGCAAGAACCTATGGTTTTGGTAGAAAATACCGACCATTTATGGTAAATAACGTCTCAGGATTTATAGGGCCAGAAACAATTTATGATGGACGCGAGGTAGTAAGAGCAGATCTGGAAGACCTATTCATGGGCAAGCTCCATGGACTGCCAATGGGCATAGCTCCATGCTACACAAACCATATGAAGGCAGATCAAAATGACCAGGAAATAGGAACCATGCTTTGTGCCATGGCAGGGGCATATTACTTCATGGGTGTACCAGGCGGAGACGATGTAATGTTAAATTATCAGGATACCAGTTTCCATGATGATGCCACTGTAAGAGAAATACTTGGATTAAGACCATTGCCAGAATTTGAAAAATGGTTAGAAAAAGTGGGGCTCATGGAAAACGGCAAATTGACTAAAAAAGCCGGTGACCCATCAATATTTGACAAATAAACAGGAGGTGAAATAGATGACAGTATCAACTGAAATGGAAAAAGCAATCATAGAAAGTGTCCTGCAGGAACTAAGCAAAAGAGGTGTAGTAGGAAAACAGGGCTCAGAGGTTGTAGAAAAGGCAAAAGAAGCAGCTGCACATGAAAAGGCAAAAGAACCAATATTAGATGAAGTTATAGAACTGCCAGATATTTCAAAACATTGGGTGCCAGAACCAGCTAACCCAGAAGCCCTGGAAGCAATGAAAAAATCAACAAATGCTAGAATTGGATTATATAGAGCAGGTACAAGACAAAAAACAGACTCACTCATTAGATTCCTTGCAGACCATGCAGTAGCTAGAGATGCAGTATTCATGGATGTATCAGAAGAGTTTTTGCAAAAAATGAATCTTTTCTGCGTGGCTAGTGCCGCGGCAGATAAAGAAGAATTTCTAACCAAGCCTGATCTGGGGATGAAGCTGTCAGATGAAGCAGTAAAGATAATCAAGGAAAAGTGCGAGAAGGATGTTCAAGTACAGATAATTGCAGTAGATGGGTTAAGCTCAACAGCCATTGAAAGAAATATACCTGATATATTGCCAGCATTAATGCAGGGTTTTAAAGCAGCAGGAATAAAAGTAGGAACCCCCTTCTTTGTTAAGAATGGAAGGGTTAGGGTCATGGATCAGATAGGAATGCTTGTAAATGCAGAAGTAGTATTAGAACTAATAGGGGAAAGACCTGGCCTTGGCACAGCGGAAAGCATGAGTGCATATCTAATCTACAAACCCACTGAAAAGACAGTTGAAGCAGATAGAACAATGATCTCAAACATTCATAAAAGGGGAACTCCACCGGCAGAAGCGGGAGCACAAATAGTTGACCTTGTAAAACAAATGCTTGAGAAGAAGGCCAGCGGCATCAAGCTGAACAAGGCATTGAAAGACTAGTGGCCTCCTTTGCCCAAAGAAACCTGAACAAAGGAGCTGCAGCGTCAAGGGTGGTGATTTAAATAGGAGAGACTGGACAACAAAAAATCACGAGTGTTGGAATAGACATAGGTACCACTACAACTCAACTGGTTATAAGCAGGTTGACTATTAAAAACTCTTCTCCGGGAGCAGTTATCCCCAAAATGGAGATAGCCGACAAGGAAATAGTCTATAGAAGCAGCATTCATTTTACGCCCATAAATGAACACCAGCTAATAGATGCCCAGAGGGTAAAGGAAATTATAGAGACTGAATACAGGCAGGCTGGGATAAAAAAGGAAGAGGTTGAAACTGGAGCAGTAATTATCACAGGGGAAACAGCCAAAAAGGAAAATGCCAAAAGCATCTTGGAAGCTACAGCTGGTTTTGCAGGAGACTTTGTAGTTGCCACAGCGGGAGTGAATCTGGAATCCATATTAGCAGGCAAGGGTTCAGGGGCAGCAAAGTACTCCAAGGAAAACCACAAAACAGTAGCCAATATAGATGTGGGGGGAGGCACCTCAAATATTGGGGTTTTCAAAGGCGGCAGAACACTAGACACGGCGTGTATCAATATTGGAGGCCACCTTATAGAACTAGAAAAAAATAGTGACCGAATAACCTATATAGCTGAACCTGCAAGGCTTATTCTAAATGATTTAAGCCTGCCATTGAGAGTCGGGGATAGAATTACACAAAGCCAACTTGTCCAAATAGCCATAAAAATGGCAGAAGCCATACTTGAAACCATTACAAAAAGGAACATGCTAGGTTTGGCAGACAAATTAATGATGACACCACCACTCAAAACTGATTATACCATAGAAAAGGTAATGATCTCGGGTGGAGTAGCTGACTATGTATATAACGATTATCGTCCAGTATCAGTAACAGACATTACAAAATATGGTGATATTGGACCCGTTCTTGGTTGGGCCATCAGGGAAACATTTGCAAAGGCTGGGATAGACCTGGTTAAGCCTTTAGAGACAATAAGGGCTACAGTAATTGGAGCAGGAATACATTCCTTGGAAATAAGCGGCAGCACAATCCACGTCAATAGCGGCACCCTGCCAATGCGTAATATTACAGTAATATCACCCTTTCCAGAAGGGGTACCGGAAAAAGCTGAAGATGTGGCAAGGCTGTTAAAAAGTCAAGTCCATAAGTTAACCATACAAGACAGGACTGAGCAAAACCTGGCCATATCATTAAAAGAGCCTTATGACATGTCATTTAATTCTATAAATGAATTGGCACATGGTATTGCAAGGGGAATGGAAGACTATCTGACTCTTCAGAAGCCTATCATTGTGGTTATTGAGGCAGATTGCGGAAAGGTCTTGGGCCAGTGTTTAAGCATAATTCTTAAAGGGTCGCATGAACTGGTTTGTATAGACCAGATACAAGTTGACGAAGGTGACTATATAGATATAGGCAAACCTGTAATGGGAGGCAGGGTAGTACCAGTAGTTGTCAAGACCCTGGTTTTTGAAAAGACAGCACATTAAAAGGAGGTTTTAATTAAAATGGGTATCTTAGATCCAATAAAGCCGGAAATTTTGGCCGTTAAATTCATACCAAATGTATCAGAGGACCTGAAAAGGGACTTAAAGCTTGCACCAGAACAAAGAAGTATAGGGATGTTTACATGCAATGTGGATGATGCTGGCTATACTGCCATAGATGAAGCTACTAAAAAAGCAGCAGTAGAAGTAGTATATGCAAGGAGTTTTTACGCTGGAGCAGCCCATGCATCAGGTCCCCTATCTGGAGAATTCATTGGCATCCTGGCAGGGCCAAATCCGGCAGAAGTAAAGGCCGGCCTGGAAGCAGCCGCAATGTGCATTAGAGATGAAGCCTGGTTTTACTCTGCCAATGAAGAAGGAACAATAGCATTTTACGCACACTGTATCTCAAGAACTGGTTCATACCTGTCCAAGGTTGCTGGTATAAATGAAGGAGACTCCCTGGCCTACCTAATAGCTCCACCGCTAGAATCAGTCTACGGAGTGGATGCAGCCTTAAAGGCAGCAGATGTAAGGATGGCTGTATGGTATGGGCCTCCAGGAGAAACCAACTTTGGTGGCGGATTGCTTACAGGATCCCAGAGTGCATGTAAAGCAGCAACAGAGGCCTTTAGAGATGCTGTGCTAAGTGTAGCCAGAAATCCAAAAGACTGACCAGGGGGACGGTTCTCGTGGCTAATTTTCAAGGCCATTTCAGCCTAGATGTTCTGAATTTGAGGAAAATTGTCCCCGTAAATTAAAGAGGAGGTTTGATGTAAGTGAGGGTAATAACAGAGATTGAACTTAGAGATGAATACAAAAAGGCTCCATTTACCTCCTTTAAGCTGCCAGAAGGATGCAGGCTGACACCCTCAGCTGCCCAGTTTCTTAGTGAGCGAAAGATTGAAGTTACTACTGGGCAGCAGGCTTCAATGAATAAAAAGCCAGTTAAAGAGAAGTCCACTGGGGTAAACAAAGGAAATGGCAACGAGAAGCCAGAGTATATGACCCACTTGAGGGGAACAGAGCTGATCTCTAAAGCCCACCCTGTTATTAGATTCAGGGGAAAACTTGATACCTTTGAAGCGCTATTGCTTTCAGCCATAATAGAGGCTGAAGGTGCAGGTTATCAGGAATTAGCAAGAGACCTACAGGACCTCCTTGATTACTCAAGGCAGATGATGCGAGCAGAAGTAAAAGAGGAGCCCCTTGCGCAAATAAAGTTTCGAGGCTGGTCTCCCCAGGAAATTCGGGAACGCTCCCATTATGTAAAAAAGTATTATGATATTAACCATTTCACCCCACAAGCTGGTCATGGACGACTGGTCGTACAGCTAAACTATCTTAGAACCCAGGCCAGGGAGCTGGAACTAACTGCTATAGATGCTTTTTATAGTGATGCACAGGTGGATAGAGAAGATATTCTCCAGGCCCTTAACCGTTTTAGCAGCCTAATTTATATTTTTATGGCACAGCTTCTATCAGGTCACTACAAGATAGGATAGGTGCATATCCTTGGATGGGAGTGATGCTAGTGGAATCACTAAACCAGGCAAATAATCTAATTAAAAAATTTCAGGATACCTTTAATAAACCAGCTTTAGTTAAGGGGAAAAAGCTTTTTACAGGTGTAGACCTGGGAACAGCCTATATTGTCCTGGCTGTAGTGGATGAAGCGGGAGAGCCCGTAGCAGGTGCCATGCAGTTTGCCCAGGTGGTCAAGGACGGACTTGTGGTTGATTACATGGGAGCAGTGGATATTGTTAAAAACCTTAAGAAAAGGTTAGAAGGTGCCCTGGGTTATGACCTCCTGGAAGCAGGAACAGCCTACCCGCCAGGTACAATTGGCGGAGACCAGAGGGCCATTGGTTATGTAGCAGAGGCAGCTGGTTTTGAAGTTATATCCATGATTGACGAACCAACTGCTGCAAATAATGTACTGAAAATTGAAAATGGAGCTGTAGTGGATATTGGAGGAGGAACCACAGGCATAGCGGTTTTAAAAAACAAAGAAGTTGTGTATGTTGCAGATGAACCCACTGGGGGTACCCATTTTAGTCTGGTCATAGCAGGGTCCCATAAAATATCATTTTTGGAGGCCGAAGAGCTTAAAAGAGACTTTGCAAGACATGGGGAACTATTCCCAATTGTAAAGCCAGTAGTGGAAAAAGTGGCCGCAATAGTTCAGAGACACATTAAAGGACACAACGTGAATACTGTTTATTTAGTTGGAGGAACCAGCTGTTTTGAGGGGATGGAAAAGGTTATAGAAAAGGAGCTGGAGATTCCTGTAATTAAACCGGATAACCCGCTGTTAGTAACTCCCCTGGGGATTGCCCTGGAAGTTCAAAAAACATGAGCTGGTAGATAGCTGGAACGTCAAGCAGACTTCAAAATTGAGATGAATCCCATTACCTAGGACGGTGTGTCCTGAAAGAGGGTGAAAGATTGAAAATAGGAACAGTTATAAACAGTATCTGGTCTACTAGAAAAGATGAATCACTTGTAGGAGTTAAATTAATGATAGTTCACCTCCACGATAGGCCCAGGGAAGAGGATGGCAGAATAATAGTGGCAGCTGATTTAATTGGTGCCGGTATTGGGGAAAGGGTGCTGGTAACTGAAGGAAGCTCGGCTAGACGTGTAGAGGGACTTGAGAATTCACCCATAGATGCAATGATTGTAGGTATCATTGACGAAGAAAAGGAAAGCTAACGGGGAGATAATCATGGGAGAAGAAACTATTAAAAAGATTCAGGATGCGGGAGTAGTAGGCGCGGGTGGAGCAGGCTTCCCTACCCATGTCAAGGTATCAGCATCTGCAAGGACCATTGTGGTAAATGGTGCTGAGTGTGAGCCCCTTTTAAGGGTGGATCAGCAGCTTATGGCCAGGAATGCCAAGGAGATGATTGAAGGCTTAAAAACTGTCATGGAGTTAACAGGAGCCCAAGAAGGGATAATAGCTCTAAAGGACAAGTATAAAGAGGCCATAAATACCCTGCAAAGAGAAATTGCAGGTAAACCCATAAAACTTAATGTGTTAGATGATTTCTATCCTGCTGGAGATGAACATGTTACTGTTTATGAAACAACAGGCAAACTGGTGCCCCAGGGTGGAATACCTTTAAAGGTAGACTGTGTGGTAACTAATGTAGAAACATTAATTAATGTAGCAGGGGCACTGGCAGGACAGCCAGTTGTAGATACTTATATTACTGTAACTGGCGCAATAGCAAGTCCTGTTACCCTTAAACTGCCAATAGGAACTCCAATTAATACAGCTTTATCACTGGCTGGAGCAGGGAATCTAAAGGGTATGAAGGTAATAGACGGGGGGCCAATGATGGGCAAAATAGTTGAGGATTTAGCTGAGCCCATTACCAAGACAACAAAGGGTCTAATAGTGCTTCCAGAAGACCATCCATTGATAACAAAGCGACAAAAAGCCATAGATAGAATCATCAGGGAATCCAATGCTGCCTGTATACAATGCAGATTTTGTACGGACTTGTGCCCAAGATATTTGTTAGGTCATAAACTAGAACCCCACAAAATCATGAGGGCACTAAAGCACATACAGGGGCAGGAAGAAGCCTTGAAAATGGCAATGGTTTGCTCTGAGTGTGGTGTTTGTGAGCAGTATGCATGTATTGTGGACCTTTCCCCTAGAAAGGTGAATGCTATGCTGAAAAAAGAGCTGGGCAAAAAAGGCCTAAAGCCCGAAATGCCAAAAGAGCAGGCAGTTTTAAATATACAGCCCCACAGGAAGATACCAGTAAAAAGGTTAATATCCAGACTTGGACTTACCCAATATGATAAAAAGGCACCTCTAAGTGAAAATGAATATACAGTTGACAAGGTGTATATCAAGCTTCACCAGCATGTGGGAGCGCCATCTATCCCAGTTGTAAAAATGGGGCAAAGGGTACAAAGGGGCAGTCTAATAGCAAAAATTCCTGATAATGCACTAGGAGCAAATATACATGCCAGTATAAGCGGAACTGTTGTAGAAATATCTGATAGCATAGTCATTACATCAGGGGAAGGAAGTGACAGATAATGATACAGGCTATTGGTTTAGTGGAATTTACAAGTATAGCAAAGGGAATAGAAGCAGCTGATGCAATGATAAAAGCATCACTAGTAGAGCTCCTTGAGGCAAAACCCATCTGTCCAGGAAAATATATAGTTCTCATATGTGGAGACGTATCGGCAGTTGAAAATGCAGTAGCAGCAGGCAGAAATGCAGGCTCGACAACGGTAGTTGATGAATTTATCCTGCCAAATGTACATCCTTCGGTAATAAAGGCTATTTCTGCCGCTACATCAGTACAAGAAATTAGTGCTATTGGCATAATAGAAACATTTTCCATAGCCTCTCTCATTGTAGCAGCTGACATAGCTGCAAAGGCAGGAGAGGTGGAATTAATAGAAATCAGGGTTGCCATGGGCATTGGAGGAAAATCCTTTGTAACCCTCACTGGAGATGTTGGCTCTGTAAAAGCATCTATTGAAGCTGGGTCCGCTTCAGCATCAGAAAAGGGAATGCTTGTGGAAAGGGTAGTTATACCTTCACCCCACAAAAACCTTAAAAAAACGCTGCTATAAAAACTAAAGCTTCTGCTTGAGTTCAAGGGCATGGCGCAAGCCAAGTTTTGTTTTATCAAAATACCTTGAAGAGAGAAGAGGCTAATGGACACAGGTAGCAGACATGATTAAAGGAAAGACAGGAGGTGAAATTTTTGAAAACATTAATAACAGTTTCAGAAATTAGGCAATTTGCAGGCAGCGGTAAAAAGACAATGTATATAGACGCCAACACCATAGTTACTCCAGCAGCAAGGGATGCAGCAGGTGAGTGTGGTATCAAAATTGTTGTAGGTGCTCCTCCAGAAAAAATCTCTGAAAAACATCAAAGGAATGAAGCAGGTATATCCACAAAAATAACAGAAAATGTAAATCAAGAAGCATCAGGGGCTGTAGATCCAGCTTTAATAGCAAAAATTGTTGGAGAAGTAATAAAAAGCCTCAACCAATCTCCAAAACCCCCTCAACTGGTTAAAGAAGCAGATCCTAGTGGTTTGAGACTGGTAAAGGGCAATAGTGTTGTGCTAGAAAACTTTAATACAGGTGATCCAAGCCATAATGTGAAAATTAAAGAGATTTTAAGTATTAAAGAAAGCCCCAACATGGCAACAGGCTTCATGTCAATGGAAAATACCACCTTTGATTGGCATCTGACCTACGATGAAATAGATTATATAGTTGAAGGAACATTGGAATTTATCGTTCACGGGAAAAAGTACACAGGGACAGCAGGAGATGTGTTCTTTATCCCTGCAGATACCAAAGTAACATTCTCAGCACCTGATAAGGTTAAGTTTTTCTTTGTAACATACCCAGCGAACTGGGCTGAGTTATCTGGATATGAAAAGTAATTGGGTTTAACTGCAGAATTCAGAAGACAGAATTCAGAAGACAGAATTCAGAAGGCTACTGACTCCTGACTCCTGACTCCTGTATTCTATATTATAAACAAAAACTAAGGAGGAAATTACAATGAATAATGCTTTAGGAATGATAGAAACAAAAGGTTTAGTAGGAGCAATAGAAGCTGCGGATGCTATGGTAAAGGCGGCAAATGTTACATTGATAGGAAAAGAGCATGTAGGTGGTGGGTTGGTAACAGTTATGGTACGTGGAGATGTTGGAGCTGTCAAGGCTGCTACTGATGCTGGTGCTGCAGCTGCCCAAAGGGTTGGAGAGCTTATTTCTGTACATGTAATCCCAAGACCACACAGTGACGTTGAAATGATTTTACCAAAAATGAAGTAAATTAAGATCATTTCTGTCCACGTAATTTCAAGGCCCCATGGCGAAGTGGAAATGATCCTTCCAAGGGTTGAGCAGTAAATATTAAGGATTAAAAGGGGTTGGGCATATGACACAATCAGCACTTGGCATGATAGAAACCAAGGGTTTGGTTGGAGCAATAGAGGCAGCAGATGCCATGGTTAAAGCTGCAAATGTTACTTTGGTTGGCAAGGAAAAAATAAGCGGCGGATTAGTGACTGTAATGGTGCGTGGTGAGGTGGGAGCGGTCAAGGCAGCAACTGATGCTGGTGCGGCCGCTGCCTCACGGGTAGGTGAACTAATATCCGTCCATGTAATTGCTAGACCTCATGAAGAATTAGAACCCATTCTTCCTGATCCAACCCCTGAAATACCTGAAAGAAGCGAGCAGGTTTCAGAGGAGATAAGGGAAGAAAAGGAAACAGCCGATAAAAAACACAATAAAACGCCCAATGAAACACATGAAAAAACTAATGCTGCAGAAGTTATAAAAGAAGCAGAAACTGTACATGAAACAGAAACTAAAAAAGAAACAGAAACTATTGAAGAAATGACAGCAGATACTGAATTAGAAAGATTAACAGTGGGCCAATTAAGAAAGCTGGCTAGAAAGGTTGAAGGTATCGCTTTAACTGGACGACAAATTTCTGTGGCAAATAAGGAATCACTCATCAAGGAAATTAACAAGGCAAAAAGTGAAAGATAGGTAAATGCACCTTAGGGGGAAAGGGGGATAAAGGTGGCAATTGATTATGATTTAAGGATAATTCAAGAAGCCAGGGACCTTGCTAGAAAAGCTAAAGAGGCTCAGGAGGTTTTAGCTGCCTTCTCAGAAGAAAAAATAAATAAGATTCTTGCCTCTATTTCGGAAGCTGCTATTGAAAATGCCAGTTGGCTGGCAAAAATGGCAGTGGATGAGACAAAATATGGAGTAGTTGAACACAAAGTTATAAAAAACCTTTTTGCCGGCAAGGATGTCTATGAGTATATAAAGGGCTTAAAGACAACTGGCATCATTAAAGAGGATCCTGTTAACAAGGTAGTTGAAGTAGCAGTTCCCGTGGGAGTAATACTTGGTATTATTCCCACAACAAATCCTACATCAACATTAATACACAATTCTTTATGTGCCATTAAAGCGGGAAATGCAATAGTCTTTTCACCACATCCTGCTGCAATCAAGTGCAGCTGTGCAGCTGCTCAGGTGGTAAATGAAGCAGCAGTAAAGGCAGGGGCTCCAGACGGTATAGTCAGCTGTATGTCCAGGGTAAGCATGCAGGCAGTAAATGAACTCATGCACCATGAAGCCATAGCTCTTATAGTAGCCACAGGTGGCTCTGCAATGGTTAAGGCAGCCTATAGTGCGGGAAAGCCAGCCCTTGGGGTTGGGCCTGGCAATGTACCGGCCTTTGTGGAAAGAACTGCTAATATCCAGCAGGCAGTGAAGGACATTATTACAAGCAAGACCTTTGATAATGGTATGATTTGTGCTTCCGAACAGGCAATAATAATAGATGAACCTATTAAGGACCAAGTAATTAATGAATTAAAGAAGCAGGGCTGCTACTTTTTAAATAGGGATGAAGTGGACAAGGTGAGTCGCCTTATCATGACCCCCAAGGGAGGGATGAATCCTGCCTTTGTAGGGAAAAGCCCTGACTTTATAGCTGCCAAGGCTGGTATTGAAGTACCTGCAGGAACCAAGATTCTCATTGCTCCATTAGAAGGATATGGTCCTGAATACCCATTATCATATGAAAAATTAACCACAGTCCTCGGACTGTATGTAGTCAAGGATTGGCATGAGGGTTGTTTATTAAGCATTGAATTGTTAAAGCTGGGTGGGATAGGCCATTCCTTTGTAATTCACTCTCAAAATGATGAGGTTATTAGAGAGTTTATTCAAAAGCCTGTATTTAGAATTTTGGTAAATACACCTTCTGCACTGGGTGGTATTGGTTATTCCACAGGCCTTGCACCCTCAATGACATTAGGTTGTGGTACCTGGGGTGGCAGCAGTTTATCTGACAACCTGACTCCATTACACTTGATAAACATTAAAAAACTTGCCTATGGAACGGTAAATGTGGATTTTGAAAAAAGTCAGGCAAGCACTTGCAGTACTAAAACTTATAGTCCAGACCAGATTTCAGAGATAGTAAAGCAGGTCCTTGCAAGATTAGAGTCTGAGAAACATGCTTAAAAAAGCAGGTGGAACAAATGAATGAAAAGCAGCTGATTGAAATTGTTACAGAAGTTGTTTACAAACACTTAAAAAACCAAAAAAAAGATGAAATAGAGTGTCAAGTTATTGATACTCATACAATTCCAGTTGGCATCTCAAACCGACATATACACCTGTCACAAAATGACCTTGAGGTCTTATTTGGTAAGGGTGCCAGCTTATGTGTCCTCAAGGAATTGTCCCAGCCAGGCCAGTACGCATGTGAAGAAACAGTTACCCTGGTTGGCCCAAAAGGCGTAATAGAAAAGGTGAGAGTACTTGGACCCACTAGAAATAAAACCCAGGTGGAACTTTCTTTATCAGACTGTTTCAAGCTTGGTATTAAAGCACCCATCAGAGATTCTGGAGATTTACAAGGATCAGCTGGGCTGACCCTTGTAGGTCCAGCTGGTTCTGTAACATTGGATGAAGGCTCTATAATAGCCGCAAGGCATATTCATATGCATCCATCTGATGCTGAACGATTTGGAGTCAAAGACGGGGATAAGGTAAACGTTAAAACCTCTGGTAACCAGAGGGTCATAGTTTTCCTTGAGGTGCTGGTGAGAGTAAGTGATAAATTCAAACTTGAGATGCATGTAGATATTGACGAAGCCAATGCTGCCTCATTAAAAAATGGTGATAGAGTTCAGATAGTGAAGTTTTCTGATGCTTGTTTTAAGTAGATGGCATGGGTTTTGTGCAAATTAGCTAATTTTTGTAAATATTAAGGGATTTTATAATTAATAAAGGATTTAGCAATTAGATGTCAAATATAGTATGATGTCTAGGATAGTGCAAATATGATATACTATCTAGAGCAATTTTCATAAATATGGGGGGTGGATCGGCATAGATCGCGTAGACTCTAAATTTACGTAGCCGGGTGTGACTCCCGGACTCCCCGCCAAAGAAGTTTGTTTAGCAAAAGATTCTAGTCATGGCTAGAATCTTTTATAATCATTATCTAAAAGAGGTGGCCTAAGTGGATAGGATTGATCCAGCAATAAGCCTGGAACAAATACTGGACAAGGCGGAAAATAACAGGTTTTTATCAAAAAATGAAATAATATATCTCCTGGGCATAGAAAAAGAAGACGAGCTTCAAAGGATTTATGAGAAAGCACGTGAATTACGCAATAGACATTTTGGCAATAAGATTTTTCTATATGGATTTGTTTATTTTTCTACCTGGTGTCGTAATGATTGTGCTTTTTGCTATTACAGGAAGTCCAATGAAGGTAGTAAAAGATATAGAAAATCAAATAGGGAAATAATGGATACAGTAATGGGCCTAACAGAATCAGGGGTACATTTAATTGACTTAACCATGGGGGAGGACCCCAAATATTATATGAATAGCAGTGGCTTTAAACCACTCTTTGAGTTAATTGCCGATATTAAGTCCCAGACCAAGCTGCCAGTTATGATTTCACCTGGTCTAGTTTCAGAAGAAAATCTCACAAAATTTCAGGCTTTTGGTGCTGATTGGTACGCATGTTATCAGGAAACACATAATGAAAAGTTATTTAATATATTACGCCTTGAACAAAGCTATGAAGAAAGATTCCAGAGCAAATTAAAGGCAAATGCTGCAGGGCTGCTAATAGAAGAGGGCATTTTAACAGGTGTGGGAGAAACTCCTGGGGATATTGCCCATTCCATGGAGTGTATGAGATATCTGGGAGCAAATCAGGTGCGAGTTATGAGCTTTGTTCCACAATCTGGAAGCATCATGGAATCCCGGCCCCAGGCCCCACGCGGTCAAGAAATTAAAATAATTGCCATTTTGAGACTCGTGTTTCCTGACAAGCTGATACCTGCTTCCCTTGATATTGATGGAGTTGAAGGTCTGCAGGAACGATTGGATGCCGGAGCAAATGTTATCACATCTATTATTCCGCCTGAAGCTGGCCTGGCTGGGGTGGCACAATGCAGCAAAGACATAAATGAGGGTTATAGAACCGTTCAGGGAATTACACCTGTTATTGAAGCAATGGGCCTTAGAAAAGCTACAACAGCTGAATACAGAGCCTGGGTAGACAGTGAAAAAAGCAAAACAGCCATGAAATGGCAGAAATCTGGTGCAGTCATATGAAAGTAGTAATAATTGGCGGTAAACTCCAGGGAGTGGAAGCTGTCTATCTTGCCCAAAAAGCAGGATGGGAGGTTTTCCTGGTTGATAAAAACCCAAAGGCACCAGCTGCAGGTATGTGCAGCAATTTTTATGAAATAAATATAACAAAAGATGAAAAGGGCAGCCTTGCAGAAGTTATACATGGCAAGGACCTGGTGCTTCCGGCCCTGGAAGACATTGATGCGGTAAAAATAATTAAAAGTGTAGCTGAAAGTCAAAAGGTTCCAGTTGCCTTTGATATAGAAGCAAATATTATTTCATCTTCCAAGCTTAAATCTGACAAGCTATTTGCGGATAATAACATACCAGCACCAAGGTATTGGCCTGATTGTAAGGTTCCTGTAATAGCGAAGCCCTCAGAGCTAAGTGGAAGCCACGGGGTAAGGAAGTTTACAGATGAGGTTATCTTAAAAGAATTTATTAAAGATATTCAAAGCAAGGGTGAAAAATGGGTTATTCAAGAGTATTTGGAAGGTCCATCTTATTCTCTGGAGGTAATGGGGTATAGGGGTAATTATATTACCCTGCAAATTACAGAGATACAGGTGGATGCAGGGTATGACTGTAAAAGGGTTTTAGCCCCTGTAATTATGGAAGGCGAGCTTCAATCTATGCTTCATGAAGTATCGGCAAAGCTTGCCAGGATTTTGAATCTTACGGGCATCATGGACATTGAAGTAATTATTAACAACGGGCAATTAAAGGTATTAGAAATTGATGCTAGACTGCCCAGCCAAACGCCTATCACAGTATATCAATCCACAGGCATTAACATGCTTGCTCACCTTGCAGATATTTATGTATATGATAGACTGCCTGAAGTTAAAAACCCTTTAGAAAAAAAACATGTCATCTTTGAACATATAGCAGTAACTCCACGAAAAATGGAAACACTTGGCGAGCACATTATGGCAGAGGCTGGTCCTTTACAATTAATTGAGAACTTTTTTGGAGCTGATGAGGCTATCACCAATTATTGTCCAGACAGGGAGGCCTGGGCAGCTGCTTTAATAATATCTGCTGCCAGCAAAAAAGATGTTTGGGATAAAAGATCTGTGATCCTGCGAAATATAATGGAAGAGCATAAAATATCATCATACAATGATTCATTTCCAAGGTTCTAGATAACCATCTAAATAACCATTCAATTAACCACTCTACTGGAGGGCAATCAAATGACGGAAGTAAAAAGATATTACAGAAAACAAGTTGATTTTTTCCGCCTGTTAAATAAGATTAAGCTCTGGCCTTCTCGCACCGGCGTGCTTCATGGCATCAGGTCCATCAAAGAAAAGGGAAAATATGCAGAGTTAACCACCCACTGCAACCAAACCTTTACAGTAGTAAATTCAAGAAAAAGTCGTGCTGCAAGATGGCTCAGGAACAAGTGGATGACTGGCACCTGTAAAGCATGTAAAATACCCAGCTGGAAGCTGGAAAAATATTCCACCACAATGTTTACCCAGCATTATGGCTCCGAGTTAAAAGAGAAAAGGGAATAATACCTTATCCAAAAGACCAATACCTTGACTTCAATTAGCTCTTATTAACAGCCATGGCCAGCATTGTAGCTACTCCTATTTGTAAAGGATCATGTATGACCTTGCCTTCAAATGCTGCAAAGGCATCAGCAGTCAATCCTAATGGCATTCCAGGAGCTGATATTCTTGTCTCTGGGTGCAAATTGTCTAATGTCATGAAGCCTTGTTCAGGCGAGGCATCTATGATGTATCTATATTTTGACACAGCATCTGAAAGGTTATCTTCAATGGTTATATTTGGAACCAGGGAAGATATTTTATTTTTATCTATGTCAAATACTGCAACCCTTGCCCCTTCAGCCAGCAGATAATTTACACAATGGGTGCCTACCCTGCCAGCACCAACCACCAGGACCTGGCGGTTTTTTAGTCCACCAGCCAATAAGCTTAAAGCAGCTGCAAATCCCCTTCCTGTTGCTTCCCCATTGTCCACTACTTTTTTTGCATTCAAGTTGACTGCGATAAACTGATTATCATCAGCCATAAAAATCAGGGAAGCTTTTCTTGCAATGGCTTCTGCTATTCCTGATACATCATGGCTATTTGTGACAAAGGCGTGAAAGCCCAAATAATCAATAAAGCTCTTTACTGATTGGGAAAAATTTCCTATAATCCCCTGGCCTGACGTAATGGGTATAACCCCAACTGTATGTTTCGTCATGGCTTCATTAAAGCTGGCTGTAGTAATATCTCCTGCTAGAGCAGCTATTTCCATAAGGGAAGCCCCACAAATTTTCTTTAGGTTCTTATCGTAATCTCTGATCTGGTTATCTAACCCCTTAAGATCTCCTTCAGTCAGTCTTGTCACTACCTATCCATCCCTTCAACAGTTGACATTACTTGCAGCATTACTGGCTGCACTAATTGCTATATATTTAGGCGCGAACCATCCAGGTATGAGATGCTTCTTCCTGACCTGCGTATATTCTTATAATCTCGCTTAACAGTTACCAGTCTTTCCAGGCCAAAACCAATTCCTACCCAAGGATCAAATATCCCCCAGTTATTGTCAAGGTCGTGGGGACCATAGGCACCTGAGCCTATTTCCAGATCCTTTACAACTACATCTACTGTTTCCTTGTATACCTCTGATTCACAGCCTTCTAGAGCATAATCAGTCACACCTGCTGACTCCATGACCATGTGTGCAAGCTCCTCAAGTCTTTGTTTCTGCCTACCCTCCAGATCTCCCATCTCAACCAGATTAAGCATTGTAAACTCATTTAAATGATTAGCACCCTGGGATTCCTTACGAAAGCAGGTACCGATTTCGAAGATTTTAATTGGCTTTTCCCAGATACGCTCTAAATCCCTTAATAAAGAATAAAGGTTAGGTGCAAGCATGGGTCGAAGGCACTTGTTTCTGTCCACCCAAAACACCTGATTTGAGAGGGGGTGTTCACTTGTGATGGTCATTCTCTCCAGCATATCCCTGGGCAGTAAATGAGGTGTTACTACCTGTACAAAGCCTTCCTGGGTTAGACACTGAACAAGCTGACTTTCTAGCTGGCATAATAGAGGACGAAGCTCTTTGTTTCTTAAATCTATAAGGTGTTTTTTGTTTGCTAATACCAATTCTTTATCAAGGCTTTGAAAAGCCCTGTCTCTTTTTTTTGCATCCTGAAATGTATATTGCAACAAAGATTCATCTGCATTTAATTCAACCAGTCTTTGTTTTTGGACCTTGCTCCAGGTAAATTCCAGAACAACCACTCCTCTTTCCTACACAGGTTTTATCGTAAGTATTTCCTATATATTTCAACGAAATGCCTATATATCCTTCATTTTTTATATGACGCAGCTTATGCTTATGGAATATTTAGATGAAAAGGGGGAAATCTAATATGGAAAAAAAATATGAGTAGGAGGTTATGTATGAAACAGTTTTTAGCTGGTTTGCTTCTTGGTAGCTTTTTACTTGGTGCTGCCTTTGGAGCATTTTCCATTAGTCAGCAAGTATTTCAGGGAGAGGCTATCCCTACCCAGGCCCCTGGTGTTGGGCAGCCCAGGGCCGATGATGTATGGATGATTTCCAGAATGGTAGCTGCGGAAGCAAGGGGAGAGCCCTTTCAAGGACAGGTTGCTGTGGCAGCAGTTATTGCCAACAGGGTTAGAGACCCTCGTTTTCCGGCCACAGTAAATGGAGTCATCTATCAGCCATTAGCCTTTGAACCAATCCAAAATGGCAGCTTTTGGAGGGTTAATCCCACTGCTGACCATGTAAGAGCAGCACGTTATGCCCTTAATGGCTGGGATCCAACAGGTGGGGCAACATTCTTCTGGAATCCTGCCACTGCAACAAGCAGGTGGATCTGGACCAGAACTATCACATCCAGGATAGGCAGACATGTTTTTGGATTTTAAATAAAAAATTTTAATTAAAAAAGAAGTGGAGGTGGTTTGCCGTGGGTTATAGAGATATACTTGCCAACTACAAGAATGTTCTACTGGGTGTCCTTGCTGCATTATTAATTGGCATAGGATTAATCTGGTATTCAGGCATTGGTGCTAGAGCTTATGCAATGGACAATAATCTGGAAGCTAGTTACCAAACTGCCTTTTTTGACCTGATTGATAGCACTGAAAATCTAGATGTACTTTTAGGTAAGGCTTTGGTGTCTGACTCTAAGGGGCAAAATATTATTACCCTTACAACGGCCTGGCATGAAGCAGAAAGGGCTAGAATAAGCCTGGGACAGCTTCCCTTAGAAATGCCTGCCATGATGCGCAGCCAGCATTACATGGCACAACTAGGAGATTTTTGCTACTCATTGGCCCAAAAGCTGGCTGAAGACATGGAAATCAGCCAGGAGGAAATGAACACATTAGAGAAGCTGCACAATGAAACCCGTACAATGCATCAAGAACTAAGGGAATTAACCACTACAGTAGCCGAGGAGAAGCAGTTTAGATTTGCAAATCTGGCAAGGCGTACCGGAAAATTAACTCCTGAGGCCAGGCTGTTTGTAGATGGCTTTGGGAAAATGGATCAAAGACTTCAGGATGAAGTTCCAACCTTAACATATGATGGGCCTTTTTCTGATCACGTTGTAAATATGGAGCCGAGAGGACTAACTGGTGATGAGGTAAGTCCCCAGGAAGCGTCAAAAATAGCCCTGAACTTTGTGAATGAACTAGGCTATGACTTGAATGTGGAAAGAAGTGAAGAAACTACCGGTCATATACCTACCTATAATGTTAGGTTAAGGCCCCAGGGGCAGAGACAAGGGGAAACAGTTGTTGGCATAAGTCAGCAGGGAGGCCATGTGGTGTGGATGATGTATGGAGAAGCACCACAAGCTAATGAGCAGATTAACAGGGAAGCCGCTTTTGAAAAGGCACAGGAATTTATTGACCAAAGAGATTTAGGTGAGTTTACACAAATAGGATTTTTGGAAGAAGGAAATGAGCTATTGGTTAATTATGCCATGGTCCAGGATGGGGTTATAATCTATCCTGATATGCTTCAGGTAACCATATCATTAGAAAGTGGGAATATAGTAGGATATGATGCAGCAAAGTTCTATACATCCCATACAGAAAGGGAGCTGCCTGAACCAGAAATAACTGAGGAAGAAGCAAGGAAAAAAGCAAATCACGATTTACAGGTTGAAGAGGTAAGGTTGGCCCTTATACCCCTGGCCAATCTGGATGAAAAGCTGTGCTATGAAATAAAAGGCACCATGAATGAAGATATCTATTATGTTTATATAAATGCACAAACAGGTAAGGAAGAAAAAGTTCTCTTGATTGTGGAGACAGAGGAAGGAACTAGAAGCATATAGAGTGAAACGCACCAAATCAATATCCAAAGTAAAAGCCTCAGGTCTAAATCATAGGACTTGAGGTTTTTTACTATTTTCTGCTTGAATTAGAGCTGCTTACCATGGGTAGCGCTAGTAGTACTAAATGAAAGTTTCTTTGAAATATTGAAGGATTAATCTATACAACATCGAATCAAGAAAGTATAATAAAAACTTTGAGGGGGAGTGTAAAATGACAGGCTTATTGGTAAGATGGGTAATCAACGCTCTTGGGTTGCTTTTAATTGCAAATATCATTGAAAATATTACCCTGCAGGGTTTCGGTGCGGCCTTAATAGCTGTTTTGGTGCTGGGAATAGTCAACGCTGTTATTCGACCCATATTGCTGTTATTAACCCTGCCGTTGAATATTTTGACCCTGGGTTTATTTACCTTTGTAGTAAATGGATTTATATTATATATGGTAGCATCTGTAGTTGATGGCTTCCAAATAAATGGGTTTTTGGCTGCTATTGTTGCCACAATTCTGCTTTCATTGATTAGCGCTTTAGCTAATAAATTAGTAAAATAGCAATGGGGGATTTTACAAAATGGTCCATGTAGTTCATAAAGAGCTGTACGTTTTTCACAATGCTAAACCAGTTAAAGCAGTTATAAGAAATTACCTGGAAAAAGACTTTGAAGCAATGATAGCAATACAGAAGGAAAGCTTCCCACCTCCCTTTCCTTCAGAACTATGGTGGAATTATGAACAGTTGTCAAACCATGTGAACCTTTTTCCTGAGGGTGCCCTGTGTGTAGATATAAAGGGAGAATTGGTAGGGTCCATGACTGGGGTGATTGTGTCCTTTGATCCAAACCACCCCACCCACACCTGGAGTGAAATTACTGATAATGGGTATATAAGAAATCATGATCCTCAGGGAAATTCACTTTATGTGGTAGATATCTGTATTAAACCCGCATATAGAAAGCTTGGCCTTGGAAAATGGCTGATGCAGACCATGTATGAAGTTGTTGTTTTTAAAGGCTTAGACAGGCTGCTGGGCGGAGGAAGAATGCCTGGTTATCATAAAAAGGCTTCCATGATGACAGCAGAGGAGTATATTGCATCTGTGGTGCAGGGAGATATAAAAGACCCTGTTATCACCTTCCTGTTAAGATGTGGCAGAATACCCCTGACAGTTGTGGAAAACTACCTTGAAGACCAGGAATCCTGCAACTATGCTGTTTTAATGGAATGGAAAAATCCTTTCAAAGGGAATTAAGGGTATCTTTGTTATTGTATAATAAATACATTCTAAAAGGGGTTTATATCCGTGGCAAACATTGACCTGACTAAATTTGAAAAAAAGATAGTATTGAGAAATATAAAAGCAGATGATATTGACCAGATAATTGAACTGGGGAATTTGTGTTTTCCAAATATGGAGAACTGGACTAGAAAACATCTTGAAAGCCATTTAAAGGTATTTCCAGAGGGGCAGTTCTGCATAGAATATGAAGGAAAAATTGTTGGTTCATGCTCTAGTTTAATTATTAATTTTGATGAATATGACGACCAGCATACCTTTGATGAGATAACTCATAAGGGATACCTTACAAATCATGATCCAGAGGGCTCAAACCTGTATGGTGTGGAAGTAATGGTTCACCCAGATTTTCGTAATATGAAGCTTGGCAAAAGACTATATGATGCTAGAAAGGAATTAGCCCAAAAGAAAAACCTGAAGAGCATTATTATCGCAGGCAGGATTCCAAATTACCATTTACATGCAGATAAAATGACTCCTAAAGAGTATGTAGAGGAGGTCAAAAACCATAATATCTTTGATCCTATTCTAGGTTTTCAGTTAAAAAATGACTTTGTTGTTAAAAGAGTAAACACCAATTTTTTGCCTGATGATAAACAGTCACTAAATAATGCCATTCTCATGGAATGGTTCAATGTTGAGTATCGTCCCCAGTCTAAAAAGCATTTCAAGACAGCGTTCCCAGTAAGGGTATGTGTTATTCAGTATATGATGAAGAGCATTTCTTCCTTTAACGAGTTTGCCAACCAGTGTGAATATTTTGTTGATGTAGGCTCTAATTATCACAGTGACTTTGTTGTTTTTCCAGAGATTTTTACAGTTCAGCTTTTATCATTTGTTGAAGAAAAGACACCAAGCCTATCTGTGCGCAGACTTACACAGTTTACTGAACAGTATATAGCCTTGTTTACTGATTTAGCTTTAAAATACAACGTTAATATTATAGGAGGTTCCCATTTTGTTGAAGAGGATGGGAAAATATATAACATTGCCTATTTGTTTAGAAGGGATGGAACCATTGATAGGCAATACAAAATCCACATAACCCCAGATGAAAGAAAATGGTGGGGAATATCTGGTGGAAATGAGATAAAAATCTTTGACACAGATTGTGGTAAGATTTCCATTCTTATTTGCTATGACATAGAATTTCCTGAGCTTTCAAGAATAGTAACAGAAAAGGGTGCTAACATTATTTTTGTTCCCTTCTGTACAGATGAACGTCAGGGCTATTTACGTGTAAGATATTGTGCTCAGGCCAGGGCTGTTGAAAATCAGATTTATACGGTAATTGCAGGAACAGTAGGCAACCTGACCCAGGTGGAAAATATGGATATCCAATATGCACAATCTGCCATCTTCACCCCTTCTGACTTTGCTTTTCCACGGGACGGCATAGTAGGTGAGTGCAGTCCTAATATTGAGATGGTTGTAGTTGGTGACCTGGACCTGGAAATCCTTAAACGTCACCGTAAATCTGGAACAGTTACCCTGTTAAATGACAGAAGGAAGGATATTTACGAGTTAATAATTAAGGACTGCCCTAACCCTCAATCTTTTCGATAGAGGGTTTTTTCTATAGGACCTAGGTCCTATTTTTTAAGTTTCTTAAATTTTTTTTAATTTTTGGGAACTTTTTTGGCTTAAAAACACACTAAGGGGTGAAGACAATTTTAAGAAAGGTGGGTTTATTGGGAGAAGGCAGGTTCAAATAGAAGGGGGAGATATTTTAGGCTGGCGATATATCATAAGGCTGTGAGTGGCAATATTGTTGATGATGATAAGAGTGATGCGACATTATCTGTTTATGTAGAGTAATGTTCTAATAAAATTTTTAATTTTCCCGGGCAAATAGTGGCAACCTGGAAAGCTCCCTTTGCCCGGGAGTATACCCTCCTTTACCAAAGGCAAAGATTAGGTTTAAGTTAATTTTAAACCTAACCCAGCCTGAAGTAAAGGAGAGACTAGGTTGGGGGAGGTGGTGCTTATGAGGGTTTGAGTTTAGATTAAGTAATAGTAGGGTGAAAAAGTTATATGGTTTTACTATTTATTGAGGGTATGTGGACTATTTAAGCACTAGATACAAATAGGAGGTCTAATGAAAAATCGAAAAATTGTATTTTATTTTATACCTTTAATAATTGTATTTTTAATAGGAAGTTGGATGTGGTATGTTTCGGTGTTATACAATGAGCCTTATGTTATCGCTAATGCTATCGTAGAAGAGGCAAAAAGTGGAAAGGAAAATAGTGAATATATTTTAACTAGAGAAGAGTGGAATGAATGGAAGGAGCATTCAAAGTTTAAGAACATTTATAAAGAATTAAACTGGAAAGAATTTAATGAATTTGTTAAGTTTGATCCTGATAAAATCACAATAGGTCAATCCTCAAAACTAATTAATAAGGTCAAATATTATGATAGAGATTATGAAATTGTTCTTATAAAGATAAGAGTATTTGACAACCAAAACAATGCTTTAATTCATATTAAAACAGCTCACCTATATATGGAAAAGATTCATGACAGTTGGAAGGTAATCGGTGGAAATGTGAAAATGTAATCTACTAAGCAGGATGCTTTCCAAAACTTATTATTATGCATTTATTTACAAAGGAAACTGTAAAAAAGAGAGGTTTATGATTTTTTATATATTAGCAAGACCGACTCCCAGCAAATATTTAATATGCATAGATGAATAAAAAAATTATAGAGTCGTATTCTCTATATAAGGCGAATTAGGTGTTAATGAAGACATAAAAGCGTTTTAGGATTAAAGGATTTTTTTAAAACCAAAAAAACAGGAGAGGCCTTGATGTCTCTCCTGTTGCGGTTTTAGCTGGTGAATTTAATTATTGAATGTCTGCATCTGGTACATCTTCTCCAGTGAGCTGACTATAGGATTGCTGCAGCAGCTGAACTGCGAAAATTGGATTGTGCAGTCCAAGGCTGCCATCCTGTGCAACTAGAGTATCTACCGCACCACCCACCCATAATCCTGTTTGCAATCAACGATATAATCAACGTACACCGTCTGGTCTTTGATCTGATACAAAATCAAATACCATTTCTCTACTAACATCTTGTGATATTTCATTTGGTGGGATAAATTCTGCCTCCAGAAATGGAAAACGCTTATTTTCCATGTTCCACCTCGTCAATAATACTGTCCAGGTATTTGTCCAGTTCATCCGGCGTAACTCCTGCACGCCCTGCCAGACGGTCTTTCTCAACAGCCAGTTTTTCGCGCAGCTTCAACATTTTTTACGGTGGATAAACGCCTCTATATCCATGACGACAAGATCTCCTTCTCCGTTTTTGGTAAGAAAAACAGGTTCTCCGGTAGACTTGCATAAAGCCGCAATTTCATTGTAATTTTGCCTTATGCTTGCGGACGGTTTAATCTGCATGGTATCAGCTCCTTGTAGTAACATCCTAACCATATTTTATTCCTATCATGCTATGATATCAATCAATTCTTCTTAATTATAACAATACCTAAATTGGTTTCAGGGGGTACATTTTGACCCGTATCCAAAGGAATTATCATCTGTGGTTATTTTTATATTAAGGGAATTATCAAAAAGCGACTTAAAGGATTTAATAAACCATATATCAGCCGTAGAAGCATTGCCTGTACCAACTAGAATACCACTAATAAATACAATTAATAATACTGCAGCTGAAGCAGCCCTCTTAGGAGGGTTTTTCTTCGCATTATTCTTACTCTGTTTTTACTATTTTCTCTATTATTTCTATTTAAAGTAATTTATTTCCTTTATATTATTATAGGACCTAGGTCCTATTTTGAAAACTTTTTTAATTTTTTTTTAATTTTAGGGAACTTTTTTGGCTTAAAAACACACTAAGGGGTGAAGACAATTTTAAGAAAGGTGGTTTTTATTGGTAGTAGGCAGGTTCAAGTAGAAGGGGGAGATATTATAGGCTGGCGACATATCATAAGGCTGTGAGTGGCAGCATTGTTGATGATGATAAGAGTGATATAACTAGTTCAGTTTATGTGCAGTAGGCAGCTTAACACAATTGCATTGAGGTGTTAATGGGCAAAAAGAGGCTCCCCACCCAGAAGCTTTTGTCCATAGCATATTGCAGTAAATATAGGCTATCTTTAAGCTGTATCTGTTGCATGAGGGTAGATTATCTTTGGAGGGAGGTGGTGTTTATGAGGGTGTAAAACTAATATGTAGCAATTTAATGTTATAGAGATTTTAATTTGAAAAAAATAAGGACAGGAGGAAAGTATATTATGAAATCTACTTGTAAAATATTAATAAGTCTTTTAGTATTATTAACAGTAGTATTTGTTTCTAGTGTAGGTGCAACAAATAATGATAACTTTAGTGTTTGGGACACATCTAGTTTTCTAGCAGCATTTGAAAATAAAGAAGATAACTTAAAAAATCTGGAAGAAGAATATAAAATTAATTCTCAGATAGCTGAGAAACAAAAGCTTGAATATCAGTTTAAAGAACTTACTAATCTAACTGAACAAGCAAAAAAGCTTGACAACGAATTTGTAATACAGAGTACTTCTGGTACTTGGTGGAGGTTGCATGGTAATAGTCACGGGCATGGAGGATCAGGTATTGGTTATAGTGAAAGTCAATGGGATAATATGAACACATTAAGAATCGGCTCAAGAGCTGAGTTGGGTGGTAACTTTTGGGCAAATGGAACTGGTTGGGTTTGGTTTACTCCGTCACAATCTGGAATGTATGATTTAAATGTTCTCTACACATTAAAAGGAAGAAATATTGCTGGCGATTTTGCAACATACCTTGAAGTTTATAATAGTGACACTGGTACTTTACACCAGCAAACATTGCTTAGAAATAGTAACAGCTATTTTGATTATGAACAATATAATCAATCAAAAACATTTTACTTACAAGCTAATAATAGCTATGCTTTAAGGTTTAAAGGGGAAGCAAATGCTAGTACACTAGGGGGAGTTGCAATGAGTGATTTTACTTCTAGAGAATTTGATGGCCAAAGAAGACATATTTATGTGGAACGAATCAGCATAAATAAATTATACTAAAATTTGCTTTTAAAAGGGGACCTAAACAATGTCAACAACACCATATTACTCTATAATTGCAATAATAGTTTTGGTAGTAGCTTTAGCTTATTGGGTTCGAGTTGCAAGTACTTCAAAACATAATAAAAAAAGAATTACAGATATCCTTGTTATAGGCATTGCAATGCTTATAGCTTCAAAAATCAGTCAATTTACTAATATCGAACCCTTAAAACTTGCAGGTGCTATAATATTAGTTTATGGATGGGCTATTCTGATTTTTGAAAAGTATATTGAAGGATTAAATGAATAATAGACCAAATGTATTATCCAGTAAATGACAGTTGGTATTGTGGAACCTTAGATAAACTTTTATAATGAAGACATAAAAGCGTTTTAGGATTAAAGGATTTTTTAAAACAAAAAAACAGGAGAGGCTTTGATGTCTCTCCTGTTGCGGTTTTAGCTGGTGAATTTAATTATTGAATGTCTGCATCTGGTACAACTACCGCGCCAGCCATCCATAATCCTGTCTGCAATCAACTATATAATCAACATACACCATCTGGTCTTTGATCTGATACAAAAACAAATGCCTTTTCTCTACGAAAATCTTGTGATATTTCATTTGGTGGGATAAATTCTGCCTCCAGAAATGGAAAATGCTCATTTTCCATGTTCCATCTCGTCAATAATACTGTCCAGGTATTTGTCCAGTTCATCCGGCGTAACTCCTGCACGCCCTGCCAGACGGTCTTCCTCAACAGCCAGCAGTTCTTCGCGCAGCTTCAGCATTTTTTCACGGCGGATAAACGCCTCTATATCCATGACGACAAGATCTCCATCCCCGTTTTTGGTAAGAAAAACAGGTTCTCCGGTAGACTTGCATAAAGCCGCAATTTCATTGTAATTTTGCCTTATACTTGCGGACGGTTTAATCTGCATGGTATCAGCTCCTTGTAGTAACATCCTAACCATATTTTATTCCTATCATGCTATGATATCAATCAATTCTTCTTAATTATAACAATACCTAAATTGGTTTCAGGGGGTACATTTTGACCCGTATCCAAGGAATTATCATCTGTGGTTATAGGACCCAGGTCCTGTTTTAAAATTTTTTTAATTTTTTTTGCTAAAATTGGGAACTAATTTGGCTTAAAAAGACACTAAGGTGTGAAGACAATTTTAAAGAGGGAATGTTTTTAATACCACTATTACTTTAAAAAGCTCTCTGTCTTCATTTTAAAGGCTTTCCAGATCAACTTTTTTAGCAAAGGATTAATGATCTGAAGGTGTTTAATACCCCTTATAAGCAAAAAAGCAAGGTTGGTTATGAGGGGAGGCCCCTACACAAATGGTAGGTTCTTAATTCTTGTAACCTTCCTATGGGATATTTGTGAAGGGAGATTTTAAAGGAGGTTAATGTTTGTAGTGCTTTATCCCAAATTAACAATGTAAGGAGTGGGAAAATGTTAAAAAAAATTAAAATTTTAACAGCAGTATTTATAGTCGGATTTTTATTTTCCTCAGGGTTATCTTCTGCGTTAGCAAGTGCTATTGTTGGAAGTGGCACATGGAACGATTTTACTGTATTAGGAAAAAAATATTCGCAAATATCTAATGTTTATTTGGTACTTGACAATAATGACGTATACGCACATCATTATATTTATACTACTAGTCATGCAGCCGTTGGCGATATGGGTGCGCGTTCGCGCTTGTATGATGGTAGTGGTAACATTGTAAGAACTACAGCATGGGCATATAATGCTGAAAGCGGTACAAATAAGGTAGCACAGGCTTATACATCTTTGATGACGGGTGTCCAAGGACAATCTTACTATTCCAAAGGGCAAGGCAGGGCATATAATGGCAATGGTTATACCCAACATGAGGCAAATTCCAGTAGGATGGTTACAGTTCCATAAAAGAGAAGGAGTGAAAATAATGACCTTAATAAAACAAGGACGGTTTATTCTATTGGCAAGCATTGTTTTAGTATTGAGTTTGATTATGGGTTCTTTTGTAACAGGTATTGTTAATGCAAAAGATAATAGGATGGAATATAAAGTAAATGAATCTGGGCAAACTTATGGTTCCTCTTTATATTCCGAGTTGCATGGTGGAGAACCCGATTTAATCGCAGCAGTTGATGAAGATGGAGTTACAGGTTATGTTCTTAAAACAGATTTAGATGGGCCAATGCCAAAAACTCGCGAAGAAGCTTTAGCGATGATGAAAATGAGCCAAGCAAGTAACGGACATACCATACCTCTTTATGCGGCTGACGGAAAAACAGTATTGGGAGAATTTAAGATCGGCCCGCCAATGTTAGAAGAATATACGAAAGAAGAATTTAATGCGAAGATGGAAAAATTGGGGATAACTATTGAATTACCAGAATAATATAAACTACGTGCAGGGTCGGCCCATAAGTTAAGCTTTGACCCTTTCATTAAAGTGAATAAGTTTCTCAATTATATATTTCCGCACTAAATGTTTTTAATAAGGTGAAAGGACGGTTGGGTCTTTCACCTTATTCTCATTAATAGAGGGAAGTATACCTTAACCCTCATTTTTTCAAACATTTCGAAAATTACAGAGTTCAGATATACCAGTTGTTATACAAATGGCTGGTTTTTTCTTTCCCACCAGATTTTCAGTTTTCTTTAAAAGTTTCTTGCGCCTTGGGTCCTATTTTGAATTTTTTTAAATTTTTTTCTAATTTTGGGGAACTAATTTGGTTTAAAAACGTACTAAGGAGTGAAAGGATAAATAAGAAGGAATGTGGAGGTAGCCCAAATGTTAAGACTATTTATGATTATTATATTTTGCCTTTTATTTCTATCATCAGGATGCTACTTTTTATCTAATGAACCAGAGGATGTCAAGCCTAGTGTAAACTTGGGAAAATCATATGATTTTTCTAAAGAGTTTGTCTTAGAAACTAGGATAACCCCTAAATTAGTAGATAAATCTTTTAACTATATAACAAGAGAGTTTGAAGAACTTGATGGACTTTATAGAGATAATTTTTGGACACCTGTCTGTTTTTTAGATAATGATAATTTTCTATATTTAGCCCGTTTGCCAAAAGAAGACAATTTTTATATGTATCGATATAATCTTAAAACGAAAAAAATAGATAGGCTTTTCCAAGATGTAAACGACTATGCTCAAAATCTATATATAAAAAATACTAACAATTTTGCTGTTGTGGATCATCTTGCTCTTGTATTAATAAAAAATGATGAACTTGACAAGCAAATTTTGTTCCCTAAACAGATGATAGAAGAGCAAATAAATTTTGAAGTTCATAGCATTGTAGCTCATCCATATACAGGAAACGTACTAATTCAGGACAAAGAATGGTGGTATTTAACAGATCTAAATTTTAAAGACTTTTCAAAATTGACATTTAAAGAAAATATCTACAGGGCATGTTGGGTTGATGAAGAAAATTTAATTCTAGGGGCCTTTGATGATATAGAAAAATATAAGGGTAGCTCTATTATTACTTATAACATCTCAAAAGAAAGTAAAACGAAGACATATATTGGTGATGACAAATTCTTTATTGACCCCTATAGAAATAATGAAAATTACTGTGGATTTACCTATATCAATGATTATACTGGCCCTCCCCATGGAACAATAGGGATAATTGATTATTCTAGTAACAAATTAATTTTTTTGGAATTGGAAAATGTTGCTTATTTATCAAGGTTACAAGGCAATTTGGTTGCAGCTTCAGTTGCAGATAGTCCTATTGATTGGAACGAATGGGGGAGAACCACCGAAGGAACTGTTAATTTATGTGTATACGATGTTGCAACTGATACCTATGTAATAAGAGGAAAAAATCTATCCAGGGAAAACCGTAACGTTATTGGAGACAATATAATTATTTCACCAGATGGATCAACATTGATCTATCACTCATTACATAAGCATTATATTAGTTACCCAAAAAACAATATTTTTAAGAACATAATCAGCTATCTTAAAAATATTTATGAAAAAAGGTGAGAGTAGATTTGGCTAAATCCTGCTCAAGTTTATGAGGGGATTTGTTTTTGATGAGATTCATTAGAAATCTGTGTAATATTAGCTTTAACCTTTTGCTTTCTCTCTTTTTGGTATCAGTCAGATGGTTTTAAGGAGTTAGCCATTTTAATCAGCTCATCATCATCTAGTGGAGCAGTTAATATAAATTGTGTGGCATAATTATCCCAAATTAACTGTGACCTATTACTTAGTTTTATTAAAGTAGCCTCTCTTCCATTTATCATTACAGTCTTAACATCACTAGAACCAACATTGTAGGCAATAGATGTAGTCAGCTTTAATGGGATTTGTTTTATATTGATTAACTTATTTTCGCCGTTAATAAACTGTACCTCTATGATGGCTGCTTCTTGAACTGGCTGATCAATATAGATGCCATGAAAAGAGTATTCCAAAGGAATATACGTCGGCATGAATATAGGTTGTTTTAAAACTAATAGAGCATCTTCCAAAGAGACAAGTTTTGCTTCCATACCTAAATTGGTTTCAGGGGGTACATTTTGACCCGTATCCAAGGAATTATCATCTGTGGTTATTTTTATATTAAGGGAATTATCAAAAAGCGACTTAAAGGATTTAATAAACCATATATCAGCCGTAGAAGCATTGCCTGTACCAACTAGAATACCACTAATAAATACTACTAATAATACTGCAACTGAAGCAGCCCTCTTAAGGAGGGTTTTTCTTCTATAATAAGCATCAAGCCTTTTCTTTATGTTGTTATAAGCCTTTTCAGAATCAGGAGGAGGAATATTATCAATCATCTTTTTAATCTCCGCAGACAATAGCTTATCTAAAAAATCATCATGCCGTCTCATGTTCATCTCACCACCTGCTTAGTATTTGCCATGATTTTATCTCTTAGAATACTCTTTGCCCTATGTAGCCTGCTTTTAACTGTCCCAATTGGTATATCCAAAATCATGGCTATTTCCTTATCCTCCATATCATAGTAGTACCTTAATACTACCACCTGTCTATAGATAAAATCTAGCTCTTTTATCAGCTGTTGAATTTCACTTTGCATTTCTTTAGTTAATGCCTGCTGTTCTACATTAACACTAAAGTCTTTTTCATCCTCAATCCTATTAGTTAGGACTATATTATCCTTCTTTTTTATCATTTGAAAAGCTTTTCTTGTAGCTATTGTCAACACCCATGAGTGAAACTTACTGATATCTTTGATAGAATCAAGATTTTTAGAAGCTTGATAAAAAGCTTCCTGGCAAGCATCCTCAGCAATAGTTTTATCTTGGAATATCAAATATAGAATTTTAAAGACTTTTTCATAATGAAGCTTGATAAGGGAGTCAAGGATTTGTTTAGACATTATTACCTCCTGTTTCTACTATTTTCCCTATTATTTCTATTTAAAGTAAGTTATTTCCTTTATATTATTATAGGACCCAGGTCCTGTTTTAAAATTTTTTTAATTTTTTTCTAATTTTAGGGAACTTTTTTGGCTTAAAAACACACTAAGGGGTGAAGACATTAAATTTAGAAGGGTGGTGTATATGAAAGTGCCATAAAAACAGACTTAATTTGAATAAATTTGAATAAAAATAAACAAGCGCAGCGGTAATATGTCAAGGGGTTGATTAAAGAAAATTGGAAAAAGTTTAGAGCTAAAAGCAAAATAACCATAAAAAAGGGCACAGTGAAATAAACCCACCATAAAAAGTAAATATATGTAAAATATCATGTTATGGTGAGTTGGAAGAAATGGGAATATATAACATCACAATAGGAAATATCATCTCCTCTCCTGTGGTGTGTACAATTTGTTGGTGCTCAGTAGCATATACACCAACCGTACCAGTTTTCTTGTGGTAAGGACGAGGGCTCTTTTATGGTTATGCTTAGGTACTTCATTGTATTTCTTTTGATAAAAAGATTTGTACTCTGAATTATGTTTTCTAACACAGTCAGCAGCCTGAACTAAGTAGTATCGAAGGTATTTATTACCGGTATGCATTCTTTTAGTATCATCAGCCTCAAACTCACCAGACTGATGTTTGTTCCAGACCAGGCCGGCATACTTGGCTAGGGCATTGTGATTATCAAAGCGATTAATATCACCTATTTCAGCAATAATACCAGCAGCCAAAACATCACCAATGCCTTTAACAGAAGTTAGTGTTTGAGTAATAGCTTTCATGATCTTAGCGATTTCCTTATCTAATTTCTTAATCTCAGATTCCATATGATTAATAACACTAAGCATGCAAGCCAAAGAAATATTAACCGGATCAGCCATAGCTTTATTAAGACGATAAGAAGAACGAGCTAATTTTTTAAGATATTTAGCAATTTCTTCAGGATCATTAAAGCGGTTTTTGCCCTTAACCTTTAGGAAATCAATAAGCTCCTCAATAGACATAGCAGCAATTTGCTCAGGCTCTAGTTCTTGAATAACGGCTAAACTAGTTGTGCCAAAAGTACTAGAAAAAGGGTTATCCTGACGCAAACCACTGAACTTTAAAAACACTTGGTTTAAAAAGTAAGTCTTATCACGAGCAACAGACTTCATAAGGTGAAATCTGGTTCTAGTAAGCCGCTGCAAGGCTTCAAATTGGATAGTATCTTTCATTTCATGAGGCAGTCGGCCAAAGCGCAAGTGGTCTGCAATAACCCAGGCATCGATACGATCGGTTTTAGGAAGAGTATCATACCCCTTCTTAAAACGAGCTATCTTTCTTGCATTTAAGACGTAAATCTGAGTATTAAGATTAGGCTTGTAGGCTTGGAACTGGTCCTGTAAATAGTGAGCAAGATGCCAACCTAGATTAGAAGTAGCCTCCATACCAATACGGAGAGATTGACTATTAGACTTATTAGCTGCCTTAATCGTCCTCTTAATCAGGGTATCGGCCCCGGGGAGATCGTTAGAGACAGAAAAAGAAGCCAGATCTCTACCTTTTTCATCCATGAGTTGTACATGATGAGAACGTAGGCTTACGTCTATACCAACTAGCATTTGGGACATAAATATCACCTCCTAGCTATAGTTTAATAATCAAGCTAACTCAGACCTGGGTGCCCATGGGAACCACCTACAGCATCCTCGTCATCAGCACTATCCTTTAAATGAAGACAACATGGGTGCTACTCCCCTTCAAGAAAAGGTGTGCAACCAGCGGTTAGAAAATCGATGATGGGCCATGGGTAGCAGGCTCTTTACCGCAGTACCAATAGGTCTGCAAGGAGGAAAAGAAATACCCTGAGAAAAGCTTGTCAGCCCTATTATCCCATAGGCAGGTCAGAGATAACACCCTAAATTAAGGGGCCATGGGAACTGTGTATATGCCGCTCATGTGGACTTGTGGACAGCTGCTTCGCACCTGCTCACAGGGTCCACAATCGCTTGGACAACGCAAGCGTTGCCCACATACCCACAGCTCCGGCTGCTGTTAACAAAATCGATGTTGATGTTGTTATTAATAAAACATTCAAGTGATAAGAAACTGGAAATTCTCTGAGTTAAACATTCACTTGAGTTGTAACTGGAAAAAACGATTAATTTAAGGTTTAAACTAATTATACGAGGAGGATTATTGTGAAAAAAATTACTTTAATTATTTTTATTTTGATGGTTTTGTTCATTTCAGGTGCCGGATTGGCAAGTACTAGTGTTTCATTGGATAAATACGGTTCATTTGATGGATACATGATGCAACCTGAAAAAGATGGTAAATATACTGAACCAAGAAGCGATGTGGGAATCCGTCAAATACATAACGTTTATCTTCCTACAACATATTACAGTAGCAGTTTACCCGCCAGGACTTAGTGGTATAATTTAGTTAGTATTTAATAAATAGTGTTATTTCCACTAAGCATTCCTGTAATGAATAAAAATTTTCTTTGATAATAAATAACCTCCAGTTATGATTAATGTTTGCTAGTAGACGCAAAACGCCATACAAACTGGAGGTTTAAACTATGAGATAGGATAACTCGTAAAAACACGAAGCAACAACACCAGACATATTTATTTTGGACAAAGATAAACTGTTGCCCACATTTCCACAGCCTCTACTGTTATAAAATTCATGATTAAAAAATCATTATTTTTCCTAATTCTCACAGAATTAACAAAAGCTAAGAGATTATTTAAAAAATTGAGATAGGGGTGTATTGATATTAGAATAGTTTTTATTATATTTATGGTGATATGTTTTTGTTCTGGTTGTTTCCATCATCCATTAGTGGATCAAGCAGATGATGCTCAAGCAGAAGATATGCGTGCAGATAAAGAGATTTGCTATTGCTATAATAAAGAACCTAAAGCAGCTACACAAGAAGCTTATGGTATTTTAAATAATGCCGTGGATGATAGAGATTACAGCCAAACAGGCAACCCTATAGAAATAGCAACAACATATTATAATTCAGCTTATAATTTTTTTATAGATATACCAGTCTTATGGAAAGATGTGTACGAAATAGCGGAGGAGAAAAAAGATACAGTTGTTTACTGTATCATATGTGATGACATAAGGGTTGTAATGTTTACAGTTAGAGCTTGGACACATGAGGAATTTGAAGATTTGTTAGAAGTATTGAATTTAGATTATGGTTTAGATTATACTAAAGAATTTATTAAAAATGATGTAATTGGTAAGAATAGTTATCATGTTTTTACAATAATCCATGAAATAACTCTAGATGCTTATATAGAATCAGAAGAGTGTATGGAAGAATGGTTTAGTTTAGTCCTTACTCATCGGGAAATGAAAGATTTAATTCGCATAGATAAACAACAATAAACATTTATAGCAAATGGATTTGAATTCACTGCCGACTGTAATTCCCTTGACGTAACAACTGGATTTATAGATGAATTTGTAAAGAGAGATATTTTGGTAGTGCATTTTCCCTTTTCAGATTTATCTCAATCTAAAAAAATACTATATCTAATAATATCAATCAAAAACATTTTACTTGCAAGCTAATAATAGCTATGCTTTAAGGTTTAAAGGGGAAGCAAATGCTAGTACACTAGGGGGAGTTGCAATGAGTGATTTTACTTCTAGAGAATTTGATGGCCAAAGAAGACATATTTATGTGGAACGAATCAGCATAAATAAATTATACTAAAATTTGCTTTTAAAAGGGGACCTAAACAATGTCAACAACACCATATTACTCTATAATTGCAATAATAGTTTTGGTAGTAGCTTTAGCTTATTGGGTTCGAGTTGCAAGTACTTCAAAACATAATAAAAAAAGAATTACAGATATCCTTGTTATAGGCATTGCAATGCTTATAGCTTCAAAAATCAGTCAATTTACTAATATCGAACCCTTAAAACTTGCAGGTGCTATAATATTAGTTTATGGATGGGCTATTCTGATTTTTGAAAAGTATATTGAAGGATTAAATGAATAATAGACCAAATGTATTATCCAGTAAATGACAGTTGGTATTGTGGAACCTTAGATAAACTTTTATAATGAAGACATAAAAGCGTTTTAGGATTAAAGGATTTTTTAAAACAAAAAAACAGGAGAGGCTTTGATGTCTCTCCTGTTGCGGTTTTAGCTGGTGAATTTAATTATTGAATGTCTGCATCTGGTACAACTACCGCGCCAGCCATCCATAATCCTGTCTGCAATCAACTATATAATCAACATACACCATCTGGTCTTTGATCTGATACAAAAACAAATGCCTTTTCTCTACGAAAATCTTGTGATATTTCATTTGGTGGGATAAATTCTGCCTCCAGAAATGGAAAATGCTCATTTTCCATGTTCCATCTCGTCAATAATACTGTCCAGGTATTTGTCCAGTTCATCCGGCGTAACTCCTGCACGCCCTGCCAGACGGTCTTCCTCAACAGCCAGCAGTTCTTCGCGCAGCTTCAGCATTTTTTCACGGCGGATAAACGCCTCTATATCCATGACGACAAGATCTCCATCCCCGTTTTTGGTAAGAAAAACAGGTTCTCCGGTAGACTTGCATAAAGCCGCAATTTCATTGTAATTTTGCCTTATACTTGCGGACGGTTTAATCTGCATGGTATCAGCTCCTTGTAGTAACATCCTAACCATATTTTATTCCTATCATGCTATGATATCAATCAATTCTTC
>NZ_JHVU01000021.1 GCF_000620305.1 Desulfitibacter alkalitolerans DSM 16504 | reverse complement strand
GATATAATTGAGAATTACGAGCCAGAGCCACTGCCAAAGGATGTTCAAAAGAAAATTAGGGCGGTAGTTGAAAGGGCAGAATCAAAGCTAAATGCTTAATTAAGAGATGATAATGAAGCAGGAAGCAAGATGCAGGAATTGTGGGCAATTGACAAAGTCAATTGCTTCCATTCCTTGCCTCTTGCCCCTTGCTCTCTTGAAAACTACTGCTTCTTGATTATAGTTTAAAGGGAGTGGATGATATTGGCCGTAGCTTTAGGAATTGATACAGGTGGAACTTATACAGATGGAGTTATTGTAGATTTCTTAATGCAAAAAGTCGTAAATAAAGCAAAAGCTCGAACAACAAGAGAAAACCTCACAATAGGTATAGCTAAATGTATAGAAAGGCTTACCTTTGAAAAGGAAGAAATAAAAATGGTAGCCCTTTCTACTACTCTAGCAACTAATGCAATAGTAGAAGGACGTGGAGGCAGGGTTGGCATTATCTTAATTGGTCATGAGCCCATAGGTGATTTGCCAGTATCCCATTTTGTTGTTGTGCCGGGCGGACACAATATTAATGGAAAAGAATTAGAACCCCTGGATTATGAAAAGACAATCAATGCCATCAAAGCAATGGCCATGAAGGTGGAAGCTATAGCCATATCAGGATATTTAAGCATTAGAAATCCTGAGCACGAATTAGAAGTAGCTAAATTAGTACGTGAATATAGTGAGCTGCCGCTAGTGTGTGCTCATCAACTCACAACCACACTAGGTTTTCACGAAAGAACAGTTACAGCAGCTCTAAATGCCAGACTAATACCTATAATTACTGAGCTTATTGAATCCATAAAGCTAGTACTGCAGAATCAAGGCATAAAGGCCCCCCTAATGATTGTTAAAGGGGACGGCAGCTTGATGAGTGAAACGGTAGCAATTGAAAAACCTATTGAAACTATTCTTTCGGGGCCTGCAGCAAGTATTGTAGGTGCGACGTTTTTGACCAATATTGAAGATGCAATAGTTTTTGACATGGGAGGGACCACTACAGATATTGCCCTGCTGGAAAAAGGCTCACCCAAGTTAAACTCAGAAGGGGCAACAGTTGGAGGATGGCTAACCAGGGTTTTGGCAGCTGACATAAACACCTTTGGCCTTGGTGGGGATAGCTATATTCAATTAAAGGCAAAGGATAGGAAGATAATAATTGGTCCCAGAAGGGTCTGGCCTTTAAGCTATGCAGCAGAAAACTATCCATATTTAAAACAGGAATTATCCATGGTATTAAATGACAGAAGAGAATTATTATATAACCAAAAAACGGACTGCTTCATTTTTTTAAGAGATCCTGATAAAAATGTTAAGCTTAATGCTGCTGAGAACCAGCTCCTTGATATATTAAAGAGAGGGCCTCACAGCCTCCATTACCTCTCCAGGTTAATGGAAAAGGATCCCAACTTTCTGCCTGTTCATAATCTAGAGAACATGGGAATTATTGCTCGTATTTCATTAACTCCTACAGATATTCTTCATGTCCTCGGACATTTTAATCAGTGGGACACTGAAGCAGCCAGACTAGGGGTTGAGATTCTTGCCAATCAAATTAATTCCGATGTGGATGAAATGGCACAGGACTTTATGAAGGCTATCATCAAAAAACTTGCCATGACTATATTACAAACATTAGTAAAAACAGAAGGATATAAACCCCTTGATGATACTAAGGGTTCAAATATATTTTTAGATAAGATCCTGGGGCAGGGGAAAAATGTATTTACCTGTCAGGTTGCCATTCCCATACCTGTTGTAGCCATAGGGGCACCAGTAAACTCCTACCTGCCAGAGGTGTCTAAAATGTTAAATTGTCCACTCATAATTCCTGACAATGCCGAAGTTGCAAATGCAGTAGGTGCAGCCACAGGGAAAGTTATTGAAACTATTCGCTGTCTAATAAAGCCTGGTGGTGAAGGTGGATATATAGTACACCTGCCATGGGAAAGAAAAGGCTTTATTGACCTAGACGATGCATGCAGCTATGGAATGGAGGAAGCGTTAAAACATGCAGAGATTAATGCTAAGAAAGCAGGAGCAGGTGAAATAGAGATCTTTTCCGAAAGGAAAGATGTCTACGGAAAAATTGCAGCTAACTGGGCAGACGAGGTGTATGTTGAAACCAGAATGGTGGTAACAGCCATTGGAAGACCTAATTGGGAGGAAGATAATGGACAATCAAGATAAAAGCAAATGGTTAATAGTTGCGTGCAAAACTTTGGAGGATGAGATTAAGGCGGTTAATAAGGATAACATTGACACCTTGATGGTAGAATATGCATTGCATAGAGTCCCTGATGCTCTAAGAGAAAAACTAAAAAACACAGTCAAGGAGGCTAAAGGGTATAATACTATTCTTTTTGGATATGGACTTTGCTCTAATGGAGCTGCCAATTTGGGATCCCATGAACACACTTTAGTTATTCCCAAGGTCCATGACTGCATAAGTATTTTGCTAGGGTCCAGATCTATCTATGATAAAGAATTTGCAGACTTTCCAGCCACTTACTATTTAAGTAAAGGTTGGATAGACCAGAAAGCAGGACCTTTGGACAGTTATAAAGAATATATAGAGAAATATGATGAAAGTACAGCTAAATGGATTATAGACATGGAATATGCAAACTACAAGCGGGTGGTATATGTTCATACAGTAGAGGCACCTGCCAGATATATTGATTATGCTAAAGAGGTTGCTGATTTTCTAGGTGTTGCTTTTGAAGAACGGGATGGATCACTTAGACTGTTAGAAAAGCTTGTTTCTGGTAATTGGGATAAGGAGTTCATTGTAAATCCGCCTGGCCAAATAGTTATGGCCAGAAGCTTTTTGTAAATAAATAAACACCAATTCAGACCTTCAAGATAATTAAAGTATTTGTTTGAGTCAAATTTAATTGAACGAAGGTCTGAAAAATAGTTTTAATGAAATACTCAGGGTTTTTCAACTATTAAATAATAATATTTCACAAGAAAAACATTATGAATGGGTTTTTTGAATTAATAAAATACAAATATATTATTATAAGTATAATATATTGAAAATTCATGCAAGAAAAAATAATTGGACAACTAATTTTTTAAATATTTAGTCAAAGGGTAAAATGCCGTCAACACTGGTCTTAAGCGCTTAAAACAGGGAGGTGAATTATGCCAATACTTTGAAGATTTTCTGTTGTGGTAGGTGTTAACAGTAAAAGGGAAATATAAAAACTGTTTGGAGGTGTATTGTGTGAGTATTTTTAAAAGAGTTGACAACCATATTTTCTGGATTTCTGCTATCATAGCCGGCATCTTTGTTATCTGGACAGTATTGATGCCAGAGCAGGCTGGCGGCGTGTTTAGCAGCGTTTTAGCATTTCTTACAGGTAATTTTGGCTGGTCTTATCTGCTTGCAATGACCTTATTTTTACTATTTTGTATAGTAGTGGCCTTCAGCAAGTTTGGTAAGATCAAGCTGGGCAAGGATGATGAAAAGCCAGAATATTCAACCATAACATGGTTTTTCATGCTCTTTAGTGCCAGTATGGGAATTGGTTTGGTATTTTGGAGTATAGCTGAACCAATGTATCACTTTGGAGGACCTCCCTTTGCTGAGCCTGGAACTGCAGCAGCAGCAGAAGAAGCAATGAGGTATACCTTCTACCACTGGGGGCTGCATCCATGGGGAGTATATGCTCTAGTTGGTATGGCCCTTGCGTATTTTTCATTTAGAAAGGGAATGCCCTTTCTGGTCAGTTCCACCTTTGCGCCTATTCTTGGGGAAAAGGGAACCAGGGGTGCTCTAGGTAAAGCCATTGACATTTTATCAGTATTTGCCACTATTTTTGGTGTTGCCACTTCTCTTGGACTTGGTGCAATGCAGATTACTACAGGCTTGTCCATGAATTATGGAACTCCAGATACAATACCAATGACTTTAGGGATTATAGCAGTTATTACAGTACTCTTTACAGTATCTGTGGTTACAGGTATTAACAGGGGGATTAAATATTTAAGCTATGTAAATATGACCTTGGCCCTTATTTTTATAGCGTTTTTCGTTTTCTTTGGGCCATTTAAATTTATCCTAAACACCCTTGTTACTACAATGGGTTATTACCTTCAAAATCTTCCCTGGATGAGTTTATATGCCGATCCCTATAGGGTAATGGCCGAGCATACAGGTTACGACTGGATAGGTGCCTGGACAGTATTTTACTGGGCATGGTGGATTGCTTGGGGTCCCTTCTGTGGTGCATTTATTGCCCGTATTTCTCGTGGACGTACGGTGAGAGAAGTTGTAATTGGTTCCTTATTTGCACCTGTTCTCTTTAGCTTTATCTGGCTGAGCTCATTTGGTGGCTCTGCCCTCTGGATTGACCTATTTGGAGTTGGAGGAATTACAGAAGCAGTATTTGCCAGCGTATCCTCAGCCTTCTTTGTGACCCTTGGCCATTTCCCAATGGTGGGTCTAATGTCCTTCCTGGCAACATTAATGATTGCTACATTCTTCATAACTTCAGCTGACTCAGCTACCTATGTAAGTGCTGCTTTAACCTCTGGTGGAGATCCTGACCCTGAATCTTCATTGAGGGTTGTCTGGGGAGTGGCAAAAGGTGCTGTTGCAGCAGTTCTGCTGCTGGCGGGAGGCCTGAAAGCCTTACAGACAGCATCTATTGCGGCGGCTTTCCCATTCATGATTGTTATGCTGTTCATGATGTACACTCTTTGGAAGGCCTTCTCCAGCGAGGTTGGTGGAATGATCTTTACACCCCAACCCTCATCAGAGGCTGATATCTGCCACACAACTTCACTAGGCAGCTGCGGAACCAAGGAAGAGCACAAAGGATAAAGGATAAATGTAAAAACCGGGGAGAGTCTCCTCCCCGGTTTTCGATTCCCCTATTAGAAATGATAATTACGTTTGGCTATGCAAATTGGCCTTGTAGCATCTGGTTTAAGGATGACAAGAAGATCTGGGACAATATTTATCCAGGAGTTTTTTGAATAATGATAAATGAAGCTGCTCGTCCTTAATTATACGCTGCAGCATATTTTGCACATGGGGATCATCAATGGCAATTATCTGCTGTCGATACTGCTTTATTGCTGCGTTTTCTGCTTGTATATCTGCATGAATCTGCAAACATGGCTCACCGGTGAGATAATTAACATACCTGCCTGACCACCACGCCCCATTGGACCCTAAATATCTAGGGTCTCCTCCTAGAAGGATAATCAGCTTAGCCAATATCTCCAAATGAAACATTTCTACAATGGCAACTCCTTCAACTACATCAGCAAATTCTGGTAGGGCATCCTCTGAATCATAGTGATGATAGAGATACATACTAATTGCCGTCATTTCACTTACTGTGCCTGCGTAGCTATCTAGAAGAATATTGGCATACTGTGGATTGGGTTCCATAACTTTAATAGGTGGATATGGTTCTCTTATGTGAGGAATATTTATGGTCCCATGTAATTGATCCGACAACTCTCTTTTTTCATGTTCCATAAAAAATCACTCCCTTTTTAATAACATTTTATGGAATTAAATAAAGGTTGTTACTAAATGATGTAAAGTTTTATAATAGCAGCTTGCAAATATGGGTAACACTTTTTTATCAGCAATCATACTATAAAAGTGAAGTTAACAAAATTAAAGGAGGTATTCTAAATGAGTCATCGTCCGCCAAAGTGCAAGGACAATAGCTGGTTAATCATCATTATTATCCTATTTTTGTTCATGGGGCAGGGTCCTATAGGGATAATCGAAGATGAGCTGTTGATTATTATCTTGTTACTGTTATTTATGATGCCAAACCTTTTTGGAGGGTTTGAAGCTAGTTCTGAAGAGTAAATACATTACCAAGCTGCTGCATGGCTGCTAATTTAGGCAGCTGTGCAGCACCTTTATTAAATATATAGGAGGGAAAATGGTGGGAAACAACAACAAATTAGATATAAATCAATTACTTTCAATGTTAGATAGTAATGATCTTATGGAAAACATTAATCGATTAGCATTTATGATGGGTAACCCTGAAAAGGGAGAAAGTATTAAAAATATGATAGGTGGGCTTCTAAGTCAAAAGTCACAAGAAATTGAGAGTGTGAGCTCTAGTATGAAACATGTAGACCCGGCTATTAATCTATTATTGGCAATTAAACCATACTTATCAGAAAATAGACAGCGCATATTAGATGATTCCATGAAAACATTAAATATGTCATTCTTTATTAGGGAGTTAAAAAGGATGACATAAAGAAAGGGGGACTTTTTTTGCGAAGAAACTTTAGATTTAATAATACTGAATATGAGACCAATAGCAGAAAAAATGCTGCTCCAAAAACCTCTAAAGATAAAAAAGTCAAAGAAGGTGAACTGGAGCAGGAAATAGTTGAGCAAAACGTGGAGACTAATCTTGATGAAGAAAAAGTTATTGAACATAGTGAGGATAAATACATTGACCATTCTGAGGAATATTCTAAAGGCTTGGAAATCTGGCAAAATGAGACTTTTTCTTCACTACCTGCAAAACTTCCGGGTCCACTAGCTTTTATTGATGAAGACGTATTATTACTCATTATTTTATTTATACTTCTACAGAGTCCAATAAAAGACTTTAGTCTGCTTCTGATAATTTTTCTGCTAATATTAAACAAGTGAGATTATTGAATTGATTAAAGCCTTCCTGCTTTCTACAAGAGTTTCGGGAAGGTTTTTATTTTGGGCACTTTAACTAGATAATGTAGCAGTTATACTCCTAATTCATATTATGTATTGGGGGTGTCGACAAATGAAGAATATATTTAAGACTCTACAAAAGAATAGAAAAAAGCTTTTAGATATGGATAATGTTGTTGGAGTGGGCATTGGATATAAAGAAAAGAGTGGAGAACCAACAGCTGAGGAATCGGTGGTTGTGTTTGTAAAGAAAAAAGTAAGAAAAGGGGATTTAAGGTCTCACCAGGTTATACCTGACAAAATTGAAGAGACAAAAACTGATGTTATTGAAATAGGGGAAATGAAGCTTCTAGTTAATACCCAAAGATATAGACCAGTTAGACCAGGGTGCAGCATAGGCCATTATGCAATTTCAGCAGGCACCTTAGGGGCTATAGTTCGAGACAAAAGAACTGGAGAAAGACTGCTTCTTTCCAATAATCATGTCCTTGCCAATGTGACTAATGGAAGAGATGGAAGAGCCAGGGAAGGGGATGTGATACTACAGCCTGGAGCCTATGATGGGGGTAAAAGGGATAAAGATGTTGTGGCCTATTTGTATAGATATGCTCCAATATCAAAGATCATGTCAGAAAGTGATTGTCCAGTTGCAGCTGCAGCAGTCTCAACAGTTAATAGTGTATTTAAAATGGTAAAACCATCCTATTCCATGAAGCTCATGAAAACCAGCAATCAAAATAATATTGTTGATGCAGCTGTTGCTAAGCCGGCACGTGTCGATATTAGTGATGAAATTTTAGAAATTGGAATAGTTAGAGGTGTTGCTGAACCTAAACTGGGAGATAAGATTAAAAAAAATGGCAGGACTACCGGTTATACGGAAGGCAGTGTTAAGGCCGTGGATGTTGCAATGAAGGTATCTTTAGGAGAAGACAGTTATGCAGTGTTTACCGAGCAGGTTTTAAGTGACATAAAATCAGCCCCGGGAGATAGCGGTTCATTAATACTAGACAGCAACAACAGGGCTATTGGCCTTTTATTTGCAGGCTCAGATACTGCTACTCTTTTTAATAAGATATCAAATGTCATGAAAGAACTAGAAGTAGAGTTTTAAAAGGGTGACCAGTCACCCTTTTAAATACTAACCTGCTTCAACCCGCTTTAATGGGATTGCCCATGCCGCAGAGTATCTTTTTGGTCTATGAAAGCAGTTTAGCAGATATATAAGTTATATAAGTGCATCTTAATCACTTTATACTTATGGAGAGGAGAGTTGTTGGGTGGTAGTGTCAATAATTATACCCTGTAAAAATGAAGGCAAAAACATAATAATGACCCTTGATTCCTTATTTAAATCAATTAATAAAGTGGATTATGAAGTAATTGTTATAGATGATGGATCTAATGATAACTGCTGTAATGGCATTGAAAAAAAATATCAAACAATAAAGCTTTATAGAACTGAAGGCATGGGTGCGGCCAGAGCTAGAGACTATGGAGCCGAAAAAGCAAAGGGTAATGTATTAATCTTCTGTGATGCACATTTGACGTTTAATAACCATTGGATGGATAAACTAGTATCCTTCCTGGGTCAATATGACGCTGTATCTCCTGGAATTGGGGTTATGGAAAATCCCATTGCTGCAGGATATGGACTCACATGGGATAAGTCTCTAAAAGCAAAATGGTATACAGAAAAGCCCAGGACTGGCAAAAAAGTTCCCTTTTTGCCGGGAGGCTGCCTTTGTATTAAAAGAACAGTTTTTGAGGATATTGAGGGCTTTGATAAAGGATTTATAGTATGGGGGCATGAAGATGAGGAGATCTCTTTAAAGCTCTGGCTTTTTGGATATTCATGCTGCATTTATCCAGAAGTCCTGGTTTTTCATAAATTCAGGACCCAACATCCATATAAAGTAACCTTTGAGCACGTACATTACAATTTTCTCCGTATGGTCTACAGTCATTTTAATGAACAGCGAATAAACAAGGTGAAAGCCATGCTGCAGGATAGTTATGGCTATAATGAAGCTGTAATAAAATTAAATACAAGCAACATAGCTGTACAAAGAACTAGATACTTTAAAAAGAGAAAGTATGATGATGATTGGTTTTTCTCCAGATTTGAAATCCCTTTTTAACTCTACAGGAAAAGCATCCCCCACTTGCAAATATTTTACAGTAGATTTTTTCTCCAGGTACTCCTGAATTATATTTTTTTTCTCGTAATAAGGTTATAAGAACAGGCAAGAAAATATTATCATCAAGGGGGAATTTTATGACAAAGCACTTTCCAAAGTTAAAAAGACTGTTAAGCATCATATTGGTAATTGGTTTCTTGATAGGGTTATCAATCCCTGCATATGCCCAAACACTAAGTCTTCAGGCAAAACCTTCCGCTAATATGGATGTATATGAACTGTCAATAAATGATGAAGTAATTATGCGTTTCAGGAGCTTGCCGCAAGGATTAACAGCATATGAAAGATGCAGAATCATACTAAGCAGGATTAACATGCTTAGTAAACAAGGAAGCTTAAATGCTGACGACATAAAAGTTCAACTAGTTAATGGAATGCCAACATTAACTGTGGGTGGACAAGTTCTGGCAACAGTAACAGGTGCAGATCTCCAGGCGAACAATTCAACACAATGGGGTTTATTAGAAAGCTGGCAAAAGAATTTCAAAAGGGCATTGATAAAGCCCCAAAGTCCGGCACCAAACAACCCTGTAATCCAGCCAGTTCCAAGTAAGCCTGCACCACAACCAAGCCAGCCTGCTCCAAGCAAGCCTGCACCACAACCAAGCCAGCCTGCTCCTGCTCAACCTGCTCCAAGCAAACCGGACCAGAGCTCAATACTAACGGCTGATGAGCAGAAGATGTTGAATTTAGTTAACCAGGAAAGGGCCAGGGCAGGCCTACCGGCATTAAAGGTTCATACTGAGCTGGTAAAATTAGCAAGACTTAAGTCTCAGGATATGATAAATAACAGGTACTTTTCACATCAGTCACCTGTGTATGGTTCACCCTTTGACATGATGAGATCAGCAGGAATATCCTATACGAGGGCTGGAGAAAATCTAGCGGGTGCCTCTACAGTAGAAAGGGCCCATACAAATCTGATGAATTCACCAGGTCATAGGGCTAACATCTTAAATAAGGATTTTACCCATATAGGTATAGGAATTGTTGATGGTGGTCCATATGGGAAAATGTTTACTCAAATGTTCATAAGACCTTAATAAAAACTTTTGGAAGAAAGTGGCTTATTAATTAAGCTGCTTTTTTCTTTTTACTTGTCACCATTTTAGGGCAAGGACATACAATATATAAAAATAAATAATGAAAAACTTATGGAATTTAGTCAATATTTTTTTGCCAGTGCATATATTATGATGAGAGTTTATCCTATGGCTACACCACCAGGAATTAAAAGTGAAATTTAAGTGGTGCCGTAAAGCCCCAGGATAATGGTTTGTAACCGTCAGCTGTATTCATAAGGTAGACAGTTGATGTTAAGTACTCTGTTTATGGAAAGGAGGTATAAATTAATAATGCCAATGGACCTTATTGATGTTCAAAGAAGACTGCTAAAGGTTCAAAATGTGGTCGGGGAAGATACTCAACAGGTAAAGGTACTAAATGAAATAGCTTTTCCCGTTCAAATTAGAAAAATATGGGACACAATGGCCGAAGTGAGAGACGTAGAAATAAATGTAATAAAGGATAAGGTTATAGTGGAAGGTATTATCCACAAGCAAATTTTCTATGTTTCTGATGAAAATAGAATAGTAGATGGAATTAAGTATCAAAAGGGAGAAGTTTTTGAGCTATCAGTTGATGAACCATTTATTGCCCATGTTGACATACCAGGTACAAGGCCCGGCTTCCATGTTCAGGTGGCAACAAGAATTGAGTTTATAGGGTATGATGAAATTAAGCCAATCCAGCCAAAGCCTAAACCACACTCCGAAGGTGAGGCCATGCATCATCCCCATCCTAAGCCAGAACCAGCGCGCAATCTCTGGAGACAGACATTAATCTTAGAAGTGTTTGTAAAAGTTACAGAAACAGTTCAAATGGAGGTAGTAGTAGATGTAGTAGCACCAGAACTGGACCTTGAAGTAATCAAGGAATTGCTGAAGGTTCAAAGTGTAGTTGGAGAAGATGAAAATCAGGTTTCAGTTGTACGGGATATTGAATTTGATAGACGAGTCAAGAAAATTAGAAACATCCAAACAAAAATTGAAAATGTGACAACTAAAATTGTTCCTGACAAGATTATTGTTGAAGGAGTTTTACACAAGCAAATATTTTATGTGGAGCAAAATACTAATAAGGTTTTTGAACAGACTGTCAGAGAAAGCTTTACTGCTTTTGTGGATGTTCCTGGTGCACGTCCCGGCCACACAGTTCAAGTCACCGTTGAAGTTGAATTTGTTGACATCGATTTACGTAATGGCAATGCACACGAGGGCTTCAGAAGTGGAAGGCAGACTGCAGTTTTAGCAGTATTTGCCAAGGTCACAGAAGAGCTGCAAATTGATGTGGTAGTTGATGTAATTGGAGACGTTGATGTATTTAAGGAGTTACTGAAGGTAGAAAGTGTAATTGCCGAGGACAGCAAACAGGTTACAGTGAAAAATGATGTTGCCTTAATGAGACCAGCCAAGAAAATAGCTGAAACAGATGCTACAGTTAATATTAACTTTACTGAAACCAAGATAATAAATGACAAGGTCATTGTGGTAGGAGAGGTTAAAAAGCAAATTTACTATGTGGATCTCTGTACAGGAGGGGTTTTTGAACAGGGTGTAGTAGAGAAATTTACAACCTTTGTTGATTTGCCAGGTGCCCGACCAGGTATGAATCTGCATATTACAGGCGAAGTAGAGTTTGTTGAATTTGCTCCCCCAAAATATCCTGAGGATGTATGTAAGTTATTTGAATGGAGTAAATTTGACCCTGAAAAATTTCCATGGAAGCAAACAGCCGTTGTTCAGGTGTTCGTAAAAGTAACTGAGACCCTTCAGCTGGATGTTGTAACAGATGTGGTGGCTGTTGAACCAACTCCAACGCCTACACCAACACCAGCACCTACAGAATGCCCGCCAGGATCAACTATTACAATCTATTATATTCAAAAGGGAGATACCCTATTTAAGCTGGCCCAGAAATATAATACCACAGTTGATGCCATTTTAGCCCTTAATCCGGGAATAGACCCCAAAAATCTGCAGGTTGGCCAGAGAATTAAAATATGTGTTTTTAAACCGCTGGGTTAAAAATACTAAGGAAACAGAGATTAAAGACCTCATTTTAAAATGTGAGGTCTTTAATTATGCAATTGTTACATAAAAGGCGCAAGATAGAAAAAACTAAGAGATATGAATAGCTTTTATGAGGTGAAACTATGCATGTTATAGTTTGTGTAAAGCAGGTGCCTGACACAACAGAGGTTAGAGTTGATCCAGAAACAAACACCTTAATAAGAGAAGGGGTACCCTCCATAATTAATCCCTATGATGCTCATGCTGTGGAGGCTGCCGTATCCTTGAAGGAAGAGTATGGAGGAAAGGTTACTGTGATTTCAATGGGCCCACCTCAAGCAGAAGAAGTTATGAGGCGCAGCATAGCTATTGGAGCAGATGAAGGAATTTTATTAAGTGACAGAAACTTTGCTGGATCTGATACATTAGCTACCAGCTATATTCTAGCTAAGGGAATAAAGCGGCTTGCAGAAAGGGAACCTGTAGATTTGATTCTATGCGGCAAACAGGCTATAGATGGAGATACGGCCCAGGTGGGACCGGGAATAGCTGTTCGTCTTAATATTCCCCAACTAACCTATGTTATGAAGATAGAAAGTGTTGATATAGAAAACAGGGAGATTATAGTGCATCGGAAGCTAGAGGACAAAAGGGTTCGTGCAGCATGTAAACTTCCGGTATTGCTAACAGTTGTTAAAGATATAAATGAAATTAGATATGCAAGCCTGCCAAATTTAATTAAATCTGCCAGGTATAAACCTAACATTTGGTCCCAAAAAGAGCTGGAGCTTGATATACAACAAATAGGCCTTAAGGGATCCCCTACCTCTGTAAGTAAAATTTTTGCTCCACCTCAAAGGGGAAAAGGGGAAATTATTCCTGGAGGGCAGGATAGCCCTGATGAAGCAGCAGGTCTCCTGGTGCAAAAATTATTAATAACCAAAATAATAGCTAATAAATAGGATGTGGTTGAAATGACAGTAAGGGTCATTGAGAAGAACTGTATAGCATGTGGATTATGTGTGCAGGCATGTCCCTTTGAGGCCCTGGAGGTTAAAGGGAATGTGGCAGTAGTAGATCCTGATAAATGTACTAACTGTGGTGATTGTGTTGAGATCTGCCCGGCTGACGCCTTGGCGTTGGACGAGCCTCCCAGGGAAATGACCAGGAGTGAAGTACAACAGGTAGAAGAACATGAAGCTGCTGCAAAGTCTATAAAAAAGGAGCTTAAGGAATATGAAGGCATTTGGGTTTTCATTGAGCATCTTCATGGAGAAGCAGCTCCAGTTTCCTGGGAGCTGTTAGGTGAAGGAGCAAGGCTTGCCAGGCAAATAAATACTGAGGTTGCTGGTGTTTTAATTGGGGATAAGGTTGAAGCAGCAGCTGCTGATGCCTTTACATATGGTGCTGATAAGGTCTATATGGTTGAAAACCCCTTGCTCAAGGACTATGTAACAGAGCCCTATACAAAGGTTCTTGTGGAATTGTGTAAAAAATACAAGCCAGAGATCATGATGTTTGGAGCAACCTCATTGGGCAGGGATCTGGCGGGAGCTGTAGCAACTCATCTGCAAACTGGCCTTACTGCAGATTGTACAGAGTTAACAATAGACGAGAGCTCAAGGTATCTGCTGCAGACAAGGCCTGCCTTTGGCGGTAATATCATGGCTACAATTGTTTGTAGGCATCGCCGCCCCCAAATGGCAACGGTAAGGCCAAGGGTCATGTGCATGCCTAAAAGGCAGGAAGAGCGCAGGGGAGAAGTAATTAGAGAAACAATAGAAATAAGACAAGAAGAGATATTAACTAGAATCATAGAAGTCATAGAGGAAAAAGGCTCTGCGGTCTATCTTGATAAGGCGGAGATAATAGTTGCTGCAGGCAGAGGGATTGGCTCCAGGGCAAACCTAAGAATTCTAGAGGAATTAGCAGAAACCCTGGGTGGTACTGTTGCTGCTTCCAGGGCAGCAGTAGAGGCAGGTTGGCTGGAGCACACCTACCAGATTGGGCAAACAGGTGTTACAGTGAGGCCGAAGGTATATTTTGCCATTGGCATCTCTGGAGCAATCCAGCATCTAGTGGGCATGCAAACCTCAGATGTCATTGTAGCCATTAATAATGATCCAGATGCCCCTATATTTAGGTTTGCCACCTTCGGAATTGTGGGGGATTTTGCCAGGGTGGTGCCTGCAATAACAAGGGAATTTAAAAAACAACTTGGTTAGGAGGTGTTCATGGTGACAGAGAAATTTGATGTAATTGTGGTGGGAGCAGGGCCGGCAGGCATTTCAACTGCCTTACTCACCGCAAGGGCCGGACTTAATACCATCTTAATAGAAAGGGGTGACTTCCCAGGGTCAAAAAATGTTATGGGAGGAGTTTTATACAGACATCCCACTGAACAAATAGTTCCTGGGTTTTATAAAGCTGCTCCCCTGGAGAGACATATTATAGAACAAAGATTATGGATATTAGATAAGGACTCTGCAGTTACTTTGGGGTACAAAACCAGCAGGCATGGATCTGAACCCTATAATGCATTTACCGTATTAAGGGCTAGATTTGACAGGTGGCTTGCAGATAAGGCTGTAGAAGCAGGAGCTTTGTTAATAACAGAAACAGTGGTAGAAGATTTGATAATAAAAAATGAAAAAGTAATTGGCGTGAGAACTGGCCGACCTCAAGGGGATGTTTATGGAAATGTAGTTGTCCTGGCTGAAGGCGTTAATTCCATGCTAACCCAAAAGGCAGGTCTGAAGAAGGACAGGCTAAAGACAACAGAGCTGGCAGTGGCAGTTAAAGAAGTCATTGCCTTGCCTAAAGAAAAAATAGAAGACAGGTTTAACCTGGAACAGGGACAAGGTGTAACTATTGAACTGGTGGGTGAATCAACCAGGGGAATGGTGGGAACAGGCTTTATTTATACAAATACTGATTCAATATCTGTAGGTGTAGGTGCCCTGCTTTCCCAGGTGGTAAGGAGGGAAGTAAACCCTAATGACCTTCTGGAGCATTTAAAGAATCATCCATTGGTCAAGCCGCTGCTGGTAGGTGGAGAAACAAAAGAATATCTGGGCCATATGATACCAGAGGGTGGATACCATAGTATACCAAAATTGTATGGAAGTGGCCTGCTAGTTGTTGGTGATGCAGCTGGATTTGTAAATGGAATCCACAGGGAGGGCTCCAATATGGCCATGCTGTCTGGGAAAATGGCTGCAGAAACAATTATTGATGCTCATAATGTAGGGGAGTTCGATGAAAGGGCCTTATCCCACTACGAAAAAAAACTTGAGGAAAGTTTTATATTAAAGGATTTACGAAAATATCAAAATGCCTCGGGCTTTTTTGAAACACATGACTATTTTTTCTCCATATATCCTCAATTGGTTAATGATGCAGCCCATGAATTCACAACAATCGATAGCATTCCTAAAAAAGAAAAACAAAACAAAATCATTAGAGATATTACGTCCAGAAGGTCAAAAATTCAGCTTATAAAAGACATGTATAGAGGATGGAGGGTTTTAGGATGAAGTCACTAGAAGACAAGCTCTTCCTCAATAGATACCAGCCGGATAAGGAAAGCCATTTAAGGGTCATCAACAGGGAAAAGTGCCTGGAATGTGAAAGAAAGCCCTGCACGTATATTTGTCCAGCAAGGGTTTACAGCTGGAACCCTAAAGAGAAGATAATAGAAACTGCCTATGAGGGGTGTGTGGAATGTGGAACCTGTAGATATGGTTGTGCCCACGACAATATTGAATGGAAAAATCCCAGAGGGGGATTTGGCATAATGTATAAATATGGATAAAAAGGGAAAGAATTTGAAAAAAATGAAATTATTATGTGAAAAATAAAGGATTATTGATTTAAATGTCGAATAGATAATATCAGGTTAAAGTTCATTTGACTAAATGATGAAAGGAGAGTCCAGCCGGTGGGAGATTTAAAGGTTGAGCTGGAAATCAAAAAGAAAGAATTAAAATCATTAGTTGAAAAGAAGCAGAACCTTTTGGATAAGGAAGTTTACAAAAAAAGCTGTGAACTGGACAAGCTAGTAGTAAAGGTTATGCGTGGGTACTAACTAGTTAAATAGAATTTTAAGATTTATTTATTGTTAAAAGGCCCTATAAAACATGGGGTCAGTATCTTCTTTTTTAACCTTTCCTAGAGCTTTGTTCATTGTTTTAAAGGAAGTCATAATAAAAAGTTTTTAATATTAACCAGGTTAATTTAGAGGTTTTTTTAATAAAACGGGCGAATTCAAGTATGTGTAGGTACACATATTGTTTTTTTATTTACGCTGTTTGAAAATCTTGCAGCTATTTTAAAACTAATTTTGTACTAAAAAATAGTAGGGAAAAGGGGTTATGGTTTTGGATCCAATAGCTTTTGAAATAGGGCCTATAGCAGTTAGGTGGTATGGAATTTTAATAAGTACAGGTGTTGCATTAGGTATTTTGCTGGCATATAAGGAATGTATCAGGCAAAGGATTGACCCTGATCATATACTTACAATTTCCATATTTGCTTTGCCTGCAGCTTTTATTGGTGCTCGGCTTTATTATGTTATCTTTCGCTGGGGTGAGTACTATCGTTTTCATCCGGAAGAGATAATAGCCATCTGGCATGGAGGACTGGCTATACATGGTGGTGTAATTGGAGGTGTGCTTGCCGGGTATTTTGTTGTCCGAAAATATAAATTAAACTTCTGGAAAATGGCTGATATTGTTGCTCCAAGTATAATACTAGGTCAGGCTATTGGCAGATGGGGAAACTATTTTAACCAGGAAGCCTATGGTTATCCTACTGATCTGCCCTGGGCAATGTTTATTGATGGAGCATATAGACATCCCACCTTTTTGTATGAGTTTATATGGAACATGGGGGTTTTTGCATATTTAATATATCGCAGATATCAGCCGGGAGTAAAGCAGGGAGAACTGTTTACAAGCTATTTTATACTTTATTCTTTAGGAAGAGTAATAATTGAGTCCTTTCGTACCGACAGCCTGATGATTGGGCCTCTAAGGACAGCACAGGTAATCAGCCTGGCATTAATTGCTGCAGGGATTTTGATTTATTATTTTAAAGTGAGAAATGCACCAAGGTATAATATAAAATAGCCCGGGTTTCCCGAGCTATTTGCACTTTTTGTTCTTTATATTATTTTCAAAGCTGTCAGGATAAGATATCATCTACCTCTTTTTGATCACAATCCATAATATAAGCTATTCCTGAAATTTCAGCTGCTTCCTTTGTAAGTGCCACCAAGTCTGTTCTGGCAAGGGATTGGATATTAAACTTTCTTGCCCCGCACATAAACTGCCTCAAACCCTGGGCCAGTCTCTGGTAATAAGTGTACACCCCTATTGCTCCCACTGGCAATTTATCAAATTCATCACCGAGCATATTTTTTACTTCAGTAGCAGCAATAAAAATCTGCTCCAGGGACTTTTCTCCATTGGTTTTATATTCTGCAGGTATCTTCCCGGCTTTAACAGACTCGCCAATATTTTTTCCAACCATGGCAGCAGTTAAAGGAGAGCGTGCCATGCCAATTATGTTAGTATAGGGAGCACCCAGGGCTAGACCTTTAAAAAGATGATCCTCCAAAGTAAAGCCTCCTGCTATGGCTATATTAGGAATGTGTCTGCCCTTGGAAGCTAACTTATCTAAATACTGAACTAACAAGCTCTGTATATAAACTGTGGGAATTCCCCATTCATTCATCATTCTCCAGGGGCTCATTCCTGTTCCCCCACCTGCACCGTCAACAGTTAACAGGTCAATTTTAGCTTCAGAGGCGTACTTTACAGCCCTGGCAAGGTCAGCAGGTCTGTAAGCGCCTGTTTTTAAGAAGATATACTTTGCCCCGGCATTTCTAAGTTCTTCTACCCTGGACATGAAACCTTCTTCGGAAACCATTCCTATTCTTGAATGCCTTTCAAATTCATCAAATTCCTTGTTCTTAAATGCCATTTGTACTGTTGGGTCAGTTGGGTTTGGAAGAACTATATAGCCCCTGGCATATAATTCCAGTGCCCTTTCCAGGCTGTTGAGCTTGACCTCTCCACCAATATCCTTGGCTCCCTGTCCCCACTTGATTTCAACTGCTTCCACACCTAATTTTTCCAGGGCATATTCTTGAACACCAAGCCTGGTATCCTCAACATTGGCTTGAACCGCTATAAAGCCCTTATCGGTGCTCCATTTCTGAAAATCCTTTACCCTTTTTTCCAAATTAGGCGAGTGCTTGACTCTGCCGTTTTCTAGAACCAGATTAGGATCCATGCCACAAACGTTTTCGCCAATTGCAATACCCACTCCAGAGATAGCACAGCCTGCTGCCAGGTGGTCCCAGTTGTTGGCAGCCACATCTGTAGAACCCATTGCTGCCACTACTATGGGAAGATCCAGGTTCAATTTTTTGCCGTCTGTACTACCTATAGTTGTAGTCAAATCAACTGCCGGAAATATTGCCTTATCTGAATCTGCCTCTATCCCATGGGCTCCTATGGCAGTTCCCATGATATTAAAGTGGGAATAGTCTACAGGATAATCCTTTTCAGACGCAGATGTTATCTTGCCAAAGGGTGATGGATATAGAAGCTCTTTACCGCGCACAGCGGATTTCCCGATTTCACAATAGCCAGGACAGCCGTCAAGACAATTTGTACACATGCCACTATAGGGGCAATAGCTATCTTTTGTTCTTAACCTGGTTTTTGTTGCAGCACTAGCGTTAATTCCCTTACTAAAAGACATATAAAACCCTCCAAATAAAATATTAATTATTAGCCAGAATTAACTGGTATAGTTGAGTGACAGCAGCTTACTTCATTTTTAAACTAAAAAAGTCCATGGAATTTAGCCTCCTAAATTCCATGGACATCTTTGCCCCAAGAATATTTTTTTAATATTATAACATGCTGTGATGGATTTGCAAAGCTAAAATTATCTGTTAATTTATATCATGTTTTTTACGATTTTTTATTATTCTTGAAATTTTATATCAACAAAAAAAGGATGTAGAAAAATTAACAAGAATATTTAAGTATTAAAAGGTATTTTTGGTTAGTGCCACTAAGGAGAGTGTGTTTCCTTGAACTATATTAACGCATTAGCTTTTTTACTGCTAAAAAGTAAATTTGAAGATGGGGAGTTTAAAGAAATTATTGATATATCAAGGGAAGCATTAAAATTAATAAATCATTCAGATTTACCTGGTGAAATAGAAGAGCTTTTAAAAAGAGCCCAGGATGAATGGGAAATAGGAGAGCTTTTAAAATTAACCAAGCATGAATATAGTGCTGAAACTAAAGAAATTGCTGAAACTAAAGAAATTGCTGAAACTAAAGAAATTGCTGAACCTAAAGATACTAATGAAGCTAATGAGGTCCAAGAATCATTGTCATTAACAGGGGAAAAAGAACAGCCAGATGCGCATAAAGAAGAGTTAGATGCACATAATGTATCAGAAACAGTAATCATACCTCCTGTTGTAAAAGAGAAAATTCCCAAAAAGGCAAAACAAAAAACACCTAATAACATACAAATAACTGATAAAAAAAGTGCCTATGAAAATATGCTGAGAGATGTACTAAAGGGCCTAGCTAAAGACGCGTGTTTTAATGAAAAAAATGATTTAACAATAACCTTTGATACCCAGGCATGGGATGGCTTGTCAAATAATGAGCAGGACGAAATAATTAATGTTTTAAAATATCAGGTAGGCAAGCTTAAACGGGATCTGTCGGGGGCTTGTGTCAGCGGCCATGTAGCATTGATAGGCTCTGAGGAACAATCCCTAAATACCTTTTATGTACAGACAGTATCTGATGGTAAGAATGGCTCTACTGCCGTAGTTTATTAGTCTTATCATGCATATATAAAGATTTCCGGGAAGGTGCATACTAGAAATAGCAATATAAAAGAGAAATTTTAAAGCAAAAAGAGAGGATAGTAATTTAATGTTATCTGAAATGGAATTGGTTTTTATGATTCTGATAGTTACTACAATATGTTTTTTGCTTCCTCGTTTTCGGTCAGACCTGGTTGCCTTGTGTTCACTACTGGCCTTATATCTAGCTGGACTGCTAACTGTGCCTGAGGCCCTTTCTGGCTTTTCTAATAATGTGGTAATAATGATAGCAGCACTATTTATTGTAGGAGAGGGAGTATTTCAAACTGGTCTAGCTCAAAAAGCCGGGAATTTGCTGGTTAAATGGACTGGAAACAGTGAATTCAAAATGATGGTTTTCATGATGCTGGTGGTAGCCGTTTTAAGCGGTTTTATCAGCAATACGGGAACGGTAGCCATACTGCTGCCGGTTGTTGTGAGCTTAAGCAGGCAGATGCATCTCCATCCCGGAAAGCTTTTAATGCCCCTTGCCTTTGCCAGCAGCATGGGTGGGGCATTAACGTTAATTGGAACAGCTCCAAACCTTATTGCCAGGCAAAGCTTAATTGCCAATGGCTATGGAGCCTTAACTTTTTTTGCTTTTACTCCTGTGGGCCTGATAATTCTTTTAGCAGGCATAGCCTATCTATGGTTTATTGGGCGAAAATGGTTAAATAAACCCCATGAAAAAGATCCTAAAGCCTCAGGTGCATTCAATCTTAAAGAATTGTTGGAACAATATAAAATAGGGCCCAATATTCACCACATCCAGGTGCCAAAGGGTCATAATATTATTGGTAAAAAGCTAAAGGAGCTGGGATGGCCTAACAAATACGATGTAACTGTCCTTGAGATATTAAAAAAAGACGGGGAAGGTCGCTTCCCCTTTGCTGCAGGTACTGTTCCGCGCCAGCTGACAGCAGATCCAAACTATTTACTTGAGGCAGAAGATATTTTACTTGTCTACACAGCTGAGGCTTCCATAAATAGATTTATTAAAGAAACAGGTGTTGAGAAATTAGTGCTGACTTCTCCGGGACAACTGCAGCTCAAGGAAACAAATATAGCAGAGGTTATTTTAACTCCCCAGTCCCGATTAATTAACCAATCATTAAAAGATGTTCACTTTAGAGACAAATATGGTCTGACAGTTTTGTCAATAAAACGTCAATATCAAGAACCAAGACTCCCATCTAGGGATGATGAGCTTCATTATGGTGACGCAATGCTTGTCTATGGTAAATGGAAGGACATTGACCTGTTATCTAAAGAAAAAAGTGATATGGTTGTACTCAGACATGCAACTCATCCTCCGGAGCCAGCGAACCAATCTCTCCGTTCTGCAGTTGCCGGAGCTATTCTTTTATGGATGCTGCTAATGTTGGTTTTTGAGTGGCTGCCTGCAGTAATAACTGTAGTAATTACTGCTCTGCTCATGATTTTAACAGGAAGTGTTAGGCATACAGATCAAGCTTATCGCTCAATAAACTGGCAGACTGTTGTACTCATAGCCTGTATGCTGCCCATGGCTACAGCCCTAGAAAAAACCGGTGGCGTGGCTTTTATGTCTGATAAGCTAATTACCTCCCTGGGTGCAGTTGGTCCGTTAGCTGTACTAGCAGGGCTTTATGTCATTACCTCTATTTTTAGTCAATTCATAAGCAACACGGCCACAGCAGTTCTGCTATTTCCAGTGGCAATTTTAAGTGCTCAAGAAATGGGAGTAAGCCCGGTACCAATGGTCATGGCAGTGGCATACTCTGCCAGCATGGCTTTTGCTACACCTGTAGCCACCCCACCTAATGCCATGGTTATGGCAGCTGGTAAATATACATTTTCTGATTTTATGAGGGTAGGGGTTCCACTACAGATTATCATAGGGTTAATTGCAGTCCTGGTAGTGCCCATGTTTTTCCCCTTCTAGCATATTTATTTTTCTTTCCTCATTTTAATCAGAATGCTATATTGGAAAGTTTTTAAAGAAAACCACGTATTTTGTCGAATTTAGAAAGGAAAAACCTTTTCATTGCACTATCAGAAAGTATAAGTTCCACAAGGTAGATAGTATTCACAAAGACTAAGGCTTCCGCCGACGTCAAGGACTTGGCGCCCTGCTAGGACTGGTATTTCTACGCATTAAAATGCTAGAACTACTAGCGCAAGCCAAGTTTTGTTTTAATCTGCACAATACTATATACTACATTTTTTAACTCTTTAAGCAGAAGCTCCCTTCCAGCAATACATTTAAAAGCTGAAAGGGAGTCTTTTATTAAAACTAATTAACTGCAAAAATTGTCCCGCTGTTTTATGGTAATGTCAATAACCTTGCTAAATACAGATCCCAAATGCCTGGCTGATTCACTTAAATCTCTTTTATGGTTTGGCAGATTACAAATGCCTGGGCTTTGATTAGTCAAGGAGGGAGTAATGTCCTTTGTGATTGGTGTCCCCAGAGGGAAAAGCTCTATAAAGCCTCCAACTGCACAGTAGTTTCCATACCCACATGTATAACAAGCGTATTCTCCCTGTACCAGCAGCTCTCCCGCAACGCTAATTCTTGCGTCAGCAAAGTATATTTTTAGCCCATCTAGGGTGTAACGCTGTTCCTCATTTGTACCATGTACAGATACTATAACTCCAGTTTTCCCTGCAAGGGGGAATACATTGTTGTGGCTTCCAGAAAAACAGAGTCTTTCCCAAAATGCCTGGGCCTTAGAGTTCATGTGATTCCAGTATGTTGGAGCTCCAAAAACTAGCCCATCTACATTATAAAGCTTTTCGACAATTGGTTGAAAGTCATCTTTTAAAACACACCTATTGGTTTTTATACATCCATTACATGCTTCACAAGGACGAATTAACTTGCCTGACAAAGATATTAACTCATAAGGTTTATTAGTTCCTTCCAGGATAGCCTTTACAGCAGATTCTGTTACCTTGTTTTTACGGCCTGCACTAATACCAATTATATTTGCCAATAGTCTCCCTCCCATATTTCAAATTGCTCTAGTATACTGTATCAACAATAAAAGTAACTATCAAGAGAAATGTATATAAATTATAAAAGGAGTTTTTTTATTTTCCCTATTGACAAATTACACAAGTGTAATTAAAATAAAATTGTAATAAGTACAAATAAGAAATAAATATTACATTAAGGCCAATTAAAATGTAAAGGTGGTAAGGGGAAATGGGGACTAGTGAATTTAAGATAGAGGAATTTTTGAAACAAAATAATATAAAGCCTTCCTATCAAAGGATGAAAATATATGATTACTTGATAAAATACAAAAGTCATCCAACTGTAGATGAAATATATCAGGCCCTGGTTAATGAAATACCCACCTTGTCAAAAACCACCGTATATAACACATTGAAGCTTTTTTTAGATAAGAAGATAATCCAGCTTATTACTATTGAAGATAATGAGACCAGGTATGATGCTGATATTTCAATTCATGGACATTTTAAATGCCTGGAGTGCGGCAGGGTATATGATGTTTGGCTGGATATGACCAACATGAAGCTTAAGGGTTTAGATGAGTTTAAAATCAATGAAAGCCATATTTATTTTAAAGGTACTTGCAGTAAGTGCCTTGAAAAACATAAAAACTAATAAATAAGGGGGAATTGTTAAAATGAGACAATATGTTTGTACAATTTGTGGATTTGTCCATACTGGAGAGGATATGCCAGAAAAGTGTGCCCAGTGTGGAGCTGCAGCTGCAAAGCTCACAGAAAGAAAAGATGATGGAGATATGGTTTATGCTGATGAGCACAGGGTTGGAGTTGCAAAGGATTTAGATCCAGAGGTTATTCAAGGTCTTAAGGATAACTTCATGGGCGAATGTACAGAGGTGGGAATGTATCTAGCAATGAGCCGTCAGGCTGACAGGGAGGGTTACCCTGAAGTTGCTGAAGCTTATAAAAGAATTGCCTTTGAAGAAGCAGAGCATGCGGCAAAGTTTGCTGAACTCCTGGGAGAGGTAGTTGCAGCCGATACCAAAACTAATCTTTGGATGAGAGTTCAGGCAGAGCATGGAGCATGTCAAGGCAAAAAGGACCTTGCAGTTAAGGCCAAGCAGCTAGGCTATGATGCTATACATGACACTGTCCACGAAATGTGCAAGGATGAAGCCCGTCACGGTCAGGCATTTGCCGGTTTGTTAAAAAGATACTTTGAAAAATAAGAAAGGCTAATTTAAAATAATCGATGGTTGCTAAAAGAGGGTAAAAGTTATTCTTTACCCTCTTACGTTTACCGGGCTTTCTATAATTATCTGTTGAAATCTGTTCTTTAATAAGGGTAATAACCAACAAGACAGTTCTGCCCAGGGTGTTAGCTAGTCCGAATTCCTGTGCAAAAATTGCCCTCATACCAGCTGCCATTGTTACTACTGCTCCATAGAGAAAAGCGGTTATAACTAAATCTACTAAATAACCAATTTTAGCACCGCTGAAAATAAAGCCAATCTAAAGCCAATTTTAGAATTTAACTGTTTTTGTATAGTAAAGGTTTGTTAGATTACAAATTGCCTTTTTCCATTTTGCATAGCCTCATAATAGAATCTTTACCGGCAATCAAGGATGGGGGAAGTCCTCCTGTTCCATATAACCATCCGGAAAGCTGCTTCTTGTCAAGAAAAAAGGCTAGATTAGCATAATAAATCTAGTTTTTGTATTTCCTTGTTTTATTTTTTATAACTGCTGTACACAGCACCAGTAAAGGCAAACCGTAAAGTAATGGAATAGTAAATAAGGGAAAAAACCCATCTAAAAAGTATAATAGTTCATTAGAACTATTTACAGTAAAATTGCTGGCAATAATCATGGCGGCAAAGGAGGGAGCTACCAAGGGTCTATAGCTCTTAAGGCCCAGCACCTGGGCTAACACCAGTACAAAAATATAACCAAAGACAGCAAAATTTAGGAAATTCCCCAACAGGTTGACCTGATTATAGAAGTATTTACCCTTACATTTTCTGTAAAGCCCACATGCTGTCCCTTAATTACTGTCTCGGTCTTTGGCGCCTCTACACTTCGTTCTTTCCATCCTATGGCCTCAATGGTGAAACCAATTTTCTCATTTTCCAGCAATAACCCTACATGGCCTGAAAGCAGCTTCATGATAAACAGGTTCAGGTCTTTTTCCTTATTTACACTACCTACCACAATAAGCTGATCATAAACTATTTCATGAATGGGCTTTTTGCCATGGGCTTCGTAATCAACTAATATTAAGGGTTTTAAAATGCTTTCAGATATTGTGGTGGTGTCAACCAGACCATTAAAAAATACAAGATAACCTTCCAACTGCCTGCCCTTCCCAACTTTTATAGACCTGTATTCCACGTCGAAGCAGTCTGATAATCTCTCTCTTAGCCATGTAATATTTGCCTCCAGACTGTTCTTAAAAGGTACTGTATTTTCCGTTTGCATATTAATTTTTTTCTTTTTATTGTTAAATAAGCCAAACAATGAAAAAAACCCCCTTTAGATTAAACCCTAAAGCCTTCGGCCAAATAGTAATATTACCCTATATTGTTTAACTTAAGCCCAAGTTTTATTCGGATAAAAAACAGATGAATAATAGCCCTAAATATAACAAAACTAAGAGTAATACTATAGCTTGCTGAGAGTTGGATTAAGCATGAACAAAAAAAAGAAAGATCATTTGCTCCAGTACATATTACACAAGGCTGATAAATGTGATGATTTAATAGTAAGGGATCTATCTATTTTAAAATCCTCTTACCATTTGTTATATATAGAAGAGTTGAGTGATACAGAGATGATTGAGCACAGGATTATCCGGCCCCTTTTGGAGGCTAGATTCTCTGAAACGTCTTTAAGCATTAGATATATAAAAGACAGCATTCTGCCGGTAGGGGAAATTTCTTTAACTGGATCAGCAGATGAGGCTCTAAACAAGCTATTCTCTGGCAATACTCTTTTGCTCAAGGATAATGAGGATGACATTCTTATTGTTGAAGCTGTAAAAATTGCCGAAAGGGCAGTAACTGACCCAGCAACAGAGACTGTAGTCAGAGGAGCCAGAGATGCCTTTACAGAGAGTATTAAAACAAACATTAGTTTAGTGAGAAAAAGAATAAAGAATAACAACTTGAAAGTAGAAAATGTAATTTTGGGTCAAAGATCAAATACCTCTCTTAGCATTATGTATATAGATGATATAGTTCTGCCTGACCTGCTGGTTGAAATTAAAAAACGTCTGGATACCATTGAAATAGATGGAATACTTGAATCTGGCTACATTGAACAACTAATCGAGGAAAACACCTTTTCACCTTTTCCCCAGATTCTTTATACAGAGAGGCCAGACAAGGTTGCTGCCAGTTTGTTAGAAGGGAGAGTGGCCATATTTACTGACGGCACTCCCTTGGTTCTCATAGCACCTGCAGTATTCAATGAATTTTTTATCTCTTCAGAGGATTATTATGAAAGGGTCCTATATGGTTCTTTCTTAAGGTTCTTTCGTTTCCTGGCCAGTATTATAGGTCTTGTTACTCCTGCTTTTTATATAGCCTTTTCAAGTTATCATCCGGAAATGCTGCCTACAGAGTTAGTATTAACAATATCTGGGGGAAGGGTTAACGTGCCCTTCCCGCCTATTGTTGAAATCATAGCCATGGAGTTTACAGTTGAAATCATCCGAGAGGCTAGTATAAGACTGCCTGGTCAGATAGGACCCACATTAAGCATTGTTGGGGCACTGGTTCTAGGGGATGCTGCTGTTTCTGCTAACCTGGTAAGCCCCTCATTAATAATAGTAATAGCCCTCACCACTATCGGGAATATTGCCATTCCAAATTATAGTGCGGGAGCCAGTCTGCGGTTATTAAGGTTCCTTTTAACATTTATTACAGCCATACTTGGCCTTTATGGTCTAGTTATAGGCTTGATATTTATTCTAATTCATCTAACTTCGTTAAAATCCTTTGGTATACCATACTTTGCACCTTATGGACCCTTCAGGGTTAAGGATGTAAAGGATACATTAATAAGGCTGCCCATGAAAAGTATAAATACAAGACCCAGATATTTGCGCCCCCTTGATAAGATAAGGCAGGCAAAAAGGAGAAGAAAATGGTAGAAAAGACAAGTCCAATAAGTTGGCTGCAGGCATCTTCCATTGGCCTAAATGCTGCTTTAGGTGTAGGTCTAATAACTTTAAGCAGGGCTACATATGTTGAAGCTGGACAAGACAGTATTTTTGCTATTATCATTGCCTCAATCATACTTTTATTTACAGGTATGATTTTTATTAAAGTTGGACTGTTATACCCTAATACGTCCATTTTTACCATAATAGACCTGCTGATGGGTAAATATGTTGGCTTTATTATCAAGTTATATTACACGGCATATTTAATACTTTTGCCTACCATGACCATTCGTCTTTTTTCTGAAATAGTATCTGAATCCCTATTACTTACTACTCCTAAAGTTGTAGTCATTGGAACCATGATTCTAGCTGCAGGCTATTTGACCCTTCAGGGTATGCAAGTATTAGGAAGGATTACACTTTTTCTCGCGCCTTTAATAATTATAATTCCAATTGGCTTTCTTTTCATATCCATGTATTATCACTTTGAATTTTTATTTTTGCTGCCTCTCATGCGCCATGGCATACAAGAGCTGGGCAGGGCTGCTTTAGCCACCGGTTTTTCCTTCACAGGCTTTGAACTAATAGTATTTCTCCTGGTTTATATGCAGACGCCATCGGAAGGTTACAAGGCTTTTGCTTTATCCTTGTTCTTTATATTTCTGGTGTATTTTATAGTTATTCTTGCTGGGATAAGTATTTTTGGGGATGCCATTAAAGAGCTGCAGTGGCCAACCCTGGAAGCTATACGAATTGTTAACATACCAGTAGATATTCTTCAAAGAGTAGATGGACCTTTTATTACCATTTGGATTATGGCCATATTTACTACTGCTGCTGTTTTTTATGCCCTGGGTGTTGACGTTGCTTCCCAATTATTTAATATAAATAAAAACCTATTAGTATTTCCCACAGGAATATTCATGATATGGGTAGCACTCATACCCAATACTTTAATGGAAGCCTTTCAGCTCTCAGATTGGTTGGGGCACATGGGAATCATAGGAGCTACAATTATCCCCTTGCTGCTTTATCTTGTTTCTCTGGTGAAAGGGAGGCGGTTAAATGGCAAGAGCTAGAATTTTTGTCTTGATTCTTCTTTCTCTGCTGCTGCTGACAGGGTGTTGGGATAGACTAGAGGTGGAAGAAAGAGTCCCTGTGCTGTCAATTGGTATAGACATGGCAGAGGATGGGGAATTAATTATCTCCATTGCTGTTCCAGATGTTTTAGGTTTAGCTGGAGGGCCCCAGGCTGCACCGGAAAAAAAACAACCCATAGTAATTGCAGCAAAAGCAAAAAATTTAACCACAGCCTTTGAACAGCTGCATAGTATGCTTGCTAGAGAAGTATTTTTAGGATATGTAAGGGTCCTGGTAATTTCAGAAGAAGTTGCGTTTAAAAGGGATATAAATGAAGTTCTAGATGGGTTCAGAAGGTCTGCCCAGTTTCGCCCACTGGCATACATGATAATAACTCCTGATAAACCGGAGGACATTATAGCGGTTGCACCTGCAGAGGCAACCCTGCCTATTACGTACCTTTATAGAATGATTGATAATGAGATTCGCAAACAGTGGTTGTTGGATACTTATATGCACAATTTTACTATTCCCTATAGAAACCAGGGTATTGAACCAGTATTAGTAAGCATTAAATACCTAGAAGATCGCTTGTCCATTGCAGGGCTGTCTGCATTTAAAAGGGACAGGCTGGCAGGCTCTTTAAATAATGAAGAGTTAAGTGATTTTCTAAGAATTAAGGGACTCCTGGGTAAATCTATAGAAAGCCCTTGCAACCTCCACCCAGATGAAATATTAGTTGTATCTCCTATTCAAATAAAAACAAAAACAAGGGTAGAGACTAACCATGCAGGCCGCATCACTGCAAAGATAAATATTAAGCTTACTGTGGAGATTATTGAAAAAAATCCAGATAGAGCACACCTGGGAAAAGAACATGTTTTTGAGGAATATCTAGCTAAGGTTTTTGAAAATAGAACTAATAATCTAATAAAGAAAATACAACATGATTTTCAAAGTGACATTATTGGCATAGGCTTGTATGTCAGGGCTTATTATCCAGATTACTGGAAGCAAATCAATTGGGATGAATACTTTCCCTATATTCCTATTGAAGTGTCTTTTGATGTAACCCTAAGCAACGAGAGATTGCTGATAGACCTTGAGTAAATAAACCCAATATTTAATTTGGTTGGGTGCATATAACGTTGACCATTATTACATAATATTATTGAAGTAAAATTATCAAAAGGAGTGGTTTAATAGTGGATAATATACAGCCAGCAACAAGGCCAACAATGGAACTTAACAAGGTTATGACCGACATGACCAATTTTCAAGGTCAATTCAATCTCAATAAAACAGGCTTTGATTCTAAAATGCCAGGACATAATACTGACCATAGTATGATTTTCCGTCAAGAACCTAGAACTGCTAAGAAAGTAGGTTCTGGAATTTCCCTGCCTGTTGAAGTTCGTCAAGAAATAGGACTTATGTTAGACGACCATCAATGTGCTTTAACAGTTGCCCTGCACCAATATAATAAGCATCACTGGTTAACAGAGGGAGCTGAGTCATTTCTAAGCCTGCATCATCTTCTTGATGAGCATATTGACAAGACCCAAAAACATATCGATATGGTGGGTGAGAGAGTAGCTAGGCTTGGTGTAGTGCCTACAGCTCATCCGGTAACCCAACATGAATTGTCATATATTAAGCATGAGGTTGAGGGCCGTTATACAATGAGGGATTTCCTTAGAAATGATCTTGAACACGAGCTAAAACTTCAGCAGATGCTCAGGCAAACCATATCCCGTGCCCACGAACTTAAAGATTTTGGTACTGTTCAGGTTCTTGAAGAGGTACTATTAGATAGGGAAGACCTGGGTTACCATTTATATAGTGTACTTGAAGATGATACGTTGGTTAGGGGAATGGAACACCTGGTTTCCGCAGAAAACAATTTAGCTGGCAATAGACCTATGGATCCAAATTCAAAACTACAATAACTAAACTATGCCAACAGCCATCCTGTTGGCGTTTTTTTTTGGGAGTTTAAGGTCTGTCACCTCTGGATAAAATTAAATTGGCAGTCATTTGCTGTGCTTTTGCAGCTTCAGTGCTGGCTTTTCCTATTATTTTTCTTAATGTAGGGTCAATTATCTCAGTTTGAATTAATGCATATGCCAAAGCGGCCATTCTGGTATCTTTTTCATAATCTTGCAGCATATCCATATCACCAAATTTCAAGATCAACTCACTCCTTGGTCATGCTTTCATAATAATCCTGCAAAACTCTTTTAGCCTTACTTAATTTATGTGCTTGTTCTTTAAAAAAATTAGCTATTTCCTGGTCAGATGCAATACCTGAATAATAATTGCACTTACGGGCTGTTACCTCAGTTTCGCTAATAAGCTTAACTAAGTAAGAGCCTTCTTTGATGCGCTGCATTGTGGAAGGGTCAAATTCCCTTAATTTAGGTTTATTTTGATTAATGATGTTAAAAAATTCTCTCATAATGCACCTCCTGCCGTGAGAAACAGGTTCTTTAATTAATATTTTCTACAGTAGACAGATTTTTATGTAACCAGGCACGCAAAAGCTGTACCTGGTTTTTGGATTTTAAACTCTTTTATTGGCGTGCTCTAATAAAGCATAATGACCATTGATGAAAGTTTCGTGGCTGCTATGGACCTTAAAGTTTTGTGACAAAAGCAAACTGTTTTAGCTTTTATTATTTTAATAAGCTTGATATATTTTTTATTTATTGGTAGATTCATAGAAAAATAATAGTCAAGGAGGAAAAATGGAGAACAAACCAATTTTATGCCTTAGAGATCTGTTTTTATTCAGTGAACTTGATGATCAATCATTTTCTTTTGTTTGTCATTCAGCCGGTAAACATACATTAAAAAAAGGAGATGTGCTTTTTTCCCAGGGAGATGATGTTGATGCAATTTTTTTAGTAAAACAAGGGGCTATAAAACTGGTTCACTATACAGAAGATGGCCGAGAGGTAATTTTACAAATATATGGTGCAGGAGATGTGATAGGTGAGGCTGCACTTTTCCAGAAGAAAGAACAGCCCGGTACGGCTACTGCTGCCAAGGAAACTAAGGTATGCAGCATGAGCCGCAGTAATATTGAAAAAATTATAAAACAGTCACCTGATGTGGCCTGGCAGGTTATTGTTAGTTTAGGCAGCAATATCTATAAAATTTGGGATCATATTGCCCATATAAACTCGTTAACTGTAAAGGATAAAGTTCTTGGTTTATTTATCCGTCTTGCAAATGAATATGGTGAGGAATGCCCAGAAGGAACAAAGGTTAAGATATCTTTAACTCAACAAGATATTGCCTCCATGATAGGATGTTCACGTGTCATGGTGTTCAGGGCTATAAAAGAGCTGACTGATAATAATATTATACTGCGAAAAAATAACTATCTCATATTAAAGAATAAATGCTTTTGAAAATTTTTAATAAAATGTATAATATGCAACAATTCAATTCTGTTTTTATTGTTACAATGTCATTAAATGATGAAAGGTGGAATTGAATTGTTATCTACAGAAATTAAAGAAGTTATTGTTAAGTCGCCTTATATTTCCATAGTTACTGTTTCTGCTGAGGGGAAACCTCATTTAATTGTTGTTGGAAAGGCTGCCGGTATTCGCAATGGTAATATCCTGGCATTTGATATTTACAAAATGGAAAAAACCCAAAAGAACATTAATGAAAATGGCATAATGCAGGTTGCAGCGGTATATGGCAAAAAGGGATACCGTTTTAGTGGAAAAGCTTGTGTGAAAAATAAGGAAGTGCTTTTCCGGGTAGAAGCCATTGAAGAGTTGTTATAATCCCAAAATAGCGTTTATTATTAATAAATTTATCACGTTCCCATGAAGTTAGGCAGGAATGGCTAGGTCATTTTCCCTAGCTCTTTTCTTTTTATTTGCATATCTATGAAAATGGAAGTATGTTTGTAGTATACTTTCTAACAGCAGCTAACATCTTTTTTTATAAAATTACTTAGTGAAATGTAGGAAGATTTGTAGTGGGACTCTCTTATATAATATGTATGTAAGACAATTGTTTTTAAAGGAGGAGCTGGTATGCAGCAAGCACCAGTACCGGATAATTTGCTGGCTTGTAAGCTGAAGCTTACAGTTCAAATTTCCCATGATGAGAAATGGCAAGCTGTTATTAACTGCGATGAAGCCTATAATGGCTTATTTTTCTATGGAGTTAAGACAACAGGAATTTTTTGCCGTCCATCATGCAGGGCAAAGGTTCCACTGCGTAGTAACGTAGTCATAAGGCTTTTTAAGCAGCATACTGGTCTTACTCCTGTACAGTACATTAGCAAATTAAAAGTAGATAAAGCATCAGAATTACTTGGACAAACAGACGTAAGTGTCCTTGACAGAAAAAAACCTAATACAGGGGTTATTATAGGTATTATATTGGGCTTTTGCGGAATAGCTGTGATGGTCATGCCTCAAGGAGGGATGAATGCAGATAAAGGTATTGATACAATAGGAATAATAGCTCTGCTGTTTGCAGCCTTTTCTTGGTCCATAGGGTCATTATATTCCCGTAGTGCAGTTCTTCCAGAATCACCGCTGTTATCAACGGCAATGCAAATGATAGGTGTTCCACATGAATGGGATCAAGAGCGGGCCAACCCTACTTTTGGACACAGCATAGATGCTTACAATGAAGTGTCCATAGCTGCAGCAAGGTTAACCAGCTTTATTAAATCTTTAGGTTATGCTGCTAGACCCCACTGTCCTGACACCGGTTATGAAGTAATTATTCCTCCTATTCTAGTTGACGCCGGAGTGGGAGAACAGGGGAGATTTGGTTTTGTTGTGACTCCTGAGTTTGGAGCAAATTTTAGGCCAGCTGTTGTTACTACAAACCTGCCATTAAAGCCAGATAAGCCAATAGATATTGGTGTTAGGGAGTTTTGTGAAACCTGCAAGATATGTGCTGAAACATGTCCATCAGAATCCATATCTTTTGATGGGCCTAAAGAAATCAGGGGCAGAGGTTTTGATGGTTGGCAGATTGATATTGAAACCTGTCATAATTACTGGATGTCTGTTCCAGGCTCCGACAGCTGCCGCATTTGTCTTGCTGTATGTCCCTTTAGTAGAAAATCCAACTGGCTGCATACCACTGCAAGAAATGTTGCTGTAAGGGATAAGACAGGCGTAGTTCACTCATCATTAACTTGGATGGAGAAGACCTTCTATGGTCAGCATGAGGCTGCTCATTTTGTTGGGCCAGAATGGGGTACCTTTAGAAAGCCACCCTGGTGGTTTGATACAGAACGTTTTATTAATGTAAAAAAATCTTAAGATAAGGGGTGAAAAACATGGGTTTTTTATGGCTAGTAGTTGGAATATGTGTTACAGTGGCAGCCTTTAGTTTGAAAAAATGGAGCGAAACACTTGAAGAGCCTCTTAAATGGTGGAATTGGCTTCTAATTAGCTTATGGGGTGTATTTCTTCTATTTACCTTTGCTTTTGTTGGCACAGCCTATGGGGAGGGTGAGCCCAGGGCGGCCATGGTTGGCGGTATTATCTTTGGAATAATGACCATAGTTTCAGGAGTAGGATTGGGACGTTGGATGTTTTTAAAAAAGGGTGTTAAAATAACATCAAAGAATTTTAATGCTTAAGCTGTTACAGCCCTTTTTCTGAGGTGGGTGCCTTTATGAAAGCTTTTGAAAAAGCTATAGTGGGTTTAATTCTAATCATAGGCTTGTCTTTATTATTAATAAACAATCCAGAGGATGCGCATGAAAATTATATGACTATTAACATAGACGGAACGGTTGTGGAAAAAGCCAAGATTAGTGAGCATTTAAACGAAACCATCACAATTGAAATAGAAGGAGATATTGATGCAAAAATTGAAGTAGATAAAAAGGGGAGAGTAAGGGTGCTCCCCATGCCAAAGGATGCCTGCCCGCTGGGCATATGTTCTCATACAGGGTGGATTAGTAAGCCTGGCGAAGCTATTGTCTGTATGCCAAATAAAATGATCGTAAAGATTGAATAAATAATGGAGGAATGCTCATGTTTGGAATAATGCCTGTAGGGCCCTGGGAAATAGTCCTTATTTTAGCAATTGTGTTAATAATTTTTGGGCCGGGCAAGCTGCCTCAGGCTGCAAAAATGTTTGGTAAAAGCATAAAAGAGTTTAAGGGTGCGGTAAATGATCAAGAGGATACTAAGCAAAGCTAACTTAAAGGGCATAAAAATAGTATTGATTGTAGTAATTATTATATTTGTTGTGCAGGGATGTACTAACAAGGGAAATAACTTTCACTCAATGGATTTTTTTGCCATGGATACAGTTTTTTCTATAACTGTCCAAGAGCAGTATGCTGCTGAGGCAGAGGAAGCATCAAAAATTGCACTCCATCTTCATAAGTTATGGGATTTTAACAAAGAGGATAGTGATTTGTATAGAATCAATAATTATTCAGATTTGAAAATACCAGTTAGCCCACTAACTTATGAAATAATTGAAGAAGCCTTAAACTTTGCAAAAAAAACAGAGGGAGCATTTGACCCAACAATTCAAGCCCTAATGGAACTATGGAACTTCCAAAAAGGAACTATTCCTGAGAGAGAAGCTGTTGAAGCTCTTCTGCCAGTGGTTAATTACGCGGCCGTTGCCCTGGATAAAGAAGCAAATTCAGTAATTTTTGATGATCCTGAAACGAAACTAACCTTAGGCGGCATTGCCAAGGGATTTGCTGTAAGGGAAATGGTGAATTTTTTAAAAAATAAACAGGTGACTTCGGCATTAGTATCGGCAGGGGGTAACCAATATGCCCTTGGAACAAAGCCGGATGGTCTTTCATGGAAGATAGGTGTGAGGCATCCAAGAGAGAAGGAATTAACTCTGGGATATGTAGAGTTGTCGGATATGGCAATAGATACTTCTGGAGATTATGAAAGATTTTTTGAACATGATGGTATTAGATATCATCATATCTTAAACCCAACTACCGGTTATCCAGCCCGGGGTTTAATTGCTGTGACAGTTTTAGCTGAAGATCCTGTAAAAGCAGATGTCTTGTCCACGGCATTGCTGGTTATGGGTTTAGAGAAAGCAAGGGTTTACCATAAATCCTCTGATGATTTCGAGATGATCCTGGTAACAGAAGACCTGCAGATATTTATAACTTCTGGACTAGTTGATACGTTTCAGCCTGCCAGGGGAATAGAAGTAAGTATTATCTAGGAAAACAGTAGTATAGAGATTTAGGGGTCTTTAGGGCCAAGAGGCACATGAGTTAGCGAAAATTCATGTGCTTCACCCTGTTTTATATTGAAGGGGTGACTAATTGACATAGAGGTGTGAAGAAATTTATGACTGATACTAAGAAGAAGTTAAATATGAAAACACTATTTAAATATTTTGCCTTGATTACCTTGGCAGTTTTATTTATTTTTAATATTTTTTCAAGTCCTGGCGGCTTGAAGGACGAAAGTAAAATATATGATTTGCTGCCCGGTTCTGATTCCTATGAACTACTGAGCAGTTCTCCTGTAATATATGCTGGATATGATTCAACGACTGGGGATTTAAAGGATATGCGGCTTTAGCAGATGAAGTTGGCTATGGCGGTCCTTTGACAGTTCTTGTTGGTATTAATCTAAAGGCAGAAATAGTTGGAATTGAAGTAGTTGAACATAAAGAAACTCTTTATTATTACGCATTAATAACCCATAATAAGTTTTTAGAATCCATGTTAGGGAAAAAGGCAAATGATAGTTTTAAGCTGGATCAGAGTATAGACAATGTTTCAGGAGCAACTATTTCATCTCAAGCTATAGCTAATGCTGTTAAAAAAGCAAGCTATTCTGTTGCTGTTCAACATTTAGGCCTAAGTGTACCTGTAGAAAAAAAGCAGATACAATTTGATTTAAAAGAAGGCATATTATTGGTCATGTATGGTTTGGTTCTACTTGGCTTATGGAAAAACAATCCTAAGCTAAGATATGTTACCTTGGCAGTCAGTATAATTGTAATAGGATTTTGGTTAAATGCCGCAGTTAATGTTACTAACTATGGCAGCCTATTGCTGGGTTATTTCCCCAGTGTTTATGATAATATTTTCTGGTACCTGCTTATCGGTGGAACCATTATCCTTACTTTAATATTCAATAGGCATATATATTGTATGTGGTTGTGCCCTTTTTTGGGTATCCAAGAATTAACTGCTAAAATCGGTGGAGGTAATGCTGGTTGCTCTAATAAGGTGAAAAAAAATCTGCAGTCTATAAAATATATATTAACCTGGGGTGCATTAGCACTAGTGTTTATATTTAGCAATCCTGGAATAGCCAGCTATGAACCCTTTGCAACAATGTTTGGGTTTCAGGGTTCAGGTGTTCAATGGGTGATATGGTTTATTGTCATTGTCGTATCCATGTTTTTTTATCGGTTTTGGTGCCGTTTATTCTGTCCTGTGTGGGTTTTCTATGAAGCGATCTTAAAAGTACGCTGTACATTGACTAAAGTGTTTAAAGGAGGGCAACCATGGAAAAGAAATTCAATTTCTGGGAAGTCAGCTTCATCGGATTAGCAATATTGATGACTATACTTATATGTCTTGTCCTTTTTCAAAATCTCTCTAGCTTCTTATCGGGATGATGGAAATGAAAATTTCTAACATTAGTTTGATTTCAATATTGGCAGCAATGGCAGTAACATTAAGTGTTCTTGAAAGCATGTTTATTCCTAGTATTATTCCTGGGGCCAAGATCGGTTTGGCAAATGTTGTGACAGTTGTGGCAGTTTATCTATTATCATTTAGAAATGTTTTAGGCATAGTTATCATAAGAACACTTGTATCCTCCCTGTTTCTTGGTACCTTTCTGTCCATTGGATATTTTATGAGTGTGACAGGAGGGTTAGCCAGTGCATTTGTTGTGTATATCCTTTATAAATATATAAAAAATGTTACTCCCATTTTTCTGTGTATCATTGGCGCTCTTGTTCATAACATTACTCAGCTGGTAGTAGCATACTCTTTAATTGGGTATGGTATTATGTATTTACTGCCATACTTATTGTTATTCGCAATTCCCGCAGGCTGGTGTACTGGGAAAATTGCAAGCACGGTTATCTTTAATCTAAGTGTTGTAAAGAACTAAAACAAAACCATGCTAACCACTCCAAAAAACAATATAAGCTACAAAATCATTATACATTATTGGGACACAGATGTGGATTTTTCTTTATTCTCCCAGCCCGGCTATCACAATTATATGATAGAATTATAGAAACCTTAATTAGGTGGCTGGCTGTGGAGAGAAATGAAATAAGGCCTGGCTCAGCCGCTTATTCATTTGCAGGAGGTTCAATTATAAGTGGTCAAGGAGATTTGTTTATCTAGGTTTAGCAGCAGTTTTTTTTACTCTCTTGTCTTTGATACCTGTCTGGATACAAAGAAGGTATAAAATAAATTTTTAGATTTAAAAGGGATGAACTGATTTGAAAATATCAATTATAGTACCCACCTTGAATGAAGCCAAGACTATCAGGAGAACTTTAGAAATGCTAGATAATCTAGAGGGAGATAAGGAAATAATTGTAGTTGATGGGGGAAGCAGTGACAATACTATGAGCTTGGCTGCTGAGAAAACCCATGTGCTATTATTATCTGCTCCCATGGGAAGAGCCAGCCAAATGAATCATGGTGCTAAAAATGCTGCTGGTGATGTTTTGTTTTTTCTGCATAGTGATAGTCTTCTGCAGCATACGGCAATAAAAAGCATTGCGGAGACAATGCAGGATCCTTTGGTAGTTGGTGGGTGCTTTACTTTAGAAATGGATGATACAGGTTTGCTGTTTAAAATTATATCTGTAAGTTCAAATATACGTGCCAGATATTCAAGGATATATTTTGGTGACCAGGGTATCTTTGTTAGAAAAGATGTATTTGAAAAGCTGGGTGGTTATCCTCAAATTGATTTAATGGAGGACTGGGAATTTTCCAGGGCTTTAAGAAAGACAGGCAGGGTTGTTCAGCTTCCAGATAAAATAATAACCTCTTCAAGGAGATTTAAAAAGGGTGGAGTATTGAAAACATGCTTGTTAATGCATAAGCTAAAGCTTCTATATATTCTAGGGGTATCCCCAAGATATTTAAAAAAAAGATATTATAAAGAGGTAGATTAATGCTGATAGCCTTGATGACACGTATTCCCGAACCTGGTTTTACCAAAACAAGACTGGAAACCCATCTAACTAAAGAGGAGTGTGCTCAACTGCATAGTGCCTTCATCAAGGATATAATAACTATACTGGAAAAAGCACCGGTAAACTACCAGATATTTTATGATATACATGGAAACCGAAATAGGCTTCAGACAATTATACCCAGGCATAAGCTACTTGTTCCACAAGTAGGTCATACCCTTGGTGAAAAAATGTTAAACGCCATGTTATGGGGCTTTAATAAAGGTTATGAAAAAGTTGCAGTCCTGGGAACAGATATACCGTCAATAGATATTGACACTATTGTAAAAGCCGATAGCCTGTTAAATCATCATGATGTAGTAGTAGGACCAACAGGTGACGGTGGTTACTATCTTCTAGGAATGAAGAATTTATACAAGGATATTTTTCAGATAAAGAATTGGGGAGATGCCACAGTACTTGAAAGGACAATTGCTAACATAGACCACCTGGGGCTAAGCTGGGTATTTATATCTCAGCATCAAGATATAGATAATTTTGATGATTTGAAAAAACTATGGCAGGAGCTTGAACAGGGCCAGTTGAAAAATACGCCAATAAACACCTATAAACTACTAAAATCCTTAAACATTGAACAAAGAATAACCAGGCTGGGAAGATAACTAGCATCATGCTATGGGGGGGGCTGCAACATATTTACCTCCATTGGGTCTACACTAGGAGCTACAGCAGTTTTTTGTAATTATCTCGTTAATCCCAGGTTGGATTAAAAAGAAAGAAAATTTTAATATTGAATAGAATAATAAATAAGCTGTCATCCATAAAAAAAGCGACAGCTTATTTTATTGGGTGTAATATTTTTTTTAAAGGACAGAGATGATAACTGGCTGGACTTAATTCAGTATTACTGCATTACTACCTGAGGCCTTCTTTTTCTTTCTTTTAACTGCCCACATATACACCCCAGTTCCTAACAATACTGAAGGGATTACACCGGCAATTGCCCACAAAATCTTAATAAATAATCCGCGTACCACCATCTTGGATCCAATAAGAGTAATTAAATTTCTATAGATTTCTATATTGTTATTGTTGTTTTATTTGTATTTACTTTATTTATGTTGAGAAAATTACTGTAACGAAAAAGCAAAGTAATTTTTAGCCTAAGGATGGAACGAAAATCGGGATTAAAACAAAGCGAACAGTCTGAGGGTAAAAATAATTCTTTACAAATGAAACAGCACCTGTTATATTAATCTTGTTGAGTATATGAATAAATATTCAAATACTCACATACTTAATGACGTTTTCTTGTCTATTTTACAGCTTTCATCAGAATATAAGGTAACAAGCATTATAGTTTAGAGACAAAACGAGACAAGCATGGGAGGAAATGCATTATGAAAAGAAACTGTTCTTTTGACCAAAAGTGTCTGGATGGTCATACTTGTTCCAATGACGATAGATGCTCAAGCGAACAAGTAGTTCAAACAATAAAGCAGAAAATGCCAGACGATGTATTTTTTCTGCGATTAGAAGAACTCTTTAAAGCCATGGGAAGTCAAACTCGACTAAAAATCATATATGCACTGATGGAGGCCAATGAACTATGCGTTGAACACCTGGCAGATACAGTAAACATGAGTCTTTCTGCTGTTTCTCATCAATTGAAAGGACTACGTCAGTTGCGCCTGGTCAAGACACGAAAACAAGCACAAAGTGTTTACTACTCCTTAGATGATGAACATATTGCACTGTTATTTAATACGGCCTGCACCCATTTAACAGAGGAGGATGGTTGTTAAATGAAGCAGTTTTATAAAGAACATCAACGGGATTTTCATATTGCAGCAGTTACGGCTATTCTGATATTACTTTCCATAACGAAAAAATTGCCAACAATTTTCACTATAGATACTGCATTGATTGCAGCTATTATTGGCGGTTATCCCATATACTTAGGGGCCATTCGAGCTCTATTATTACAACGAAAAACGAAGATTGGCTTACTAGTTAGCATTGCTATGATAGCTGCTATCTCCATAGGTGAGTATCTAGCTGCTGCTGAAGTGGCTTTAATTATGCTTATTGGTGAGTTATTAGAAACTTACTCTGTTAGAAAATCTGCCAAAGCCTTAGAAAACTTATTACATATTGTACCGACTGAAGCAAGAAAGGTAACCTCGATTCAAGCCTCGGCAGAAATGATTATAGCTAGAGAGGAAATAAAGATTGGAGATCTACTACTGGTGAAACCAGGAGAGCGAATTCCTGCAGATGGGAAAGTGATAGCGGGAACTACTTATGTAGATGAATCACCCCTTACTGGCGAATCGAAGTCTATTGAAAAATATATAGGTGAAACTGTATACGGTGGAAGCTTGAACCAACACCAACCCATATATGTACAGGTTGATAAAGTAGGAGAAGATTCACTAATAGGAAGAGTTTTGCAGTTAGTTAAGAAGGCGCAAGAAGAGAAAGCCCCCATTCAAAGGCTCATTGACAGAGTAGCCGGTTGGTTTGTCCCTATGAGCGTTACTATAGCAACACTAGTATTTTTATTCACCCAGGATATCGTCCGTGCTGTTACAGTCTTGATTGTTTTTTGTCCATGTGGAATGCTACTAAGCACTCCTACTGCTGTTATGACAGGTGTCGGCAGAGGAGCGCAGCTGGGAATTTTAATCAAAGGGGCACAGGCACTAGAAGCTATCAGCAAAGTTAATACTATTATATTTGATAAGACTGGCACCCTTACAATGGGAAAACCCGAAGTCGTGGATATAGCAATCATCGATCCAAACTGGAGTCGCTCTCGTCTATTGCAGTTAGCAGCTAGTCTAGAAGTTTTATCGGAACACCATATTGCAAAAGCAGTTGTAAGAGCGGCTGCTAAAGAAGGGGTAAGCTGGGATTTAGCTAGTGACTGGAAAAGCATGGTTGGCATTGGGATTGAAGGCAAGGTTAATGGCAACAAGGTCTATATAGGTAACGAAACTGTTCTTGAATATACACAAATGGAGTTTCATCAAGCCTTTTCTGAGAAGCAAAAAGAATGGAATGACAAAGGACATACTACGATTTATATTGTATATAATCAGACACTGGTTGGCATGATGGCAATTGATGATCCTATCCGTGGGAAGGCTATAGCTACCATCAGAGATTTAAAAAGAGACTTTACACAAGATATTCGAATGGCTACAGGTGACAATCAATATGTGGCACAGTCAATTGCTAAAGATGTAGAGATTGATCATGTGTATTCATCACTACTTCCCGCTCAGAAGCTAGACATTATAAAGGGCCTACAAGCCAATGGAAAAAGGGTGCTCATGGTTGGGGATGGCATTAATGATGCTCCTGCGCTTATGCAAGCAGATGTTGGCGTAGCAATGGGTAAAACAGGGACGGATGTGGCAATCGAAGCAGCAGATATTGCTCTTTTGTCAGACGCTATTGAGAAAATTCCACTAGCTTTACAATTAAGTAAACGTACGGTTGGCACTATTAAAACAAACCTATGGCTTGCTAATGGTATTAACGTATTAGCATTAATTGCAGCGGCTTATGGGTGGATTGGACCTGTTATGGCAGCTATTATTCACAACTTAGGTGCCATAATCGTTGTATTGAACTCATTGCGCCTTTATCGTTTTCATCGACAACAACATATAAACTATAATAGCATAGAACGAGAAACGGAAATTGAAAGAAATATAACCTCTCGGAAATTAAAGTAGAAAAAGGGGTTTAAACATTAAAGGTCAAGCAGCACCTAAAGTTAAAGTGCTGCTTGAATTATTAATAACTAGCGTTATCTAATTTTTTGTCCTGCTGTATCGCAATCCTAACCCGGAATTATCAACTTCTGCCCAGGATAGATCATATTGGGCTTGCTCAGGTTATTTGCTTTAATTAAAGCATCAAGTGAAACACCAAATCTTTGGGAGAGCCTCCATAAGGTATCTCCTCTTTGTACTATATACCGTTGACCAGAGGTTCCCTGAGATGGAGTCTGTGGTTTGGGATTATAGCTGCCACCACCAGAGATTATCTCCACACTAGTTCCAATAGGCACCTCGGGAAAGATTTCCTCCACATCACGGTTATACATTCTAATACAGCCTAGAGAAGCCATGGTACCTATGGATGCAGGGTTGTTGGTACCATGTATTCCATAGCCTGGCTTTGAAAGGCCCATCCAGCGGGTTCCTAAAACTGATAAATGGGGATTTACAATTTTATTGACTACTGTATAAGTTCCCGGAGGAGTTGGAGTGTTGGGTTTACCTATGGCTACAGGGTATGAGTTTATTTTTTGCTCATTTTTATAAAAATACAATCTTCTCTCCGCTAAGTTGATAAGTATTTTAACCATTCTATCACCTTCACATAATAGATTTATACATTATACGAAAGTAATAACTGAAAGGTTAAAACTACAAAACTACAAAACTACAACATTGCCTAAATATTAAACATATATAGATATAGCTTTTTCTTGTATTAAAGAAATAATGGACAATTGAATTATGTCATATCTGGTAATAAGATGGTCCCATATATTTGATAATATATCAGTGGGAGATAGTCCAATAACCTTTCAAGTTTCAATCGGGTAGTATTTAACTCAACGGAGTATATCCAGTTTTATTGATAATAGCTTGCCCCTGTTCAGATAAAATCCATTCTAATAGCAACTCAATATTAGGATTGACGCTTCCTGCTGTTACAGCGTAAAATTCGGAAGATAGTGGATACTCACCACTGCTAATTGTATTTCTGTCAGGATAAACACCATCAATTTCTAACAATCGAATATCGCCGTTTTGAATCATTTCAGTTGCAAAATACAGGAATGAATAACCTATAGCATTTTTGTAATTACGATAATTTGCTGTTTGCTCAATAATTCCCCCCATACCTGCCACAACATCTTCTTTAGGTGGTGTCATTAAATCCTTTCCCTCCATTAGACCCTGCAGTGCTGTTTGGCTGCCACTATTCTCCGGTCGTTGGAAGGCTCGAATAGACTCATTATTTCCGCCAAGCTGCTGCCAGTTAGTAATTGCCCCTGAATATATAGCTTGTATCTGTTCTCTTGAAACCCCTTCTACTTTATTTTCAGCATTGACGAAGAAGACAAAGGCTTCTCTACCTATGGGTGTAAGGGTCAGCTCTACACCTTTACGAGCTGCTTCTTCCATATGAGCCTTTGAAGGAGGACCAGCAAATATGATATCTGTTTCACCGTTTATTAATCTTTTATATGCTTCGCCAGTTTTTGAACACATAACTTCACTTCTATAAGGGTCATACTCATCCTCCGGGTATGTCGCCTGCACAAAGGCTGCATACAGTGGATATAATGCTGTTGCTCCATCAAGTCTTGGTAATTCCCCTGTGATTTTTAAAAATGCTGGCTCGGACAAAGACACTGCCCTTGTATTTTCAACAAATGGCATATATTCATATATATTAACTTCCTGGTCGCTTAAAGTAGCAATACTATCATGATATCTTTGGTTTATTTCATAACCAGCTAGTACGATGATACTTAATCCGATAAATACTATAAAGGCTTTCATTAAATGCTTTTTTTGTACCAGCTCATAAATAAGCAATATGACAAAAATGATACTTACACCTATAACAATAGCTATTAGCGGTATGTAAAACTTTTGTCCTTTTGAAAAGGCTGTAACTATTGCAAGAATAAAACCTACACCCATTAATAAAATAATGGAAAGCAAGGCTTTTATTGTTTTTTCAATTATTTCATATTTCAACATAATTTCCCTCCTGTTTAGATAAACGGGTTTCAATTTTTTTTGAGCTCTTAAAATTATGCAATTACTTATCATTTTCTTCCGATAAATAGTAAAATTTTTCATCTATGTAATCCTTATTTAAGGAACTGTACCAACGACGATTTTTGTTATCGAGAATACGATAATGTCCACTAATTACATTTTTTTGAAGCCTAAACCCTCCTTTTTCCTGCAAGTTATCCCACCAGACTTTGCCCCCCAATGTATTATTTTTAGGGCCTCCCCAGTCCTTAAGAGCAATTGTCTCCATGGTTTCAACTGGGTTTCCACCTAGAGTCATTTGTAAAATTTCACTTTCCCTAAAAATTGCACAAAGAGCAACAGCATATGCCCAACCCAGTTTGTTTCGTCCTTTTTCTATTTGAATAAGTGTTTTTTTTGATAGCCCCAAAACCAAAGCCATTTTTTCTTGCGAAAAATCATATTCTGTTCTAACTAACCTTAACTTATCTGATAAGATATCTATAATTTTTTCCTTATCCATACAAATAGATTAGCCTCCTTTGCCATAAACTCTCTTTTTATTACTAAATGCCACTTATAGTGTAATATTACACTAACAAATAAAATCTTGCAAGTTTTTTATAAGCTCTTTATGATACAATAACACTCGCGTTGCAAAAAGACATTAAAAAAGAAGCAGAGCATTCTTTGATATGCCCTGCCTTTACTAGTAACTGTGGAGGTATACTTACTTACTTCTAAAAGAATTTAGTGTCTAGATTTCTTCCCCCTTTATCTCAGGAAACTCCTCACGAATCCTTGCCTTTAACCCAGGAGAAACAGGAGCAGGCTTGTGAACTGCCAGGATATCCCTCACCATACCATGGGCACGGTCTTTTGCCTCAGGACAGCCGACCTCTTCCCAGGCTATCCTTGTTCTTCTATCAGAAACCCTGGGGAAGAAAAACTCCTTACGAACATACTTAACTGTATGGGGATCTGCCAGGAAATGTCCTGCCGGACCCACTTCCTTTATTCTAGCTACTGCCAGGGTATCTTCATTTACTTCGATACCCTGCATCACCCTGAAGATGTTGCCTATGATCTCATTGTCTATAACCATCTTTTCATAGGAAAACACCTGACACATTTCTAGTAAGCCCACGGCATCATGGATATAGTTGCACCCTGCTAGAGCTACTGTCATGGCTGTTAAGGCACTTTCATACCCTGCCTGGGAGTCGTTTGTTTTTGAGTCTGACATGCCTGCTGTTCCATACATGGGCAGCTCATAGTACTGGGCCATTTGTGCTAGCCCTGCATTTACCATGGCTGATTCTATACATCCTGCCACGTAAAAGCCCTGGCTCATGTCCATGATGCTTGAGGTTGAGCCAAATAATACTGGTGTGCCTGGATTGACTAGTTGGGCTAGTACTATTCCTGCCAGGGATTCTGCATTGTTTATGGCAATTGTTCCTGCTAATGTTACAGGTGAGGTTGCTCCATTTAAAGGCTCTGATGGTATTGCCAGGGGTAATCCTTTGCCTGCCACTTCTATTAAAAAGTCAGTGTATAGTCCATCCATTACTAAAGGGCTTACCATTAGTGTTATAAAGGATACAAAGGGACGTTCTCTTAGCTTTTGGGGGCTGCCTGCTATTGTTTCGGCTATTTTTATGGCATTTTTTAGTCCTTCCATGGTATACATGCCGCCCATGACATGCTTTGTGGTATTAGTAAGGGCCCAGTAAAAGCGGTTAACATCTGCAGCTTCGTCTGGTACGTCTGTAGGGTAGGTGTTAATAACATAGAAGGATACATTATCTAGATAGTCCACCATACGGGCAATGTCTCTCACATCATGGGTGTTGGTTTTGCGCTTTTTGCCCTTATCTAAATCCAGGGCATAGAGCACTGTGCCTCCTGTTCCAAGGTGGGTACGGTTTTTTTCCAGGTGGAGGTCATTTTTTTCTTCCTGTCCATAAAGTATGACTTTAGATGGTGCTGATTTAATGGCGGCTTCTAACATGGAGGCTGAAATTTTTACTATTTCTCCTTCTACTGCAGCTCCACCTTGTGCAAATATTTCTCGTGCTTTTTCACTTTTTACTTTTATTCCTACTTCTTCCAGGATTTCTATTGTTGCTTCATGTACTTGTGCTATTTGCTTTTGGTTTAATAAACTCAGCTGTCCTCCCTTAAGTGCTGGAAACATGGTTTTATTCTCCTCTCGTTATATAAACTTCTTAAGTTAGCGTTTTAGACTTTTTTAAATTTAAGGTATCAGCAATACGTAGCCAAGAACAAAACTAAATGAAATTACGTTTTACTTTATCTATCCCCCTGCTAAAGGGCCAATCAAGACTATTTCATCATTCTTTGTTATTAAATAGTCTTTAGATTTACATTTACCATTAACAAAAACACTGGCTACAGCAATTGGGTTAATACCCATGATGCATAGAAGTTCCCTTACAGTAGTTGGCTTTTCCAAATCAACAACTAATTCAGTGCCTATATCTTTGTATATTTGACGAAGGCTTCCTGATACAATCACTCGTATCCTAAACATGGCTGAACCCATCTTACGCCAAGATGCTTGGTGTAAACGTATTACCCACTAGGTGTAGTAAACCCAGGCGTTCTAAAGTTTCTTTAGTTGGCCTGCCTTCCCTATCCCATCCGCGTATCCTGTAATAGTCATCTAAAAGGAAATCCAGCTCTTCTTTAGTTAAGTAGTGACCTTCATTTGGGCCGTTGGGAATTGGCTCTTCGTAAAAACGGGCAGGGGGATAGTCATACTTGCGTCCGTAATCTTCCATTTCCCTTAAGTTAAAGCAGCGATTTAAGTTCCATATCTTCTCAGAAATAGTACGCAGTTCTTCCCAACTTGTTTTCCTGCCAGTCATTAAATAAAAGAATTGTTCATAGTATTCAACCTCAAAACCTAACTCCATGTACTGAAGTCTGCATATTCCTAAGAGGTCAAAGGATGGTCGAGTGTGCTGACTGTTAATTACTATTTCTGCTTTACCTTTTATAGTAGACTTGGGTAGTTTATCTGCTTTAGCACCAGCTGATATTAAATCATGGACATTAGCTGCAGAACCTGCTACATCGTGACCTAGAACCCAGGCCTTGCTGTGATGGGCTCCAATATCTGCTGTCATGTAGGCCAGCATCATACCTGGAGCATTACGACATTCATAGCCAGACCATTCCAAGCCTTTGACATGTATGGCAAATTTTTCAGAGCCTTGCCCAATTATTTCAGAGGCCCTTTTTACGCCATCAGCCAGAAGGTCACCGATGCCTTCTCTGTAGCTGATTTTATTTAGCAGGTAAACTACAGATTCCAAATCCCCAAAAGTGATTTCTCTACCTATCTCATCTTTGGATAAGATGCCCTTTTCATAACATTCTATAGCCCAGGAGACTGCTAATCCTCCAGATATGGTATCTAATCCAAGCTCATCACAAATATAGTTGGCATAGGCAACATCTTCTATAGATTTTAAATAGCAATTACCTCCCAGAAGAGCGATTGTTTCATATTCTGGACCTTCAACATAAGCTGATCCGCTCTGAGTCTTTGTAAAACCATATTTGCCGCAAGGGGTTGGACATGCGAAACACCCTTTATCAGTTATCTTAAGCTTTTCTAACACAGCTTCGCCATTTATTTCCTTGTAATGCTCACTATAGGATGTTTGAAAATTCTTAGTAGGAAATGCTCCGGCTTCATTACACCAGTCTGTTATTCCTGCAGTACCCTGGGGTGTCCATCCCAGAAAGCCAGGCTTTCTTGTTATCTCCTTGTAAGCTTCCTTGCCTTTTTTATAAAGACCTTCTATATCAAAAACAGGAATACTGCCGGTTCCCTTAATAGAAACTGCCTTAAGCAGCTTAGATCCCATAACGGCAGCAACACCTGTTCTGCCTGCCTGCCTGCCAAAATCATGGGAGATGCAGGCTATTTTAACCTTGTTTTCACCTGCCGGACCGATTGTTATGCTGTGGAAATCCTCGCCTAGTGCATCCTTGAGAAGCTTCTCGGCAACAATGGCTCCCTTGCCCCAATACTCATTGGCTGGGCGAATTTCAACCTTATCATCCTCAATGAACAGGTAGCAGGGCTCGTCTGCTATTCCTGTAATAATCAATACATCATATCCGGCATATTTTAGCGCAGGGCCAAAGTGGCCGCCCATATTGCTGTCACCAAATCCTCCTGTAGCAGGGGATTTGGTTCCGAAATGGGTTTTCCCGCTTGCAGGCAAAAAGCTGCCGTTTAAGGGACCTGTTGCAATAACAATCATATTTTCTTCTGAAAAGGGATCAATTTTTGAAGGTAATTCATCATATAAAATCTTTGATACAAAGCCTCTGCCGCCAATAAAACCATCTATTAATTCCTGGCCTAAAGGTTCCTTTGCTATTGTTTTGGTGCTTAAATTTACTCGTAAAATAGTTCCTGTATAGCCATACAGCATAGATTAGCACTCTCCTTTTCTCATGCATTTTCCATTATCAATGCATTTCTTGGGCAGGTTTCTGCACACTCACCACATGAATTGCATTTTATTGGAGCATCTAATGAATCATGGACATACATTACACCAAGGGGACATTCCTCCACACAGTTCATGCAGCTGCTGCACTGGTCTTTATCAAGAATATAAATACCATCCCTTTCATAAATGGCTCCCGTTGGACACACATCAGCACATGTACCGCACTGATTGCAGTAATGTATGGCATATGTTCCAGGTTCGGGAAACTTCCCCTCTATGCCAAGGGCTGCCTTTGCAGGATTTATTTCACGATAGTTTTCAAGAGCACAGACTACCTGGCAGGTTCGGCATCCAGAACAGTTTTCATTAATACCCTTTAATTTCATAAAAATTCTCCTTCCCTTTTGAGGCTAGTGCTTTAAACTACTGCAGGCTCGTTAATTAGTTCTCCCTTTGCAAATCGTTCAATATTAAGAATATCAACAGGCAGTGAGGTTTCCTCACCTGCAATTAACTCTGACGTTAACTTTGCAATCATGGGTGCAAGCATGAAACCCTTACCGCAGCCAAGGGATAAATAATAACCCTCCACCTCAGGAACAGAACCAATAACAGGCTGACCATCTGGCGATATGTCATAGTGACCAGCCCACTGTCTTACTACCCTGACATTTTTAAGAATGGGCAGCTGGAATACAATTTTCTGGGCCATTTCCTCTAAAAACCTCCAATCATGCTTGTAGTTTAAACCTTTAGGCTCATGGGGGTGCCCATATCCCATGATAAATCCGCCGTGGGGGACCTGCTGGCAGTAAGAGCTGTGATGAAAAGACATGACCAGTGGCTCAAATAATCGTTCCATGGGCTCGGTAATTAAGATTTGATGTCTTTCAGGCTCAATGGGGTGAGACAGACCAAGCATTTGGCCAATGAACTTTGAATAAGGGCCAGCAGCATTTATGACTATGTTAGTTTCAATTGTTCCCTTATCAGTTACTACTGCCGTTACTTTTCCCTTACTGGAGGCTCCCTTGTTAGTCGTTTTTATTGCTGTAACAGTTGTATAGGTATTAATTTCTACCCCAAGTCTTTTGGCAGCATGTGCATAAGCAAAGGTTGCTTTAAAAGGGTTGACATGACCATCCTCCTGGCAGTGAAAGGCTGCAACCATACCCTCTGTATTTAGGTACGGTACTATTTCTTTTGCTTCTTCTGGGGATAGCTTTCTTGAGGGTATTCCCAGGCTATTTTGCAATTTTAGGTTTTTTTCAAGCATTTGGGCTTGCTGCTCTTTATAAGTAATAAGTAAATAGCCGCTTTCCCTGTACTCAATATCATCCCAACCTAATTCTTGGCTTAGATTTTTGAAAATCTGAGTACTAGCCCTTGAAATAAGACAATTTATTTTTGTGCCCCATTGCTGACGAAAGCCGGCAGCACATCGCCCTGTGGAACCACTAGTAATGTATTTTTTTTCCAGGAGAACAACATTTTTAAAACCCTTTTTTGCCAGGTTGTAGGCTACGGCACAGCCTATTGTTCCTCCTCCTATTACTACTGCGTCAGCTTTTTTACGCATCAGCTTCACCACCTGCAATTGTTCCCAGCTTTATGGGTCTAATAGGAGCTCTATAGGTGGGAACATCTATTTCTTCAATATTTAAACCTTTTTTTCTGGCAATTTCCCCAGCTAGTACATGTCTGCAGGTGCTTCCCTGGCATGGTCCCATGGTGCAGCGGGTGTGCCTTTTTATTTCTTCAAAGGTTTGAACCCCTGAATCTATCAGTCTATGAACATCCTCTAAAGTAACATCCTCACATCGACAAAGATAAGTTTTACCGCTCATCTTGAACCCTCCAGTCTAAGGCCTCTGATTATCTGCACTTGATCCTTGGGAACGGCAATGGTGATAATATTGGTGTGATCAAGCTTTTTACTGCACTGCACTTTAACAACCCTTGCAGTACCTACTTCATTACCTTCGCGGTCTAAAGCAGTTACTATCTGTCCTTCTGCTGGCAGAGGTAAAAATTCATAGGGTAGTTTTATAGATGCTTCTGTATCGCTAGAAGTCTCATCTAATACAAAACATGCCAATCCAGGACAAGCACTTACGCACTGGGCACAGCCATTACACCTTTCGTAATCTATTTTTGGTATATCATTGATGTCTTCAAAGGGAATAACGGCACCAGGCTTGCAGCCTGTAAAACAAGGGTTGCATGGTATTTCCTGGAAGCATTCGAAGATGGCATAGGGTTTTGTGCGTCTTCTTTCTTCAGATGGTAAGATTGTTTCCACCATCTCCACATTAACAAGACCTGTTTTTTCAAACACTATTATCACCTCCTAAACAGCTAAGAGTTCTAACCCTTCTCTAATTTTTAATCCAGTTACACCAGCTCTTAAGCTTTTAAGATCATCCAAGCATTCTTGTCTTAATGCTTGGATGTTTTGGCTGTATCCAAGTGATTCTGCTGCAGATAGACCTGCAATCTTTCCTTCCACCATGGCACTGCTAGCCTCTTCTACACCAGATGCATCACCGGCTACGTATATTCCATGAGATGTTGTTTCCATATGCTCATCTCTAATGGGCACGTATCCACCGAGCTGGGGAATGTATTTCATTAGACAGCTGCAGTGGCGCAGCAGATCTGTTAAAGGGGAAAGGCCAACTGCCAGGCAAATAGTATCCACTGCAAGCTCTTTTTCTGTTCCTGGCACCTGCTGCCAGTTATTGTCAAGTTGACAGATGATTGCGCCTTCAACAAAATCAGTGCCAAGGGCTTCTTTAATGGTATGTGAGGTTAGAATGGGCACTCCCATTCTCCTTATTTTTGAAGCATGCACAAAGTATCCACCTACTCCTGGTGCAGCATCTATAATTGCTTCAACCCTAATTCCAGCCTGCATTAGTTGATATGATACTATTAGACCAATATTTCCTGCCCCCACCATGAGTACTTTGTTTCCCGGCACCACACCATATTGATTCATTAATGTTTGAACTGCACCAGCCCCGTAAATGCCTGGGAGATCATTATTGGGGAAGGGTATCATTTTTTCAGATGCACCTGTGGCAATAATGGTTTTTTTGCCCTTTACTTTTTTGTACCTATCCCTTTCCTCTATTGCAATTAATCCATCATCATAAATTGCGAGAACAGTAGTCTTGGTTTTTACTTCAATGTTGGTATATTTGCCAATTGCTTTTTCCAGCATGGAAGCAATATTAATCCCTCGGGTACCAGCATGTTCCTTTTCTGAACCAAAGAACCTATGAGTTTGTTTTACAAGCTGTCCTCCTGGTTTGCTTTCTCGATCCATTAAAATAACGTGTGCTCCCTGTTCTGCTGCAGCTAGTGCTGCACACATTCCAGCAGGGCCGCCGCCAATAATTGCAATTTCCGTATTTATCAACCTTTCTCACCTCCAGGAAAACTTCCCTTTTTGTCTTGCCTTTTAACAACCATGCCTTCGCTGAGTTCTTCGACACAAATTCTTACATTTGGCTCTCCGTTCACTTCCATAAGACATGATGAGCAGTTGCCTATTGCACAAAAGAAACCCCGGGGCCTATGGTCCTTTAAGCTGTGGCTAAGAATTTTAATGCCATTGGCATGCAGTGCAGCAGCTATTGGTTCTCCCTTATATCCAGTAAGCTGAGTATCTTCAAAAACAAAGGTTACTTCTTGTAAAGCTGGAAACTGCAGCACAGGATGTTCTTTAATTCTCAATTTTTAACCCTCCGATCTCTTAATTTGCTAATTTTTATATGAGCAATTTTAATGCCAAAATATACAGATTATTTTATAAAATTAATAGCTGGTGCTTTGTCTTTAAAATATAAGGAAAATTTACCTGGCTAAGGTTTAAGCTGTTAAAAATAATTAGCAAAAAATGCTTTATGCAAAGAAAATTTGCATAAAGCATTATAATAGAAAGCAAAGACAGTATGCAGTGTCAAAAAAATTAATTATATTAAATCCTGAAGCATTATAAGGACAAAAGCTATCAGAGAATGAAATGCTGGCCGCTGAAGTAATCGCTATCTCAAAATTAATCTATTCTGACTCTAGAATTAGATCGTTCTACAAAATCTTTGTACACGAATTTTAAAAATACCAAATATTTATAAAAAACAAAAATTTAGGCAGGAAAAATTTGAGTATGAGTAGAATATATTTGAGTATATGTATAATATAATGCATGATATTTTAGTATAAGCAAAAAAGGAGGCTCTCTTTTGGAAAAAAGTATTGGTCAAAAAATTAAAGATTTAAGAATAGCCAAGGAATTAACCTTAAAGGATCTTAGTGAAAAAACGAATCTTTCTATCAGTTTCTTATCGCTGGTTGAGAGAGGTTTAACAAGTATAGCAATTTCTTCCCTTCAGGTAGTAGCAGAGGCCCTTGGGGTGGAGATTACATATTTTTTTGATCCTCCCCAAAGTTCTAAAAGAAACGTAGTTCGAAGCTATGAACAAGAAGTTCTTCATGTAGACAATAACTTGATTTATTATTCACTAGATGGAGATATTGAGGATAAAGTTTTAGAAAACCTGATAATTGTTTTACTGCCACGCCAATCTGTAGAAGACAAAAATCTTTTAACTCATAAAGGTGAAGAGTTTGTTTATGTACTTGAAGGCATAGTCACAGTGTTTATAGATCAGCAGGAACATCAGCTGTATCCAGGCGATAGCTATCATATTAAATCTTCAGTACCCCACAACGTGGCTAATTTCACCAATAAAACGGCAAAGATTTTATGTATAAGCACTCCCAGCATTTTTAAATAAGAATTTGTGGAGGTCAGATATAATGCAAAGGATATATAAAAATCGCAGAAAGAAATTAATTGTTGAAGCCAGCTCTGAAGGATTAGATAAGTCCATTATTTTTAGCCCTTTAAGCATCTATTATTTTACAGGAGTTAAAATAGCGCCATATGAGCGGATGCTGGCACTTCTTATAGACAATAAAACTGGTAAAAGTTCCCTGTTTTTGCCAAGCTTGAACCAAGGAAGTGTCAAGGATCCGCTGATTGAGGAGATTAGCTATCAGGATAATGAAAATCCTATGACATATTTACTGGAAAGACTTTTAGCATCTTATACAATTGGTGTTGATATGGAGTATCTAACCTTATCCACTGCGAATGCCCTTTTTAATGATATAGAAAATGGAGAAAAAATCCATGCATTGAAGGTAAAGGATCTCAGTAATACCATTCTAAGGCTTCGTATGTGCAAAGATGAAGACGAAGTATTAAAAATAGAGCAAGCATCGGCATATGCCAAGAACATTTATGCCCATATAAAAGAAGCTATGTACATAGGTATTTCGGAAAAAGAAATTGCACTTGAAATTGTAAAAAAAATGTGGTTATCACCTGGGGTGATAAGTGATGGCATTGTGGTGCAGGTGCTCTGTGGGCATAATGCAAGTAATCCACACGGATATTCTGGGGATTACCGTGTTAGAAAAGGAGATCCTATTACCATTGATTTTGGCGTAAATTATCAGCATTATTGGTCGGATACCACAAGAACCTTTTTTATGGGAAAACCTGATCAAAAGTTTGAAGAGATCTATAATGTTGTTTTGGAAGCGCAGCTTGCTGCCATTAAAAGCATTAAACCAGGTGCATTAATTTGCGAGACAGATCTTGCAGCACGCAAGGTCATAACAAAAGCAGGCTATGGAGAGTATTTTATTCACAGGACTGGACATGGTTTAGGAATTGATATACATGAATTACCCAATGTCCATAACCAAAATACGGAATGTTTTCAGGAAGGCCAGGTAATCACAATTGAACCGGGGATATACATGCCGAATTTTGGGGGAGTAAGAATTGAAGACGATGTTGTGGTAACTAAGCAGGGATGTCAAATATTAAATCCATATCCAAAAACTTTTGAAGATATGATTCTTTAAGCTGTAATAATCAAGATTCCCAAGGAAGGAGAACAAATAATGCTGAGTACAGAATGCCTGGAACAAATTCATCAAGCGAGTTTAACAATAATTTCTGAAATAGGCATCAAGGTTGAAGATGAAGCTTTTAGAAACACCTTACAAAACTGGGGGTGTGAGGTAAAAGGGTGTCGAGTGCATTTTCCCATTCTGTTAATTGAACAAATGCTTAAAAATCTCGAAAAAGAAATCCGATTAAGTAATGGAGAAAAAGAAATCATACTAGATAAAGGAAAAACCTACTCTCATGCAACAGGTGGAATGCCAAATATTGTTGACCACAATACTGGAAACCATCGCCTTGCAGTTTCTGATGATTTGATCAAGGCAATCCACTTGATGAACGAGTTAAAGCATGTTGACTTACCATGTGCTTCTTATTATTTAGAGGACATACCCGGACAAGTTAATCAGATTAAACAGTTTGAATATATGCTGAGATATACCAATAAACCTTTTTATGGGCCGGGGGTATCCTCACCAGAAGAGGCGAAATACATAGCAGAGCTTTTTAATGTGTTTATAGAATTTCAGGGTTTAAAGGCAAAGGAAGCATATCCATGTGTTGTAGGCATTTCACCAGAAAGTCCTCTATATTACCCAAAGCAGATTACCGACACCATGAGGATTATTATTAATACAGGAATTCCCACGGTAATGTTAATAGCACCCATTGTAGGAATTTCTGCACCCATGACGATGGCGGGTGCACTGGCACAGATGAATGCATCCATGCTGGCTTTTGCCACCATGTCGTATATGATTAATCCACAGACACCTGTAATCTATGGAGCCCGTTTGTCCTTTGCCAATATGAAAAATGGTGTGTCCATTTGGGGTCTTCCTGAAGTTGGGGTAGCAAGTGCTGGTGCTGTACAACTGGCAAAAAAATATGGTTTTATTTCAGACGTTTATGGTTTTAGCTGCAGTGCTTGTGATAATGATCTGCAAAGTGGATATGAAAAGGCAATTAATGCTTTGCTGCCTGCATTGGCTGGAGCTAATCTTCTATCTGGAATGGGCAGCTTGGCCAGCTTAACATTAGGATCGTATACCCAACTGGTTGTGGATGATGAGATTTTTGCTATGATTAAAAAAGCCATAAAAGGCTTTCTAGTAAATGAGGATACTTTAGCATTAAATATTGTTGCTGACGCAGCAAGGGAAGGTAATTATTTGGCCCAGGAACATACAGTACGCCATTTGCGAAATGGTGAGGTTTTTATACCAACCCTAGGTTTTGACCGTTTATTGACCGATTGGATAAGAGATAACAAGCCGACCATTGATGAAAAAGCAAGGCAAAGGGTAGAGGATTTATTGGCAAAAACGCCCGAAGTTGAATCTCTGCCAGTAGAAATTGACCAAGAGATAAAGAATATTCTAAATGCCTCGTATAAGGAGCTTGTTTTAAAAACTTAAGCATCAAGTCCAAGGAGGTTGTCATGAAAAATTATATTATAAAACGAATATTAATAGTTTTGCCCATGCTGCTGGCTGTAATTTTCATTGTGTTTGGCATTATGGATTTGACACCTGGAGATCCAGCCCAAACAATCCTCGGACAAAGAGCGACTCCAGAGGCTGTGGAAAAGCTTAATCAGGAACTAGGACTAGACCGGCCTTTTCTAATCAGATATGGGAGTTATGTGATTAATGCCCTGCAGGGAGATTTGGGAAATTCCTATCGTACAGGCAGACCTGTTTTTGATGAAATAGTTACAAGATTTCCCACAACTATTAAATTAGCCAGCTTTGCCATTTTGCTTGGTGTGATGATTGGAGTTCCTTTGGGGATCCTGTCTGCAGTGAAACAATACAGCCTCTATGATTTTATTGGTACTGCCTCTGCAATGCTGATGGCATCAATTCCAGGTTTTTGGTTTGGTTTAATGGCTATTGTGCTTTTTGCTCTAAAACTGGGATGGCTGCCTTCAAATGGTAGTGATACCTGGCTTCACTATTTAATGCCGGCAACCACTCTGGCCATACCCGTGGCAGCGGCCATGCTGAGACTGACGCGTACCACCATGCTGGAGACTATACGCCAGGACTATGTACGAACCGCCCGGGCAAAGGGGCAGACTGAACGAGTAGTAATTTTTCAACATGCCTTAAAAAATGCCCTGCTGCCGGTTGTGACCGTTGCAGGCTTGGAATTTGGTGGTCTGCTTGGAGGTGTTGTAACCATTGAAACAATTTTTTCTATAAATGGTGTAGGCATGCTAATTATTGAATCAATCCGCATGAAGGATATTCCTCAGGTGACGGGATGTGCCATTTTCCTAGCATTTTTTTTCATGATGGTTATGTTGGTAGTAGACATTGTTTATGCTTATATTGATCCGCGAATTAGGGCTCGTTATGAATAATGTGAGGTATAAAACGATGAATAATCCTGTTGAAATTCATATGATGACAAATACAAAAAAACTTAAAAAGAAAAGCTGGTTTGGGGAAGTCTGGAAACGAATGAAAAGAAATAGGATTGCCATGTTAGGCTTGGGGATTTTTAGTATTATTGTATTTTGTACCATTTTTGCAGATCTTATTGTTCCATACAAAAATGCCTTGGAACAAAGAATTGACCTTCGCCTACTGCCTCCTTCAGCAGAACACTGGTTTGGTACAGATGCTTTTGGAAGGGATGTTTTTGCCCGTATCATTCATGGAACCAGAAACTCTTTAGTTATGGGTATTGGTGCAGTAATTGTTGGCATCTCTATTGGAGGTGTATTGGGTGCGACAGCTGGTTTTTATGGCGGTAGAATCGATACTATTATTATGCGTTTAGTGGACACCATTATGTGCATTCCTTTTATGCTTTTGGCTTTAGCAATTGTTGCTGCCTTAGGGCCAGGGCTGGTTAACGTATTAATTGCCTTAATGCTTTCTATGGTGCCTTATTATACCAGGGTAATTCGCTCTGCAATTTTAACAGTTGTGGGGCAGGATTTTATTGAAGCGGCTAGAGCTTGCGGTACACCAGATCACTATATTATCTTAAAACACATTCTTCCTAATGCCATAGGACCGGTAATCGTCCAGGCGACCATGTCGGTTGGTACCATGATAATCTGGGCAGCTGCCATGAGCTTCTTGGGAATGGGCATACAACCCCCTTATCCTGAATGGGGTGCTATGCTTTCAGAAGGTAAGGAGTATATGATGTATTCGCCACATCTTGTCTTGTTTCCTGGGATAGCTATTGCTTTGACAGCACTATCCTTAAACTTGATGGGTGATGGACTTAGAGATGCGCTGGATCCAAGACTAAAAGACTGAGGTGATATGGATGACCAATGAAAAACTCTTGGAAATTAAAGGACTTAATGTGGTATATAAAACAGAAGGCGAAACGGTCCAGGCTGTTAATCATATAGACTTTGATATTGGTGTTAAAGAAACCATTGGGCTTGTTGGTGAGACTGGTGCAGGTAAGACTACCACAGCTTTGGCAATCATGCGGCTTTTGCCTGAACGTACCGGAAAGATTACTGGAGGAGAGATCCTGTTTAAAGGGGAAAATTTACTGCAAAAATCAAAAAATGAGATACGAAAGATACGAGGTTTCTCAATTGCTATGATTTTTCAAGACCCCATGACTTCGTTGAATCCCATTATGACAGTGGGCGATCAAATAATGGAATCCATAAAAATCCACAATGATTCTAAAAAAACAAAAGCACAGATGGAGGAACGTGTAGACGAATTACTTAAGCTGGTTGGAATACAACCTAGCAGAAAGGGTGAATATCCGCACCAATTCTCTGGAGGAATGAAGCAGCGCATTGTAATTGCTATTGCTTTGGCCAGCAATCCGGAATTGATTATTGCTGATGAACCGACAACTGCACTTGATGTGACAATTCAAGCACAGGTACTAGCTCTCATGGCAGAGCTAAAAGAGAAGCTTAGCACGTCAATGATTATGATTACACATGATCTGGGTGTGGTTGCTCAAACCTGTGATAAGGTTGCTATTATGTATGCTGGAGAAATTATTGAGAAGGGCACAGTTGAAGATATATTTGAGGGAGATAAACACCATCCATATACAATTGGACTCTTTGGTTCTATCCCTGATTTGGAAGTCGAAGTGCCAAGGTTAAACCCAATTGAAGGTCTTATGCCTGACCCCACAAACTTACCAGCTGGCTGCAAATTTCATCCTAGATGTAAATCTTGGATGGATATCTGCAAAAGCGAAGCCCCTGGACTGTATACTGCAGGAGAACATGTAATTGCATGTCATCTTTATGCTAGGGAGGTGTAAACAACTTTGGAAACTTTATTAAAGACCCAGGAACTAAAAAAGTATTTCCCAGTTAAAGGTGGTTTTCTGCATGCAGTAGATGGTGTAAACCTTGAAATTAATAAGAGAAAGACGCTTGGTGTAGTTGGTGAATCGGGCTGTGGAAAATCAACATTAGGCAGGCTGGTATTGAGATTGCTTGAGCCTACCTCAGGTTCGGTATTTTTTGAAGATAAAGATATCTTAAAATATAGTCGACAGGAAATGTACAAAATCAGACGAGAAATGCAGATTATATTTCAGGATCCATTCTCAAGCTTGAATCCACGCATGTCAGTTTTTGAGTTAATTGCTGAACCAATAATTATGAATCGTGCATATAAAAACAAAAAAGCACTAGTAGAAAAGGTTACCAGTTTAATGGATATTGTTGGACTGGCAGAACGTTTTGTAAATACTTATCCACATGAGATGGATGGAGGACGCCGCCAGCGGGTGGGGGTTGCAAGGGCTTTGGCTCTGAATCCTAAGTTTATTGTCTGTGATGAGCCAGTTTCTGCTTTAGATGTATCGATTCAGGCCCAAATTCTAAATCTATTGATGGATTTGCAGGAAGAGATGGGGCTTACATATTTATTCATCACACATGACCTCTCAGTTGTAAAGCATATTTCTGACGAAATTGCTGTCATGTATCTTGGGCAGTGTGTGGAAAAAGCCAACTCAAAAGAACTGTTTAAAAACCCTATGCACCCATACACAAAAGCACTATTGGAGGCCATACCTGTACCCAAATTAACGGGCCAAAAGGGTAAAAAACTGATTCGGGGGGAAGTTTCAAATCCCATAAATCCAAAACCCGGCTGCCGTTTTGCTTCACGGTGCGATTATGTTAAACCCATATGTCAGGAAAAGGATGTTTTTTTAACGCCTCAGGTTGATGGGCATTTAGTTGCATGTATACTTTATCAGTAGTCAATCCAAGGTAAGCGTAAACTCAAAAAAAATTTTGGGAAAATGTAAGATAAAATAAGCAATTTCCCTTTATAAATAGATGAAAAAAGGATGGAAAATATTAAGAAAAAGAAACGGAGGAGTAGAAATGAAGGACAGAAAAGTGTTAATATTGTTAATTTTCATGTTAATTGCAGCACTTACAGCAGGATGCGGCGGTAATAAGCCTGGAGACGAAGCACAGCCAAGTGCCGAGGCAGAAATGGTTATTGGAATTCCCAAGGTAACCGAGAGTTTTGATTTTTACTACACACCAAACGGTTTTGAAAGTATCAGTATGTCCCAAGTCTATGATACCCTTGTTATTAAAGACAAAAACGGTGAGACTGCCCCTTCGCTAGCAGAAAGATTTGAAATTTCGCCTGATGGAAAAACCTATACATTTTTTCTGAGAGAAAATGCTTACTTCAGTGATGGAACGCAATTTACAGCTGCTGATGCCAAGTTTTCAATTGACCAGGCTATGGAATCCCCTTATACTTCCTGGGCTTATGCTGCTGTAAATAAATGTGAAATAGTGGATGAATTTACCATTGTTATTGAAATGAAAATGCCAAACGTTGGTTTCATTGAATATTTGAGCAACATTTACTATAGTGCAATGCTTAGTGAAAATGCGGTAACTTCTTTTGCTGGTGATTATGGCAAATCCGTGGATAAAATTGTCGGCACTGGACCATATATTGTAACAGACTGGAGACCAGGAGAGTATGTTGTTTACAAATCTAATCCTGATTATTTCAAGGGTGAACCAGCCATTAAAAATGTCAGACTGAAAACAATAACAGATACCAATGCTGCAATTATTGCCCTGCAAACTGGTGAAATACACGCTTACTTTAATGATATACCAGGAATTTCGCGTACTACAATATCTAACGCAGCAAATCTTAATATGGTTTCCTTTCCCTCCACAATCTTTTTTAATATTATCATGAATGTAGAAGATGGACCTTTTGCTGATCTAAAACTGCGGCAGGCTGTAGCTTATGCAGTGGACCGTCAACAAATGCTGATTGTTGGTGTTGAGGGACACGGTGCAGTTGCTGATTATCCTGGTGGACGTCAGGGAAGAACCATTGGAGACCCTATGATTAAAACCTGGTATGACGTTAATATTGAAAAAGCCATTGAATTAGTTAAAGAAGCGGGCATGGAAGGAAAGGCGGTTACTATTAAAACCTATGCTTCAGACCCTTATCCAAAGCTGGCTACTTTGCTTCAGGATGCTTTAACACGAATAGGTTTAAAAGCAGATGTTCAGTTGATGGAAAGGGGCGCATTCATCGATGAGGCTTTGACTAAAGGGCAGTATGAAATTGGTATTGTTCGTTGGGCAGCGGGCACAAAGGATATGGATGAGATTATGTTTGGCAGTCTTGCAACTGATAGTATAGGCATAGCTGGAAACTGGAGCTGGTATTCTAATCCTGCGATGGATGAGCTGTTAGTAAAAGCTGCCGGGGAAACATCCCCTGAAACTAGAAAACAGCTTTACGCTGAAGCCATAAAAATCTATACCGAAGACATACCCCAGGTACCACTATATTATCCAGATGGCAGCCGTGCTTATTCAACAAAGCTGGTTATTGAAGAAGGCAATGTGGAGTACGACAGAGTCTTTGATTATAGTTGGGCAAATTAATCATAGATACTACAGAAAAAATTAGGTTAACCTAAACTGCAGAATATTAAATCTTTTGGTTGATTATGCTGTTTCACGACCAGAAGATTAAGGCACATCCTTAATCTTCTGGTCGTGCATAACATGATGGTTTTTTACCATGGAAAGAGCAATGGTTTGGCATTAAAGTTGCAATATAGCAAATTAGTTTGTAATCTTTTAAGGGGGTAAAAGTATGTATATTGCTGATGAAGTATTAAAAGATCGAGAGTGGATTTCGGAAAAGATCAAAATAGGAGAGCAGATGCTCTACTTAACCCAGAAAGAAGTAATTAGCCTGGGTCTAAAAGAAGAAAATATACTTAATCTAACAAGGGATGCCCTAATTGCACACGGCACTAAAGAGTATGAGATGCCCGCCAAGATAGGAATCCATCCGTTTAAAGAGGTGTTTTTTCATGCCATGCCTGCTTGGGTTCCTTCTAAGATGGCAGCTGGCATGAAATGGATAGAGTGCTATCCATATAATCCGGAAAAATTCAACCTGCCTCAAACAACAGGGCTCTTAGTAATGAACGATGTAGCATCTGGATGCCCGATTGCACTTATGGATTCTGCATGGATTACTGCCATGAGGACACCGGCAGTTACTGTTCTAGCTGCACAGGCTCTTCATCCTGATGCCGAAACATTTGGTATGTTTGGTTGTGGTGTTCAGGGAATAGAGCATGTAAAATATGTAGTTCATGTATTAAAAAAGCTCAAGAAAATATACATTTATGATATAAAAGAGGCGGCCATGGATGATTTAATAAAAGAATGTCAGCCGTTGATTGATGTGGAGATTATCAAAGGGGACAATCCTGAAATGGTTACAAAAAGTTGTGAAGTTTTAAGTTCTGCAACAATAATTCTCCTTGATCCACTTGCGGAGATAAAGGATGAGTGGGTTTCAAAAGGGCAAACCATTCTGCCATGTGACTTAAATACCTACTTTGACCCAGTTACATCCAGGAGGGCTGATAAGTATATCGTTGATAGTAAGGAAGAACATGAATTATTCGCTGGGATGGGTTATTTTCCAGATGGACTACCAGAAATAGCATGTGAAACTGGCGAGGTTATTGCTGGGGTTAAAAAGGGTAGAGAAAATAAGGATGAGCTAATTGTTTGCAGCAACATTGGAATGTCTGTTTGTGATGTTGTAGTAGGCAGGGAGCTGCTAAATAGGGCATTAAATGAAGGGGTTGGGGTCAAATTACCCCTGTAGTGACATAAAACTAGGAGCATGCTGTTGTTCCTAGTTGTTTTACTTCAAGGTTTCGCTGGACTTATTGTTACAAATTAGACATTTTATTCTTTTTGGAGTTCTTTGACAATGCCTACGAAACTTTTTTCCGATAAATACCGTCACTAGCCCTGACTGGGTTCAGCTATGTCATCGAGTTGACAAGTTTCGCTCCAAGACTACTATCTTCTAGCATACACTAATGAACAAGTTCATATGAGTTCAAGAATCCTGTTTATGTGGAAGAGATAAAGATTTAGCTGGCATGCAAGTTGCATAAATTTATATAGGAAATCATATAGGATGGAGGTATTTATATGTTAAGAAGTAATTATGTGACCAACTCAAGCTTGTATTTTCGGGTGTTTACTGAACAGCAGTGCGAAGAGATACACATGGCAACTTTGGAAGTTTTAGAAAGAGTGGGCGTGCTGATTCATCATCCTAAAGCCCTAGAACTTGCCAAAAAAGCCGGGGCTTTTGTTGATGGTGAAAGGGTTAAGTTTCCTGCAGGATTAGTTGAAAAGTGTATAAGAAGTGCTCCATCAAGAATTGTACTATGCGATCGAGATGGAAATCGTAAAATGTTTTTGGAAAATAATAAATCCTATTTTGGTCCTGGCCCAACTGTAAACTATACATTAGATCCGTTTACAGGTGAACGTAGATATCCCACAATAAATGATACATGTAGAGCATCTAGGGTGATGGATGCTTTACCTAATATAGACTTTCAAATGGATTTTGGTACTGCGAGAGATGTTCAAACAGAAATTGCCGATGTTTTAATGTTTGAGGCAATGGTAAATAACTCAACAAAACCTATAGTCCACTGGGGCTTTACCTCAAGTAATTACAGGACTATGGTAGACATGGCCATTGCCGTAAGGGGAAGTCTTCAGGAACTTCAAAATTATCCCTTTTTATGTTTTTATTCCGAACCAATTACTCCATTAACTCATGATGTAGATGCAATTGAGAAAACAATGTTTATGGCAGAACACTTTTTACCATGTATAAATACACCTGCACCCCTAGCAGGAGCCACAGGTCCTGCAACCATGGCGGGAAATATTGTACTTGCTAATGCAGAATGCCTAAGTGGGCTGGTTATTCATCAATTGACTAGAGAAGGCGCTCCCTTTGTAATGGGAGGAGTGGTAACAATAATGGACATGGCCACAACTCAAATAACTTACTCTTCCCCTGAATTTAGCCTAATGGCGGCGGGAATGACCAATATGGCGCAGTATTATAAAATACCAATGTTTAGCACTGCAGGATGCTCAGACTCTAAGTGTGTTGATCAACAGGCAGGCATCGATATTGCCACAAATTGCCTTATGGCAGCATTAAGTGGGGGAAATATAGTCCATGATGTTGGTTATATGGAGTCTGGTATTAGCACATCCTTACTTCAATTAGTAATAGCTGATGAAGTGATAGGCCAGGTGCGCCAGATCGTAAAAGGTATTGAAGTAAATAGAAATACCTTAGCTGTTGATGTGATAGAGAAGGTTGGACCAGGTGGACACTTCATGGCAGAAGAGCATACGTTTAATAACTTTAAAAAGGAGTGGTGGTTCCCATCAATATTCAATAGAGGAAGATTTGATGATTGGACAGCTCAAGGGCAGCCTGATTTAGCTGAACTAGCAAAGAAAAAGCTGCAAAATATCATAGATAGCCACCAACCTAAGCCGTTAAATGCTGAAGTTAAAAATAAAATTAAAGAAATTGCATCTAAATTATAAAATCTCTATATCTAGGAGCGATTAAACTATGCTTTATGCAAATCGTGATATGGGTATTAATTTATAAAAACGCGGAAAAAAGGGTTTCCTGGCGATGTTAGGAATGCGAGTGCTTGGACAACGATTTGCCATTGCCCACATATCAACAACCTCTATGGCTATGATTTGTAAATTAGTCCTTAATATTTCACATAAAATTTGATATTGGTTTTAGGTAGAGAAACCATAACCTTCCATTAGGGCATGACCCTGCATACGAGTAACTGGTACCCCCCTACCCCATAATGCTGAACGAAGGAAGATTAGGGCATAGACACAGAGAGACGTGATAGGGTTAGCGGGGGAATAAAAATTTAGTTTTATATTAAAATTTGTGTCTTTAAAAAAGGCCAATTTAGAGTGTAATTTTTAGAATAGCATCAAAATATTGAGATAGGAGGGTTCAAATGAAAAGTAACACCGCAATTCAGTTAACACCTTCATTAAAATTTCTTTCGTATGATCAGCTAGAAGAAATACATCTTGGATCATTGGAAATCCTTGCAGAAACAGGGGTAGAAGTTTTTCATGCTGAGGCACTGGAACTATTACAGTCGGCAGGGGCAAGAGTAGAGAGGCATTTAGTAAAGATACCTGAACATCTTGTGAAGAATGCCCTTTTAACTGCTCCATCCCGAATAGTTATGGCAAATAGAGATGGCAATAGGTGCATGTTTTTAGAATCTCATAAAAGCTATTTTGGAACAGGTTCAGGTTGCCCATATACATTAGATGTTTTTACAGGAGAAAGAAGGCAAACCAGAAAAGAAGATATTGCTAATACAGCTAAATTATGTGATTATCTTTCAAATATTGATTTTGTTATGTCCTTAGGGATTGCAAAGCACCAATATCCAGAAATAGGATACATACATGAATTTGATGCAATGGTTAGGAATACAAAAAAGCCGATTATTGTTAGTGGTTATGATAAGCAAAATATCTCAAACATCATAGAAATGGCAGAAGTAGTTATGGGAGGCTCGGAAAAACTTAGAGATCGTCCTATTTTAGCGGTATACTCTGAGGCTACTTCCCCGCTTAGGCAATCTGAGGACGGTATTGGTAAGGTAATGGCGTGTGCAGAAAAAATGGTTCCAATTATTCATACAATAGGAATGATGTGTGGAGCTTCAGCGCCAGTTACTTTAGCGGGAGCTCTTATTCAAGGCAATGCCGAATTGCTCAGTACCCTTGTAATCCATCAGCTTAAACAACCAGGTGCACCATTTTTTTATGGAGGTACTATTACAGCAATAGATATGAAAAACATGGCTCATCCTTATGGTGCACCAGAGTTTCATGTTTTAAGTTCAGCACTTACTGAAATGGGATATTACTATAGACTTCCCGTTTTTAGCACTGGAGGATGTACTGATGCAAAAACTTTTGATGAACAAGCCTCTGCTGAAGCCACATATTCGTTATTATTAGCAGCATTATCAGGAGGTAACCTTATACATGATATAGGCTACGTTGATTCTGGTTTGACTTCCTCACTTTCACAGGTAGTATTTAGCGATGAAATAATAGGCTTAATAAAACATATTGTGCAAGGCATTCCTTTTAGGGAAGAAGATTTAGCACTTGACGTAATAAAGAAAGTTGGCCCAGGAGGACATTACCTTGGTGAAAAACATACTTTAAATAATTTTAGAAAAATATATTCACCAAATTTATTAACAAGAGCTTCATATGGTAATTGGGTAGATAACGGGAAGAAAACATTGGGTCAAGTAATTGAAGATAAAGTCAGGTGGGTTGTGCAGGAATATCATCCTGAACCTATGGATGAAAAAGTAACCAAGGAACTAGATGAATTGATAGATCAATATACTGAAGAGGCGCTTGAAAAGTATGGAAAGTACGACCGTATTTAGCAGTAGAGTAAGGATTTTTGCAAGAATTATGAGTACCCCTAACAAGAGGACTGCAGTCAAAACTATAATAAGGTCAGAACATATTCCGTTTTATTTCACTATCAGAAAGTATAAGTTCCACAAGGTAGATAGTATTCACAAAGACTAAGGCTTCCGCTGGCGCCAAAAGGCTTGGCGAAAGCCAAGTTTTCTTTATAAAAAAGTCATAAACCACCAGCAGGTAGTGGACTACCCAACCTGGAGAGAAAATTGCGCAGAACAAACCCTTCTTGAAGAAATAATTCAAAGGATAAAGAAGACATTATAATGGCTTTAAAGAGGAGCAAAGAAATATAGCTAAAGCTGCCCAGGAACTGGGAAAAAGCAGGCAAAAACTCCTTTTATAAGGTGAAAAAGTATAAATTAAAATAGCATTTCTGCACATAGACATATTAAACATTATATACTTTTCAATAATCTTTGGACAATCGGCTCTAGGTTGTCCAAAGACTATTTTCATGACCTTTTAGGGGGTTGCTAAAATATATAAATAATTTGTCTATGCAAAAACTCTATGCACTTTATTAACCATTAGTTAAAATCATCGCACAATATTGCAATTTGAATACTTACAACATGTCAAGTGCTAAATTAAATTGCATCTGTTTAAACAATGTGTCTTTTTAACAATTGCTTTTGAAAGGCATTGCAATTTTGGCATGCAATTTGCACTTCGTTTATCTTAATTCCTCTCTGATTTAGAGGTTGAGCCAAAAAAATAATTAGAATATTTATACTATTTGGGAAATGCAAAATAGATTCTTTGAGAGAGGTGATGAATGTATTAACTCTGTTTTTATTACTCATGCAAGGGCAAAATTTTTTAAATCTAACAAACAAACGAGGAGGAAGATTGATGAGTGAATTACAACGTGCTCCACAGCCTGATGTTGGCAACGGCAATAAGAAGTTTGAGCTAGAGAAGGGTATTTTTTATCCCCCTGCAATATTACTTGTTGTGTTCCTGCTAATAGGAATGGTATCCCCAGATGGTTTTGCAAAAGGTGCTAATGCTGCACTTGGTTTTACGATAGACTACTTTGGTTGGATGTACCTATTTTTTGCCTTTATTTTTTTAGCATTTGTATTGTTTGTTACCTTAGCTCCAATAGGTAGGGTTCGCCTTGGTGGGCCGGATGCTAAACCGGAACTTTCGTATTGGAATTGGTTTGCCATGGCTCTATGTGCCGGTATTGCCATAGGCATTTTGTTCTGGGGAGTAGCAGAACCTATATATCATTATTATGGGCCGCCAAGCATAGCTGGTGTAGACCCTCAAACCCCAGCAAGTGCAATTACAGCCCTTCAATTATCTTATCTCCACTGGTCATTCCATCCCTATGCACTATATGCAATTATAGGGTTAGCAATCGCCTATTCATCTTATAATTTAAACCAGCCTTTTAAAGTAAGTTCTGGTCTTTATCCAATCATAGGCGATAGAATTAATGGCTTCTGGGGGAACACTGTGGATGCTATATGTATTTTTGCAATAGTAGGCGGAGTAGTGACCTCTCTTGGACTAGGCACTTTGCAACTGGCTGGTGGCCTAAATTATTTAGTTGGATTAACCCCAAACATTGGCATATATATTGCAATAATAACTATTATCACTATTAGCTATACATTATCCAGTTATACGGGGCTTCATCGGGGCATTAAATTTTTAAGCAACCATAATGCCAAGATATTTATAGGTTTTGTAGTTTTTCTTTTCTTGCTTGGTCCAACAAAATTTTTATTAGAAATAGGTGTAAATTCATTTGGCTCCTATTTAGTAAATGTTATACCCATGTCCTTCTGGGCAGATCCCTTCGGCGAAGGTGCAGGTTGGGGTGGTGGCTGGACAATGTTCTACTGGGCCTGGTGGATAGCTTTTGCTCCCATTGTAGGTATGTTTATAGCAAGAATATCATATGGCCGAACTATTAGAGAGTTTTTAATAGTTAACGTTACAATACCGGCTTTATTTGGAATCTTGTGGTTTACGGCATTTGGGGGATCAGCTATATATATGGAAAGTATTGCAAATGGTTCCATAATGAATGTAATCAATGAATCGGGTTTTGAAGTAGCATCTTATGCATTGTTAAGCCATTTTCCGTTAGCCGTTATTACAGTTCCCCTTTTCGTAATAGTAGTAGCCATCTCATTTATTACCCTAGCAGACTCCATGACATCAACCATTGCCATTATGACCACAAAAAATAGGGGTCAAGGTGAGCCTCCTGCTGTAATAAAGGTTTTTTGGGGGCTGGTAATGGGTGGCTCCACTATTCTCTTCCTAATAATCACAGGTGTAAGCGGCACCAAGGCTTTGCAGACTGCCAGCATTGTTACGGCATTGCCCATCTTTATAATAGAGATGGCAATTATGATATCTATAATTATGATGTTCTATAAAAAAGGATATGCCAAACAAGAATAGGGATTGCATTTCCAGCGGTTCTTGTGGGCTGAAAATACTCTGCACGGGGATCTATTTTAAAGAATGCGATATTTTGAGTTTAACAAGGAGGAGAGATCAATAATGGATAAGAAAATGAAACTTGGATTGCATACCTATACCTTGCATCTCTGGGGGCTTGGTCAGAACTGGGGCATCATTGCTGAACCCCGTCCAAAAGAAATGACTTTAATGCAGCTTATGGATAAGGCGGTGGAATGGGGATTAGATGGACTGCATATTACTGGCTGTGATCTAGAAAGCAAGGATGAAAAACGTTTAAAAGAGGTTAGGACAGCAGCTGGAGAACGTGGACTTTATCTTGAATATAACTTTTCTCTGAATGAAGAGTTTGACCCTCGCTTAACAGATAGTATTCAGGACGGCATCCGAATTGCCGAAAGGTTAGGTGCTGATATTGGAAAAATCAGCCTTGATATCCGCAGGCCCAGGCCCCTTTATGGCAGCTGCTTTCATCCAGCTGTAATGAGGCAGCTATGTGATGTTTATGATGAGGTTAAAGCTGCCCTGCCCTTACTCGAAAAAACAGGAATTAAACTGGCGCTAGAAAACCATACTGAAACTTATGCAGATGAAATCCTCTGGTTAATTGATAAGATCAATCACCCCCTGGTTGGGGCCTGTGTTGATACGGTAAATTCCATGGGTGTCCTGGAAGACCCTGTTAGTGCAGTTGAAAAACTGGCACCCTATGCCTTTGCAAACCATTTTTGTGACCATAAGCTTGACAGGGATCAGTTCGGCATCCGTTTTCATGGAGTGGCTTTAGGGGATGGGGATATTGATTGCGTGAGGGTATACAACACCATAAAGAAATTATCACCTACTGATCGTATTACCTTTGAAATAGAATGGGATATGGGTGATGATCCACTAGAAGTGGCCCGCCAGAAGGAAATGGATGCATGCATTAAAAGTATAAAATATGCAAGGGAAGTGCTTGGTATAGGCAAGTAGATATTTCAATGTCCTCCGATTTTCCTAAACGCCCTTTATATTCTAATTTTTTACACTTAATAAATATAGAATTTTGAGGCTGTATAAGTTATATTTTAGTTATTCCAAGATTATGGCTGATAATAATCGGAGGGAGTCATGTATGACACAGATAAATATACTTAATGAAAAACTGTTATGGCATATTTTCCACAGGATTAATCAAGGCATAGTTGTTTTAAGCAGCAACAATACTATACTTGGAATTAATCCTGGGGCAGAAAGCATTTTGAATCTTTCTCAGCAAGAGGTTGTTGGCAGAAATTTAAAGGGTATCTGTCCCGAACTTGTCATTGAAGGCAGGGTTATCAATGGATCCGTTGATTTAATCAGCGGACTTAAAATCAAAAGCAGACTAGTGCAGGTAGAACAATCGTCAAAAAAGATATTATTCTTAGAACATAATCCTGAAAAAGACGACATTGATATATTGGAAAACGTGATCAATTCCATTGATGAAGCAGTTATGGTTTGTGATAGTCAAGGCAAATTAATCATCTATAATGAAGCAAACCAACGTTTAGATGGTTTATTGAAGGAACAGGTAATTGGGAAGCATGTGACTCATGTATACAATTTATCCGAAGAAACAAGCTTGTTGATTCAAACAATGAGACTGCGTAAGCCTATTATAGATAGACATCAGAACTACACTACATTTACAGGCAGAAGCCTAAACATAATGTGTAACACGTATCCCCTTTTCAAAGAAGATAAAGTTATAGGAGCTGTTTCCATTCAAAGAGATTATTCAAAGATTAAAGAGCTTTCGGATAAAATTATTGAGCTGCAGGAACAGCTATTTGAGAACAAAAAACAAAATACCAGGAGCGGTTCTAAAAAGTCTGCCAGGTATGTATTTGAAGACTTAATGGGGAATAGCCCTATTCTAAAGCATACGGTTACACTGGCTAAAAGGGCTGCCAGGACAAATTCTCCTGTTTTAATATACGGAGAAACAGGTACTGGCAAGGAGTTGTTTGCCCAGAGCATCCATAACTATAGTCAAAGAGCATCGGCACCATTTATAGCTATTAACTGTGCGGCTATTCCTGAGAATCTTCTTGAGGGGATACTCTTTGGAACTGTTAAGGGAGCTTACACGGGGGCCGTAGACCGACCAGGTCTCTTTGAACAGGCCAGGGGTGGCACCCTGCTTCTTGATGAAATAAATTCTATGAGTCTGGGACTGCAAGCAAAACTGCTAAGAGTTCTGCAGGAAGGAACCCTGCGTAGGGTTGGGGCCATTGATGAAGTCCTTGTGGATGTGCGAATTGTGACCAATATCAACATAGAGCCTGCTTTAGCTATTGAAAAACAACTGTTACGAGAGGACTTATTTTACCGCCTGGGTGTAGTTTACTTGAAAGTACCACCTCTTAGAAACCGAAAAGAAGATATTATACCTTTGGCAAAGGGATTTATAGCAGCTTACAATAGGATGCTTAACAAGAATATTAAAAATATATCTCCCAAGGTCACAGAAATGTTTTTGGGATATTCATGGCCTGGAAATGTAAGAGAACTGCAGCATGCTATTGAATCAGCAATGAATATCATGCAGGAAGATGAAGAAATTATAACCATTGAACATTTGCCTCGTCATATGGAAAGTAAATTAGATAACAGATATTGTGACAAAGAAAGCTTAAACATCACTCTTCAGGAGGAACCTTTATTAGCTACCATGGAAAAAGTTGAAAAAGAGGTGCTGTTAAAAGCTTTAGAAAAAAACAATTGGAATGTTTCCCGGGCAGCTAAGCAGATGAATATAAAAAGGCAGAGCCTGCAATATCGAATGAAAAAATATGGCATAAAATAGAAGTAATTTTTTTAGCTTAAAATGACAAAATATTCAACAATGCAATAGAATTTTGCACAGATATGAAAAGCCATTTTGCATTAATTTTATAAAAATAAGCCCATACAACATGGCACGGTTTTTGCTGTTATATATTTTCGTAAAATTTAAAATAGTAGGATTTTAGATTTTACTAATTGCAGGGGGATACTAAGATGACTCTGAATAATAATGCAGACATTGAAATGTACAAGGAAATCTTAAATGAAATAGCAGAGGGAGTAATTATTTATAACAATACAGGAGTGATTAGTTGGTGCAACAATGCAGCCAATTTAATATTTTCAAAAAAGGTAAAAAGCATAATAGGCGAAAATATTGAAGGGGTACTGGCTAATCATATTTTTGAAAAGGAATATGACGTAAAAAAGAAGTGGTTAGATAGTGCTGATGCTTCTGTTGTGTTTATAAAAAAGCTTGAGAATAATGGTCACAGGGAATTGAACAATGTACCCGTACGTAGAGCAAGCCATAATTTTGAAGATATAATTGGGCATAACCAAAGTCTATGTGATATTAAGATTTTGGCCAAAAGGGCAGCATTTACCCAGTCACCAGTTTTAATATATGGAGAAACTGGAACAGGAAAAGAGCTCTTCGCCCAAAGCATTCATAATGCAAGCTGTCGGGCAAAAAGCCCCTTTGTAGCTATCAATTGTGCTGCAATTCCAGAGAACCTTCTTGAAGGTATTCTTTTTGGAACTGTCAAAGGGGCTTATACTGAAGCTGTAGATAGGCCAGGGCTTTTTGAACAGGCAAGTGATGGAACCTTGTTTTTAGATGAGATTAACTCAATGTCCTTATTGCTGCAGGCAAAACTTTTGCGTGTTCTTCAGGAAAAGAAAATACGAAGAGTAGGCGGCATGACAGACATTGAAGTGAATCCCAGAATTATCAGCAGCGTAAACATGAAACCACTGGAAGCCATTGAAAAGGGTTTGCTGCGGAGTGACCTGTTTTACAGACTGGGTGTTGTTTGTTTGGGTATACCTCCACTAAGAGAAAGAACCGATGATTTACCATATCTAATAGATTTTTTTATTAAAAAAGTCAGCACAAAGCTTGCCAAGGGACATTATACTGCAGCAAATGATTTACTAAGGGTATTTCAAAGCTACAACTGGCCAGGCAATGTACGCCAGTTAGAACACGCACTAGAATGTGCAATTACTCTAATTAGCAGCAAAGAAACTGAAATAACCATTGAGCATATTCCTGAATATATGAAGGTTACATCTACAATTACAATTAAAGAGGAACCCTTAACGAGAAAATTTAACCTTAATCCACTAGATAGTGAGATTGAAAAAGTAGAAAAAAACAAAATCATAACAGTATTAGAGGATACAAAAGGCAACATATCCCTTGCAGCAAGACTTATGAACATCAGCAGGCAAAGCCTGCATTATCGCATGAAAAAGCATCAAATTAGAGTTTCCAGATAGACCATATAATACTAGCTGAATAAGAGAAGGAAGGTACTTATAATGCGCAGCAATTATAAAAGTAATAGTACTATTCAATTTAAAACCCTTTCCAGGGAACAGTGTGATATACTCCACTATGCCACTTTAGAAGTGTTATCTGACACAGGTGTAATTGTTCAGGAGAAAAGATCCCTTGAGCTGTTAAAGAAATCAGGCGCCTTTGTAAATGGTAATCAGGTTAGGATTCCACCTGCACTGGTGGAAAAAGCCATATCTACTACACCTTCAAGTGTAGCTTTATATGACCGCAACGGAAATAGAAAGATGAGACTGGAAGGGGAAAATTTCTACTTTGGGCCAGGACCTTCCACTACTTATACAATAGATCCCTATACCGGTGAAAGGCGTTACCCCAAAAAACAGGATACTAGAAATGCAGCTAAAATTATAGATGCCTTGCCTAATATAGATTTTGCAATGGATTTTGGAACTATCAAGGATGTTCCAACAGAAATTGCTGACATTCATTTATTCCATGCATTACTTGAAAATACCACTAAACCAATTATACACTGGGGGTTTAATGCAAAAAACCTTGTGACAATAGTGGATATATGCTTGGCTGTTGCTGGTGACCTGGAAGAGCTGCAAAAATATCCCTTCATATCCTTGTTTTCAACTTCCAACACCCCTCTGCAGCATTCTGAAGAAGCTATTGAAAAACTTGTGTTTACAGCTGAAAAAAACCTGCCGGCTATATATGTGTCGGCACCAATGGCTGGTGGAACTTCACCGGTTACATTAGCTGGCACAGTCATAGTGGCCCTGGCCGAATGCTTAAGTGGGTTAGTTATCCATCAGCTTGTTAGAGAGGGGGCGCCTTTTGTTATGGGAGGTGTGCCCGCACCTACAGATATGAACACCATGGTTATGAGCTACGGAAACCCTGAGTTTAACTTGATGCATGCTGCTTTTGCAGAAATGGCTCACTATTACAAGATACCAATGTGGGGGACAGCCGGGTGCAGTGATTCAAAAGCTCTGGATGAGCAGTCAGCCATTGAAGCTACAGCCTCAATTATGATGTCGGCCATGAGTGGTGCTAATCTTATTCATGATGTTGGTTACCTTGAAGGAGGTACTACAAGCAGTGCAGGTCAGCTGGTAATGTGTGATGAAATTATTGGGTTTGTTAAAAGAATGGTTAGAGGTGTGGAAGTAAATGACGTTACTTTAGCCCTGGAAGTAATTAAGAAGGTGGGTCCCGCAGGACATTTTGTAACAGATGAACATACATTCAATAATTTTAAAAGGGAGCTATGGATACCAAAAATATTAGATAAAAATCAATATCAAGTCTGGTGTGATAAAGGGAAAATTACTTGTGGAGAAAGGGCCATGGAAAAAGCTAGATATATTATAGAAAACCATGTTTCAGAATCTTTGCCGGAAAAAGCAAAGGTTAAAATAGATGCTATTATAGATAGGTTGTAGATAACTTGTATAATGCGAATAGAAAATACCATATTATCTCATCTGGAATTAAATTTTTCCTTATCAATTAACAAAAAATTTAGAAATTACTGAATTAGGGGGCGATATAGAGATAATAATTGATTTTTAAAAAATGAAATGGGAGGTTTATAAATGGACAAGTTTTTTGGAAAGATTGACAAAACTATCTTTTGGGGTTCAGCTATCATTTGTCTGGTTTTTGTGTTAATAGCATCAACTAACCCTGCAGCTGTATCTAAGATTTTTAGTGTCTTGTTTTCTTTTTTCATTGATAATCTTGGGTGGACATATCTCCTTGCAGTATCTGGGTTTGTTATCTTCTGTTTATTCCTGGCCATTAGTAAATATGGAAATATTAAACTTGCAAAGGATGATGAAAAGCCTGAATTTAGTACAGCTGCATGGTTTGCAATGTTATTTGCTGCTGGCATGGGTGTAGGGTTGGTTTTCTGGGGAGTTGCAGAGCCAATATATCATTTTGCGGGAGCTCCCTTAAGTGAATCAAATACTGCAGCTGCAGCATCTGAGGCCATGCGGTATACTTTTTTCCACTGGGGACTGCATGCCTGGGCTATTTATGGTGTTGTCGCCCTTGGGTTAGCATACTTTCAGTTCCGCAAGGGCTTACCTGGCCTAATTAGTTCCTGCTTTTCTCCAATTCTAGGAGAAGAGGGAATCAAAGGTCCAATTGGAAAATCCATAGATACGTTTACAGTTGTAATGGCCCTTTTTGGAGTGGCTACTTCTTTAGGCTTGGGTGCCATGCAGGTAACTACTGGTATGAACATAGTGTTTAGTACTCCCAATACAACTACAGTATCAATTGTTTTTGTGGCAATAGTAACAACTCTATTTACAATTTCTGCTGTAACAGGGATTAATAGGGGCATAAAATGGTTGAGCAATATAAATATGGTAGCAGTTGCAATTCTAATGCTTGTTGTACTTTTTTTAGGACCAACAAGGTATATATTAAACTTCTTTACTGAATCCTTGGGGCAGTATATACAGAACATAGTGTGGATGAGCTTTTTCGTAGATACTCAAGGTGCAGTAGCTGAGCATACTGGTTATGGTTGGGTTGGTGCCTGGACTGTGTTTTACTGGGCCTGGTGGATTACCTGGACGCCCTTTGTGGGCAGTTTTATTGCCAGGATTTCCAAGGGAAGGACAATTAGAGAATTTATTATCGGTATCCTGGTGGCTCCATCACTCCTAAGCTTTATTTGGTTTAGTATAATCGGTGGTACGGCAATTCATGAGGAGAGATTTGGTGCCGGAGGTATAGCTGAGGCTACCTTTGCAGATGTGACTAGTGCTATATTTGCAATGTTTAATAATTTGCCCGCAACGGAACTTCTATCATTAATGGCCATGTTTGTAGTTACAATTTTCTTTATAACTTCTGCTGACTCTGCTACCCTTGTTGTAAGTATGATGACATCAGGTGGGGATTTGGAACCAAAATCAGGTTCCAGGGTATTCTGGGGCGCTATAGCCGGTTCCATTGCTTCAATGTTGATCTTAACTGGGGGATTAAGTTCTGTACAGACCATTGCTTTTGCTCTAGCTTTTCCCTTTACTATCATCATGGTATTTATAATGTATACATTAGCCAAGTCACTGGCTCTTGAGGAAGCATCTTTAAATAAGCTGGAAAACAGCAGGAGCAATACTGCTAAAACTCATAATATGTAATAAGCTCTAACTTGAAAAAGGCAAGGCCGTCCAGGGGCCCTGCCTTTTTCTCTATAACATGGTTTCCAAAAAGTTGGTGCCTAACAATCACAATTTGGAGCTGTTCCCTTGATCATACCCATAATTATGGCATAGACACAGCCATCACCTGGATTACTACTTCATGCAGCTACCGTTTATGTTTTGTGCAACACATTGCTGTAAACCACCCATTCTTTTAGCACATTCAGCAACTGCAAGACCGCCCTTTTCAGTAGCCATATTTGACACCATGTTGGTGGCCAAAATTGGACCAGAGTAAATCAACAATCCTAAAGCTAATGCAGTTATTACAAATAGTTTTTTCATTTAGAATTTTCCTCCTTAATTGTTTTGTTGACAATATATAAACATAACTTTGTGACAGGTCTTTGATTGAAATGTGTATTTTTAGTGAATAAAGCTGGGTAAATCTTTGATTAAACAGTAATAATATGTATACTTAATGTGAATCTTTTTCGAAGATTATATGAATTAAAAGGTTTTTATTAAGGCTGAGTGTAAGTTGTTTAATATTAAAAAAAATTATAAGGGGGTTAATAACTATGTTTAAAAAGGTATTAGTATGTACTGATCTTTCACAGGCATCAAATGCCCTTGTTAGCTGCGTGGGGGATTTAAAAAGCTTGGGAGTAGAAGAAGTGGTTTTAGCTAATATTAGACCTATAATTGCACTTCCTGGGCCAGGTTTTAATGCAGTGGATAAAAGTCTTGTTGAAAATAACCCTAGTTTGATGGAGCAATTACTTGTTTTTCAAGAGGCGGGTATTAACGCTATTACTGTTTCAACTACTGGTATCCCTGCAAGAAAAATTAACCAGCTGGCTGAAAAACACCAGGTATCAGCAATTGTAATTGGTTCACATGGGAAGGGAATATATGAAAAGGCTGCCCTGGGCAGTGTATCTTCCGAAGTAATCAGTTTGTCCAAAAAACCTGTGTTTCTAGTCAGGCTAAATGCTGATGAAGATGGTAATAAGGTAGAACTAGCTTGCAAGAGCAGCTTTAACCATGTTATATACCTTACTGACTTTTCTGAAACAGCAGATAAGGCATTAAAATATTTAGAAACAATAATTGAGAAAACAAAGTGCCCTGTTACTATTGTACACGTAAATGAACTTGCTAAATTTAAAAGATATATTTTAGAAAGTGCCAGAGAAATACCTGCTGTATTGTTTGATGATATAGAAGCCAGTTGGGATATAGAAATTAAAGGCAAGCTAGAGACGGTTAAATCCAGGCTTGAGAAGGCAGGCTCACACAACGTTCAAATAAAAATTCCAGTAGGTAGGCCTATTGAGATAATCCTGGATATGATACAAAATAATAAAACATATTCTCTTGTGATCATGGGAAGTCAGGGTAAGGGCTTTGTTAAGGAATTATTTTTAGGAAGCCTTAGTCTACAGGTAGCTCGCTACTCACCAATACCTGTACTGCTTATTCCAGCAAAGTTTAAGGAATAAAGTAATCACAAATTGTTCACAAATCCATCACATTTATACTATATTAATGCCCTATGATAGAGTTGAATAGCCATAGCTGCCAAACAGGGGGTGGAACAATGACGATACCAAACATATTAATAGTAGATGATGAAGAAGGAATTAGAGATCTGGTAGAAATATATATCAAAAAAGAAGGTTATAATGCCCATAAGGCTGCCAATTCCAAAGAGGCTTTAGAGAAAATTAAAACTTCTGCTTATGACCTTTTTATAGTTGATGTGATGATGCCCGGACTTGATGGCTTTGGACTGGTTAAGGAAATACGTAAGTTTAATGATAAGCCTATAATAATGCTCACTGCAAAGGGAGAGGAATACGAGAGAATACTCGGCTTTGAGCTGGGGTGTGATGATTATGTTGTAAAGCCTTTTAGTCCAAGGGAATTGGCTCATAGGGTCAAAGCCCTGCTAAAAAGGACTTTACCTGGCGATAAACAGGAAAAAACACTTAAATTTCCCAGATTGGTTATTGACCACATTGCAAGAAAAGTAGAGGTGGATAACCAGGAAGTAAGCATGACTCCAAAAGAATTCAACCTGTTATATTACTTGGCAAGCTCACCGGGCAGGGTATTTACCAGAGAACAGATACTAGAGGCCATCTGGGGCTATGATTTTTTTGGGGATTTAAGAACAGTAGATACCCATGTGAAAAAGCTCAGGGAGAAGTTAGGAAGAGACAATGGGCCTGACTATTTAAGCACTGTCTGGGGAGTTGGGTACAAGTTTGAGGTGCCCCAATGCTAAATAAAAGTGTTATAGGAAAGCTTTGGGTATCCATTGTTCTGCTTGTCCTGGTGGTGTTAATTCTACTTAGTTTTGGACTTTCTAGTCTGCTAGAAAACTTTTACTATTCCCAAATATCAGCTGACCTTATCAATACTGGTCAGGAACTGATAGAGATTATAAGAGCTGAGGATGACCCCCGGGACTTAACCTATGAGTTAACCCTTTTGGGCCATTTTATAGATGCTCATATAATTATTGTTGATAAAAAAGGTTTTGTCCAGGCTTGTGATGCAATGCTTGGGCTCCCAACAGGGTATTTTTTTAAATCAGATGAATTAAGTAAGGCCTTTGCAGGTGAAATTATAACTAAAAGGGGTCATCACCAGCATTTTGATGTGCCCATGCTCTCGGTAGCCATCCCAGAATATATTGATGGTAAGGTTGAAAGAATCCTTATGATGTTTAAGCCAGTAGCACCTATTACCAATACAATTAACTCCATGAGGTGGTTAATTGTCTACAGTGCCATAATTGCAGTTATTTTAGCTACCATTATCAGCTTTTTTCTTTCCAGAACATTATCAAGGCCGCTGCTGCAGATGAATGAAGCTGCTAATGAAATGGCTAAAGGTAATTTTGACCATAAGGTGACAGTTCAGACCAATGATGAGGTGGGATTATTAGGGGCAAGTTTAAACAACCTTTCTGAACAATTAAAAAACAAAATAAATGAATTGTCCAGCGAAAAAGCAAAGCTGGAAAAGGTTTTAGAAAAGGAAAGGGCTATAGAACAAATGCGTCGAGATTTTATTACTAATGTTTCCCATGAGCTGCGTACCCCTTTAAGCTTGATTCAGGGCTATTCAGAGGCAATTATTGATGATATTGCCCATGATAAGGATGAGCAGAATAGATATGCTAAAATAATCTACAAGGAGACAGCCAGGCTAAAGAATATGGTTAGCGAGCTTTTTGATATTTCAAGGCTCCAAACAGGTAATTTCACTTTAGCTATTACAATGGTTGACGTTGGAAGCCTGATAAATAGTATTAAGGAAAAGTATGAAACAGTAGTATTAAATAAAGGGTTAGGTTTTGAAACTCGGATCGAAGATGCTCTTCCTAAAATAAATGCAGATTATGATAGGCTGCAGCAGGTATTAATTAATCTACTAGAAAATGCCCTTAATCATACTGCTGAAGGTAGAATTGAAATAGCTGCTTATGTAAATAATAAACAACAGATATGTGTGGAAATAGCTGACTCTGGATGTGGAATACCCAGGGAGGATCTGGAACTAGTATGGGAAAGGTTTCATAAGGCTGATAAGTCAAGGAGTCGAAATAAAGGGGGAGCGGGTCTTGGGTTAGCCATTGTCAAAAGCATTATTGAAGCCCATGGTGGTAACGTGTGGGTAAGAAGTCAAGAGGGAGAAGGAAGTGTTTTTGGATTTTGCTTGCCGGTAAATGATAATAAAGCTATCATATAAGTAAGCCCTTTGCTATATTCTCTAGTTTAACAATAAAATCTTTTATAAAGGAGTGGTAAGATGAAGCCTTATAGATGTCAAATTTGTGGTGAAACCTATTTAGGAGAAAGAGAGCCTGACAGGTGTCCCTTCTGTGGTGCGGCAGGCAAACATCTTCTTCCTGCAGTAGAGTATTATGACTTTGGAAAAATTGAAATGTCAGAGGGAACCTATGAAGATTGTAAAAAAGCAGTTGATTTAGAATTGGACAATGCAGCTTTTTACAAGGCATGTGCAGCAGAAGCAGAAACCAAGATAACCCAGGCTATTTTCAAAAGACTAAATAAACAGGAAATGGAGCATGCTGAATTAATATGCAAGGCCATGGGAATTGAAGAGCCTGGGCTGCCTGATATTAAATGTCCTGAAACAGATGAAGAGAAGTTTAAGGAAGCCCACTACAGGGAGCATAGGGCTATTAAGTTTTATTTGGATATTGTTGCCAGGGCACCAGAGCAAAGGATCAAGGATATTTTTAAAGCCCTTGCAGAAATCGAGTCAGAGCACCTGAAGATGTCAAATATCTATAGATAATTAGCTAACAAATAATAACTGTTCATCACCAAGCAAAACGCCTGCTTTTATTATAACAGGCGTTTTGCTTATGATTAGATAAACAAGACTCTTTGTGGTCATTTGAAAAGTTATACGAAAGATAAGGCTCTAGTTATTGGTCCGTTAATTGAGCTGCCCTTGTTAGGATTGGTCTCTCAAGTGCTTTTGCGAATTAGAGCTATGACGCAAGTTAAACAATGCTCTAAGGACTAAGTGCCATTTATTCTAAATATTGACTTTGAATTTTTTCTAACATATAATGGCATCAAATAAGGCTGGTGATAAAGATGATATTTAAAGCAATAGATATAAAGAAAAAAAAGCTAGAAGACAATAGGCCATTGCCAAAGCATACATTAAAATCACTACAAGAAACCATCCTACTTGAGTGGATATATAACTCAAACGCCATAGAAGGAAACACTCTCACCATTTCAGAAACCAAGGTAGTGCTTGAAGGTATCACTATTGGTGGTAAATCAATACGTGAGCATTTGGAAGTAATCAATCATAGAGATGCTAACGTATATTTAGAAGAATTGGTGAAAAACAAAGAACCTATTTCAGAGTGGGTCGTTAAAAACTTACATCGGCTAATATTAAAAACAATTGATGATGAAAATGCAGGGGTATATCGCCAGGAGAATGTATTAATAAGCGGAGCAAGCCATAGGCCACCTCAACACTTTCTAATAAAAGAGCAAATGGAACAACTGATAGATAACTACAACAACCAATGGCAAAACCTACACCCAATTCATAGGGCAGCTTTACTGCATGGTGAATTTGTAAAAATACACCCTTTTGTTGATGGTAATGGCAGGACAGCCAGGCTAATAATGAATTTAGAACTTATGAGGTGTGGTTACCCGCCAGCTATAATTAAAGCTGAAATAAGGTCTAGTTATTATGATGCACTAGACCTGGCTCATATTACAGGTGACTATAGTACATTCATTGAGCTTGCAGCTGACTGTGTAGAAACAAGCCTTGACCTATGGTTAAGCGTATTAGACTAACGTTTAGGGCTCTCTCTTTCGAGGCCTAATTTTTTTGCAATAAAAAGCATTTATTAGTAAAATAACGGGTGATACTATTAACAAAAAAGTACAGCTAGTATTTGCTAACTATACCACCCTATTCTTACTCATTGCTAAACCTATTTGTCACCTGTTCTATTAATTGCTCTGTAGTTAAAAAAACTTTTGTTTTATATGCTGCCAATAAGTTATCAATGACACGATAATATGATTATCTTTTGAAACTCCTATTTTTGAATTTGAGCTTTTATGTTATTTGAAAATACATAGGTGGTAGAGGAGTCCACCCTTTGAATTTACCATATTTTATGTAGTTATCCTGAATATCAAGTTCTACTTTAAGAAAATCGTTGAACGTTTTACGGACTGAGTCGTTTCTTGTACATTCAATAATAGCTCTAGTATGCAGGTCAACGGCACTATTAGTCCCTAGTAATATCATCCTGTACATAAATTTATCTTCTAGCGACTCTGGGTCTATGGATGTATTTTGTGTTGCAGGCGGCATCGTTGGCAGAGGAATCTCAAAATCAAATGCTTTTTTTTCTAGGATTTTTACCTGCTTATCTAAGGATTTTATTCCTGTGGTCATCATAAGCTTAAATTCTTTATCATGGACGAAGCCAACAAAAAGCTGTGTCTGCTGCATTTGGTGATACCTAAAAGCAACATGGTTCCAGATATGGTTAGTTTCTGCAACTGATATTTTTTCCTCTTTAACAGGTTTTGTAGTTTTGTAAGAAGGAGAAATGTCATTCCAGCCTTTTACCTTACCTAGAAGAATAAGTCTTTCATAATCATTTATATGGCTTGCCAAAAACTTCCTGAAAGCTCCTCTTAAGTTGTCGTTGGTAATTGAGCTTATAACCGAGCGAGTTATGGAATATAGCTCTGCTAGTAAATCATTAAATATTTTTCGAAAAATAAACGCATCAGTCATTTCATTTATTTGCATAGAAACTTTGACAGTCTTAGGAGGTCTTTCGGGAGATTTTATTTTGAATGTCTCTGCTCTATTCTCCAATATTTTTACCTGATGCTTAAAATTGTCCAGATGAGATTTGAGTAGAATGCTTAATTCCTTGTCATGCACGAAATTAGTAAGCATTTGATAGGTTTCCATGCTGCTGTATCTAGCCCTTAAAAGATTCCAAATATTATAGGCTTCTTCTGTATCTATCTGTGTTGTGCCTGATGGGTTATTCTTAAATATTGAAAAGCTCAAGTTTTTTCTCCCCTTGTTGAATTTTTAATAGTTTTTGCTATCTCAAATTCTAATATACTTATTAAGGTAATAAAGCATTTGCTTAAAAGCCTTCTGCCCGTAAATTTTTTTATTCTTAAAAGAGCACTTTTACTCAAAAAATAGCACTGATAACAGCAGTGCTATTTAAAAGCCTTTCATTATGGAACCTATTGGCTGTTTCCAAGGTGTTTCCTGATGTTTATCACGTTTCAATAGGCTTTAGTGTTCTGTATAAAGCAGATCATAGTACTGCTTCACCATTCTATCTGATGAGAAATTATGATGTGACATGTCAATACTTGCCTTCATCATTTTAATCCAACGATTTTTATTGTCATAGTAAACAGGAACTGCCTCATCATATATGACCTTATATAAAGCTTTCAAATCATGCTCATCCTGGGCGTTATAATCCACTTCATGATGGAAAACTTCATCCAGCAGCCAGCCGTCTATTCCATGGTGAGGTCCTTCTGCAACCCAACCATCTATTACACTAATATTAAGGACACCATTCATGGCAGCTTTCATCCCTGATGTACCGCTAGCCTCTAAGGGCCTGACAGGATTATTTAGCCAGACATCACTGCCCTGTACCATTAGCTTGGCAATTTCCATATTGTAGTTTTCCAGAAATACTATCATGTCCTCATATTTTTTATCCATTTGAACAAGAAGTTGGATAATATCCTTGCCAAGGGTGTCATTGGGATGTGCCTTGCCGGAAAAAATAAGCTGTATTTTGCCTTCTTTTAGCAGACCATCAAGTGCATTAGTATCACGAAAAATTAGTTCACTTCGTTTGTATGGGGCAGCTCTTCTTGCAAAGCTTATTGTCAGTCTATCCAGGTCCATATTTACCCCGGCTTTGTCTTTTACGTAATCTAATAGCTTCTTTTTTAATTCAATATGAGGCTTCCAAAGGTCTTCCCCCTTTTCCCAGGCACTGCGTATATCTGAATTCTGCCAGGTTGGAGGGTGAACTCCGTTGGTAATGGAGATGATTTCAGCAGAATCAGCTACATGCTTCCACATTTTGCGAGCTGTACGGCCGTGGAGCTTTGATACTCCATTTGCTATCCTAGAAATCCTTAAAGCAGCAACAGTCATGTTAAAGGGATCTCCCCCTATTTCTCGCATCTGCTCATATGTAAGGCTGTTATATGCTTCCATATGCTGCAGCAATTCGTGGCCATGAACCTCATTTCCTGCCTCAACAGGGGTATGGGTTGTAAAAACTATTTCCCTTCGGGTTTTTTGCCAGGCATCGTGAAAGCCTAATCCAGCATTCATTTTTTCTCGTATTAATTCTAGACCTGCAAATACAGCATGCCCTTCGTTAAAATGGTATACGTCTATATCTATCCCAAGGGCTCTTAACGCTCTTACTCCCCCAACTCCAAGAATTATCTCCTGGGCAATTCTGTCTTGATCTACGCCGCCATAGAGCTTGCTTGTCATCCATCCATGCTCGCTTCCTTCAAAATTTGTATTAAGAAGATATAGGGGAACATTTCCGTAAGCATCAACCATCATTATTTTGCAGGTTACATCCATGCCGCGAACTCGTACCTGCACAGTTTTGCCTGTATCCTTGACATTTGGAAATTCATGTTCTGGATAGACATCGTAGGGTCTTCCATCCTCCCCGATCAACTGGGTTGTATAGTCATTTTTCCATAATATTCCAATTCCTATTAAGGGGACTTCAATATCCCTGGCTGATTTTAGATGGTCACCTGCAAGAATACCTAAGCCTCCTGCATATATAGGCAATTCACTATTAAGACCAAATTCCATACAAAAATATGCTACTTTGGGTAAACCCTCTTTATTATGATGCACCATATTGTCGGCAAAAAAATTACCGACCTTCACCTCCTATCATAAGCGTTATCTATATTCTTCGACTTAAATGGCAAGTTTATTCTAGAATTTGAAATGGAGAATCCTATGCTATTTTACTACTGTCCTCCCCTGGCTTTTCTTGCTTTGGCTATGGCCTGGTGTGCCAAATCTATAGACTTCCCAATATAATTTAGACCTTCCGCAGGGTTATGAAAGCCCATGCTGGTTTCTGAAGACATCCAATCCCACATCCATTGACTTTGACGATGGAGATCTTGAGCCTCTGCAAGGAGGGCTTGATCTGCTCCTGGAGTACCAAGTGTGAGTTCTATTTCCTCTATAACCTCAACATTTCTTTGTGCAGCAATCTTTAGAAGGTTATAGTTATTATCTTGAATATGTAGTACGCGGTCTCTAAGGTATTCTTCAGAATGCCTATGGCATACCTGGCAGCTTTCAGAAATTGTCCTTAAAGGGCTTTGCCAGTTATGTGATGTGATTTTAACATTACCCTGTCTTATATAAGGCATGTGGCAGTCAGCACATGCCACCCCTGCAGCATGGTGAGTGCTGTTAACAAAAAACTCATAGTCGGGATGCTGAGCTTTGAGCATTGGGGTTTCAGAGCGAGGGTGTACCCAGTCTACAAAGGGATTGCCCTCATATGGGCCGCTTTGGAAGTATTCATATACCTGTTCCGGCTTCATATCTTCTAGCCTATCTCCCCATGGGAAGGTTACTATTTTTTCTCCGCGAGTAAAGTAATATTCTACGTGGCATTGGGCACAAACCAGGGTTCTCATCTCCTGACGACTTGCATTATCAACATTAATATCCATTCTCGCCAAAGCATCCCGAAGGGCAGGCCTGGTAATTCTTAGGGCATTTGTTGCCGGATCATGACAGTCTGAACAAGTTATGGCATGGTTAATTTCTGCTCTTAATTCATCAAAGCTCTTTTGAAAGTATTCTTTACCATACTTTTCCAAAAGGTGTGGCACATCTGCAGATTTACAATAATAACAGACAGCTCCAGCACCTTTTCTTGCAGGATTTATAAAATCAATATCTTGGACTGCATAGGGATGGCCCCTATTTTGATTGTATTCCTCAGCAAAACCAAAGCCCTCATAGAGAATTCTTAGTTCGGGCTTCTTTTCAAGCTTACTATAGGGGTCATTGCCTCCATACTTGGTCCTTACAACAGGGCCTTCAACTGCTTCCCTATAGCTATCATAATGTCTGGGATAATGGTTTGCCCAGATTTGTGGGTCAATGTCCTCCTCAGTTAAGGCAGGTAGATTAGGGCGAGCCTGCTGGATCACCCTGTTTTTGTTGTAAAGATATGCTATGCTTCCTAAAACAAGTAAAGAAGTAAGAATTGCGACAAGTACAATTACAGATTTTCCTCTAAGCATTAGACGTATCTCCCTTCCAAATAAATACTATAATTCATGGGGTGTATTTCGGTGGCAGTGAAAACAATAATTTCCCTCTCCATTTCGGGTATTGCCGACAATGCGCATTAACTCTCCGTGACACCTCATACAGTTGTTATGTACTACAATACTTCCATGGGAGGAAATTAAAAAAGCCCTGGGGATTTGATTGGATATTGTAAGGACTGCGTCACGAGTGCCAGTATAAGCCTTATAGATAGAACCGGTAATAAGGTCTGCTGGAATGTGGCAGTCACCACAGGTTGCCACTTCTCTGTGAGACGAATGAAACCAGGTTTCCGTCCATGGTCTCATGAAGTGGCACGAGCCACAGAAACTCTCCCCGTCAAGCATTTTATCCAGGGGTGGCATTTTCAGCATGAGTATACTTAGAGCTCCAATGACCACAAAAACAGCAAGTATTTTCTTCATAATACACACCTTTAGCGAATCTTTTTATGAACCTTTTTGAATAGTGTTGGCTAGTATTTTTAGTTTTATACAGGATTTAAATCCTTTAGCAGATCCTAGGGAAAAAGACTTTATTCTAAGTAAGGGAAAGCGTAGAAAAATAGGAATAAAAAAAACTACAAGTTTTTTACTTGTAGTTTGGTAATTTAATTTGGCAGGGGTGACGCGACTCGAACACGCAACCAATGGATTTGGAGTCCACTACTCTACCAATTGAGCTACACCCCTGTATTATGGTAGCGGTGGTAGGACTTGAACCTACGACTCTGCGGGTATGAACCGCATGCTCTAGCCAACTGAGCTACACCGCCTTGGCACTAATATATTATAGCACGGAGAGTGCAAAAAGTAAAAGAAATTTTATGGAAAAACACCTTAAAATCATTCTGTACAGAACAATAGTTTATCATAGAAAGGATCTGATTGCAAACCCAATTGTTAACAGTATGTGATAGTATGTAATTCTAGCATTGTGTTTTGTTAATGCGTAGAAATACCCGTGCAAAGCTAGAAGCGGGCGTCCTAGCGACGGTTAGCTAATCGGATAAATTAAGTAAAAAATTAATTTTAAACATAAATTTTATAAAAGGTATTGCCAAGATGTTTGTACCTGTGCTATACTTGCAAGCAATTAAACCTATTTAAAAAGTGATGACAGAGAAAAGTAGGTAAGCTGAGGTCCTCCAGGGATAAGGTGCCATGGACTGGAAGCATCTTTAGGAAAGACGTTTACTGAAGTTCGCTCTTGATCTGTAGGGTGAAACTGCAAAGGCAGCAAGTAGTCCTAACCGGGTCTTCTCCGTTAAAATGAAGCCAGTATCGGGTAGATATACCCTGTACAGGAAACTCAAGGTGGCTGGAAAAGCAACTCCAGCTATTAGGGTGGTACCGCGATAAGCATCAGCTTTTCGTCCCTAGAGGACGAAAGGCTTTTTTGTTTTACTGTAATTCTAGCGGGTACTGGACTAAGGGGGCAGCTGTATATAGTTGTCAAAAAGGGTGGTACCGCGGTTAATAACCGTCCCTCGTTTAAGGCGAGAGGCGGTTATTTTTTATTTAAAAACTTTGCAAACGTTAAGGGTATTGCTTTTAAAGGTTTTGGAAAGGTATTAAGAATGAGCTGATTGGAGGTGAATTAGGATGTTTGGAATTCCAGATTGGCAGGTGTCCATGGCCTATATTTTAACTGTATTATCAGCAATTTTGTGTATTGTTTACGGAATTGTTAAATGGAATAGTGAAACGTAAAAATATATAAATATAAATATTTTAGGAATTTTTAGAGGGGAAGGGTCAAAATGAACAGTATTTTGTTATATGGCTTGATTATTCTTTATTTATCAATTGTAGCTGGGTTAACCTATCTAGCTTACTGCAGGACAAAAAGCTGCAAGGATTATCTTATTGCCGGGGGCAACAGTCATCCCTTTTTAATGGCAATGGCCTATGGTTCGACCTTTATCAGTACAGCGGCAATCATAGGTTTTGGTGGTGCAGCTGCACTTTTCGGTATGGGTTTAATGTGGTTGGCCTTCTTAAATATATTTGTTGGTATTTTTATTGCCTTTGTCCTTTTTGGAAAACCTACTTTGAGGCTAAGCAAGGAGCTAAATGTCAGCACCTTTCCTGAGCTTTTAGGTAAAAGATATAATTCCAGGTTTATTCAACAATATGCTGCAGCAGTAATATCACTGGCAATGCCTTTATATGCAGCTGCAGTAATGATAGGCGCTGCCTGGTTTTTGCAGTTGGTTTTAAATGTGGAGTATTCTACAACAGTATGGGTTTTTGGAATAATTGTGGGCATCTATGTTATGACCGGCGGACTTAAAGGGGTATTTTACAACGATGCTTTTCAAGGGACCTTGATGTTTTTGGGTATGTCCATTCTTTTAGTGGCAACATATATAAAATTAGGTGGCGTTACCAACGCACATACAGCCTTAACAAATCTAGCCCATCTGGTTCCTGAAGGCCTTGCTGCCAAGGGTCATCAGGGTTGGACTAACATGCCGAAGTTTGCTTCTGAACAGTGGTGGGTATTAGTATCAACCCTGGTTCTGGGAGTAGGCATTGGTGTATTGGCCCAGCCACAGCTTATTGTAAGGTATATGACTGTAAAGGGTCCAAAACAGCTAAACAGGGCAGTGGCTATTGGTGGAGTATTTATTATTATGATGACAGGGGTAGCATTCCTGGTTGGCTCCCTGACAAATGTGTATTTCTACCAAAATCTAGGAAAAATATCCCTGGCGGCCTCTGTTGATCCCATTACTAATGTAGCAAACATAGATAGAATAATCCCCCTGTACATTAATATGGCAATGCCTGAATGGTTTTCTTATCTGCTGCTTTTAACACTTCTTTCAGCGGCAATGTCAACCTTAAGCGGACAGTTTCATGTCATTGGCACATCCATAAGCCATGATCTCTACAAGTCGTCAGGGTTATTGGGACACAGGGGAGGAATCATAGTAGCATTATTGGTAACCGTGTGGCTTTGCTTTAAATTACCTCCAAGTATTGTTGCAATTTCAACAGCTATCTTCTTTGGCATCTGTGCTTCAGCCTTCCTGCCTGCTTATACAGCTGCCCTTTTCTGGAAGAGGGCTACCAGGGCAGGTGCTGCTGCAAGCATGCTGGTGGGTTCCTTCACCAACATCTTGTACATGATGTTTATACATGCCAAGGAAGCAAATGCTATAGGCCTCAGCAAGGCCCTCTTTGGTAAAAGCACTCTACTTGACTTTCCATGGACAGTGGTTGATCCAATGTTGATCAGCCTTCCTATTTCTGCCTTTACACTAATAGTGGTTAGTCTATTAACCCAAGAACAGGAGAGTGAAGCAGCACAAAAAGCAAAAGCCCTATTAGCAAAAAGTAATGCCTAGAAAAAAAAGGTGTATTAAAAACTTCCAGCAAAGTTAATATAAGCTATTGAATTATTGCCGTATTTTTACCATAATTGAGGTAAGTTTGTCATGGATTATATTTTAGCTAATGTAATGTAAGCTACTTCAATTATAAAAGGCGGGCTGGAAGTGGATAGAAATAAATTAGGTATAATTATTACCAGCATATCAGCAGCTGGATTCGGATCCATGGCCATATTTGCTAAAATTGCTTATGCCCATGGATCTAACGTGACAACATTATTATCAATAAGGTTTATTACAGCAGGGCTATTATTCTTACTCATAATGAAATTATCCAAAACCTCCTGGGGGTTAAATAGAAAGCAGCTGGCATACCTGATAGCCCTTGGTGCAGCTGGTTACGGTGTACTGTCTAACCTGTTTTTTTCAGGAGTTGCATTAATACCTGCTTCAGTGGCAAGCCTGCTGCTGTATACCTACCCAACAATGGTATGTATTTTAGCCTACCTTTTTGGTGATGAAAAGATGTATCCGCAGAAAGTTCTGGCCTTATTGATTTCAGCGGTGGGGATAACCCTTGTTCTAGGTCCCTCCTTTGAAAGCTTGGAAATAATGGGTGTTATATATGTCCTGTCTGCTGCTGTGCTATTTGCTTTTTATTTTGTTTTAAGCAATAAAGTGTTAAAGGAAGTTCATTGGCTGCCAAGTTCAACTATTGTATCCCTTTCAGCTGCTGTTTTTTTCATAGTGGGGGGAGGTATTACCGGCCAAATACAGTATTCAATATCAATAGTTGCTTTTTTATGTGCAATGGGAATAGCACTTTTTTCTACAGTCCTGGCAATTGGGGGGCTGTATGCTGGTATTAGTATGATCGGTCCTTCCAAGGCAGCTATTGTAAGTACTTTAGAGCCAATTGTAACAGTATCTCTAGCAGCCATTATTTTTGCAGAAGTTTTATCTGAAGAGCAGCTACTGGGGGGAGCTTTAATTATTATATCAATAATTGTACTGCAGATTTCCAGACAGAAGGTCTGGCAGGGTAAAAGGTTAGTGGTAGAAGGAGAAGAAGGGGAGAGTCAGTAAAATATTTAAGTAAATTATATTAAAGATACATAAAGACATATAAAGATATTACCAGGAAACTCAAAGGAGGCAAAAATTAATATGTACTGGAATGAAAAGTATGAATGTTTGTCCAGGGATGAACTCAAACAGCTGCAGTTAGAACGATTAAAACAAACCCTTGAAAGGGCTTATCATAATGTAAACCATTATAGAAACACCATGCAGGCGGCAGAAGTAGAACCCAGGGACTTAAACACATTAGAGGATTTGCAGAAGTTTCCCTTTACAAAAAAGCAGGATTTAAGAGATAACTATCCATATGGAATGTTTGCCGTGAATTTAAGTGAAGTAGTTAGGATTCATTCCTCCTCAGGTACTACAGGAAAGCCTACAGTGGTGGGGTACACCAGAAATGATATTAACAACTGGTCAGAGCTTATGGCCCGTTCGCTCATGAATGCAGGTGTGCAAAAAGAGGATGTAATCCAAAATGCCTATGGATATGGTCTCTTTACAGGGGGGTTAGGTGTTCATTACGGAGCTGAGAAAATCGGGGCATCCATTATTCCCATATCAGGGGGCAATACTAAAAGACAGGTTATGATTATGAAGGATTATGGAAGTACCATTATTACATGTACACCTTCCTATGCCCTTTTTATCGCAGAGGTGATTGAAGAAATGGGACTTGGTCCCGAGGATTTTAAATTAAAAGCCGGTATCTTTGGTGCTGAACCCTGGTCGGAAAACATGCGTAATGAGATAGAACAAAGGCTGGGCATCCTGGCTATAGATATATACGGTCTCAGTGAAATCATAGGTCCTGGTGTGGCAGTAGAATGCAAGTACAAAAATGGCCTGCATGTTATGGAGGATCACTTTATTGTGGAAATTATAGATCCTGAAACAGGAGAGGTATTGCTTCCTGGTGAAAGGGGAGAGCTTGTATTCACTTCTCTTACTAAAGAAGCATTGCCCATAATTCGCTATCGGACAGGGGATATTTCCAGGTTAATTGTAGAAGAATGTGAATGCGGCAGGACAAGTGTTAAGATAGGTAGAATTGAAGGCAGAACAGATGATATGCTCATAATCAGGGGAGTAAATGTTTTCCCATCGCAAATAGAGCATGTTTTGTTGGAAATTGGTGAAACTGAGCCCCATTACCTTTTAGTTGTAGACAGGGTTGGAAATCTGGATGTATTAGAGGTACAGGTTGAAGTTTCAGAAAAAATGTTTTCTGATGAGGTAAGGCAGCTTGAAGTATTGAGCAAAAGAATTAGAAATGAAATTGAGAGTGTCCTTGGCGTTTCGGTAACAGTCAAGTTGGTAGAGCCAAAGAAAATAGCCAGAAGTGAAGGAAAGGCAAAAAGGGTTATAGATAAGAGGAAAATATAAGGAGGGGATATTGATGGTTGTTAAACAATTATCTGTTTTTCTTGAGAATACGCCTGGTCGCTTAAGGGCTGTAACATCAGTTTTGGCAGAGAACAACATAAATATTAGGGCTTTGACATTAGCAGACACATCAGATTTTGGTGTATTGAGGTTAATTGTGGATAAACCGGAGATGGCAGTAATAATTCTCAAGGAAAAGAACTTTACAGTAAAGCTGGCAGATGTAATAGCAGTTGAGATGGATGATACTCCTGGCGGTCTTGATAATGTTTTAGAAGTTTTGGATGCAAGAGAAGTGAACATAGAGTATATGTATGCCTTTATGGGTGCCAAACCCAAAAAAGCCCTGGTTATTTTTAGAGTTGATAAATTAGAGGAGGCTGTGGAAAGCCTAAAAGCTAAGGGAATACGTCTAATAGTTACCGAGGAAGAGGCAGCAGATTTGATTTATTATTGTTGGGATTAGGCATGATTTTCAGTAATATCTTAAATAATATTGTGATTTAATAAAGAAAACTAAAGTTCAGATGGAGTTTTTACTCCACCTGAACTTTAGTTGCACTTTTCGAAGCTTGGCGGCACTTATCTCCCGCTTATAGAAGCGGGAGTATTAGTAACGCTGCTGAGATAAATCTTTAGGTTAGGAGATGGGGTGAATGTATTTAGCATTCACCCCATCTCCATACTGTGGAGGGTATATTGCAGGATTAATAATAGTTTAACTTAGAAGATATGGAGCAGGGATAATCATAAAATTGTCCTTTGCTTAGAGAAAATTCTTACATTTTAAACTGGACAATTTCATGGTTTTGTGGATGCCCAGCATAAATAAAAATCTTGTTAATTATGGCATATAGTATCACTGCAGAGATAACACCATTGATTGGAACTACTCCAGGGCTGAAGTTTGCAATTAAAGCAGCCAGAACATTTTAATTTTCCTGAAACAGATTATTTATCCCACTTTTATTGCTGAATACCAACATTATCGTTTGCGTCTAGTTCTTTAGGCACTCTAGACCATCCATTGGTGATATATCCCATGATGAGATATACTGCAGTTCCAGCTAAACCAGCTAAAATAGGTGCCTCTACCCAACCCATCTGCAATTTGAATACAAAAAGAACATTACAAAGGAATCCTATAGCCATGGAGGCTAAACAAGTATATATATCCGCTTTAACAAAGGCACGCATGATTATCGGCCCTACAAACGAAGATATTAACCCTCCCGTGCCAATATAGGCGATTTGATTGAGTAATCCTTGAGGAGCCAAGAATGTTAAGAATAGTCCCCAGACACCAATTACCAGTACGCCTATTCGGTTAAACAAATCCCCACGCTTTGAACTTCTATTGGCAACAGATACAAACATATCATAAGACAATGCGGAGGCCAGTGCCTGTAGTACTGAACTGATTGTTGAAAGCATGGCGAATAAGATAAACAGTGAAATAAATCCCCCTAATGCAGGTGGTAAAAATGTATTTAAGAAAACTGGCATGGCGGTGTCAGGATTAGCCAGGCCTGGATTCTTGTAATACATATAAATGCCTACTATGGGAACCAAACTTAAAATGATACCCATAGGTGCCATGATTAAAGCCATGGTATGGACCTTTAAATCTTTTTTAATCGATAGAAAACGCACGGACATGTAAGGTAATGTAGTCGTAAAAAGAAGGGCATAAATAAATACCAGGTATACGCTGAATCTTCCATCACCATAAGGAACAGATGTGGTGGGATTTACAAATTCGCTATTAAATTTACCTATACTTGAAAGTAATTCAATCAAAGGAATATCTTGTACAACTGTAAAATATACAATAATAGACGCAATAAGCATTCCTGCACACATGATTGTATCCGTAATTGCTACCGCTAAAAGTCCTCCTTGCATTGTAAAGGCAATCACAATGGCCATTAATAATAATGCTGCAAGTGTATTGCTGATACCAAGCCACTCAGATGCTACAAGACCAACTGCTCTGATTTGGCCGATGATGTATACGGAAAGAAACACGAAGGTTGCCAGACCTGCAAAAAAATGCACAATTCTCCTCATGTTTTCAGGACCACGATGGGTTACTGCCAGATACTCTGGAACTGTCAGCCCACCATATTGTTCAGCTTGTTTACGCATAAAACCTGCAAACATTAACGTTCCAAGCACAATGGCAGGAGCAAACAAAAAGTTGGCAAACATTTCAATTGTTCCAAAAGCATAGGCTGTTCCAGGGGAACCAATAAAACCCCATCCACTAAAACCTGTTGCCATGATTGTACCAGCACCAATTAAAGGACCTATCTTTTTTGCACCTAATAAAAAGCCTTCATTAGTTTTTTCATTCTTTATCCTTTGTTTGGTCCATGCACCAACGCCCAGTAAAACAACTGCAGCTACAATAAATAAAATCCAATTTAATGTCACTCTGCCTCACCCCTTTTCTTGTTGAGTACTTCCCTATAAAGCCATACAGCAAGTGGTATTGCAATCATAATAACAGAACCGATAATAAATCCGTCCATAGGCCAAGATCCTGTCATGTTAATACCTCCGTTTAATAAATTTACTTTATTGGAATATAAACAAAAGAGCGTAAATCAATATCTTTTGGTTCTTTTGTTTTTATTAACACCTACCTTCAAAAGGGAGCATACAAAATTTTATGAATTTTATGCAAATATGCTTTCCTATGTTTTATTATTGTTGTTGAGTTGTTCTCCTTTAAAACCTTAACCATTATATATAGATCTGTTTTCGAATGTGACTAATGTGAGATCATCAACTTGATTCAGGAAATAATCTGGGTCTTGATCAAAGTATTCACGCAAGTTTTTTGAATATGCTAGATATTCAAAAAACTTTTATCTAAATGACACTCTATAATTACTTTTATTATTCTAGTATCATTGTTCCATGGAAGCTGCCATCCATGGTTCCGTATTGGATTATCTTTATGAGCATAAAATAATCACTATATTTTTAAATTTTAGCCTGAAGCAGTATCTAAATCATTACTTCCTAATAATATTATGCTCGGGGCCAAAGGGGAAGCCTGTAATATTTTCAACCTCTCCATTTTCTTTAATTACAAGGATGTCGTGTTCACGGTATCCCCCAGCTCCGGGCTGTCCCTCGGGAATCATGATCATGGGCTCCATTGAAATTACCATGCCTGGCTCTAATACTGTTTCAATATCTTCACGCAGTTCAAGACCTGCTTCACGGCCATAATAATGGCACAGTACACCGAAAGAATGGCCATAACCAAAAGTACGATAAGGCAGGAGATTATATTTGCTGTAAATTTCATTTAATTCAGCACAAATATCCATACACCTTACACCAGGCTTGATTATCTCAAGTCCACGTTTATGAACCTCCACGTTAATATTCCAGTACTCCAAATGTTTATCAGATACTTCATTCAGGAACATGGTGCGCTCCAAAGCAGTATAATATCCTGCAATCATAGAAAATGAATTATGGCTTAAAATGTCTCCGGGCCTGATTTTTCTAGTGGTAGCCCAGTTATGAGCACCGTCAGTATTAACGCCGGACTGGAACCATATCCAGGTGTCTCTCAATTCAGCATGGGGATAGAGTTTAGCAATCTCACGTGTCATTGCCTGGGTTGCATGCAAAGCAACTTCATATTCAGGGACACCGTCAGCGATAGCTTCAACTGCTGCATACCCGCCAACGTCACAAACGTGAGCACCGTTTTTAATAAGCTCTATTTCTTCTGGTGATTTAATCATACGGTACCTCATAAGTGCTTGTGCAACATCTACCAGTTCAAATTCAGGAAGTGCATCTTGTACCTGGTTGCGAAGCATAATATTCATATGATCTTCTTCAATGCCCATGCGCCCTTTTTTGAGATTGTCATCAGTTAAAATTTTCTTTATTGCATAGAAAAAGTTGTCTCGCCGCCAGTCGGTATAAACAATGTTATCATCATAGCTGCGACGCCAGGGCATACCTCCATCAATATTTGCACTTATGGTTATATGCTTGTTCTGTGTAACGATGAGTCCGTAATTTCTTCCAAAGGCCGTATATAAAAAGTCGCTGTAGTAATTTATGTTATGGTAGGAGGTAAGCAATACGGCATCAATACTGTTTTCGCTCATGTGTTGGCGCAGCTTGGAAACTCTTCGGTCCATCTCTTCTCTTGAAAAAGTTGGTTTGACTTTTTCACCATTTCTTATAATCTTTACTCTTTCCATTTCATTCATCTGGGTCATAATTTTCCCTTCCTTTCTAATGATTAAAATATAGTTAACTATCATTAAAGCAATAAACATGCCAGATGGAATAAAATGCTATCAGGCCTTCATATAAAAGGAGATGCATGTACAATTTAAAAATGAGCAAGCTGCATCAGGATCGAGAAAAGCAAAATTTCTGGCCTTATTTTACATGAAAAAATCAGAAAATAATGATTATTTAAGCGTATAATAAAAAAGCAAAAAAACTGGACGTCCGTCCAGATTCCTTGCTTTTTAAGTAAAAACCATATTTAGATGCCATATTTTTTCACCTTGTAATCCAAACTTTGACGATTTAGACCCAATCTTTTTGCTGCAGCACTGACATTTCCCCTGGTTTCTTCTAGCATGTTTTCAATAATTGTCCTTTCAAAGGAAGCAATGAGTGATTTTAGATTTTGGTTGTGATTAGAGGATGAAGCAATAAGGGTTTCCACTTCCAATGGATCAGATGAATTTATCTGGTCTAAAATAATTGGAGGCAGGTGAATCTGTTTGATGACATTATCACTGCCAATGAGGTTCATGGCATATTCAATTGTATGTTCTAGCTCACGCACATTTCCAGGCCAGTGATAGTTTTTGAAAAGCTCTAAAACATCATTGTCAATCTGTCTAACGTTTCTTTTGAAGGTGTAATTGTATTTCTGAATAAAGTGCTGCACTAACAGGGGCAGATCTTCTTTTCTTTCCCTTAAAGCTGGAAGTTTGATCATAATGACTCCCAATCGGTAGAATAAATCCTTACGCAATAAGTTCCTGTCAATGGCTTCAAGTGGAGGAAGATTTAAGGCACTAATAATCCTTGGGTTGGCAACCCTTTCTTTAGTTTCGCCAACTCTTCTAATCCTGCCGGTTTCAACAGCACGCAATAGTTTTGACTGTAAATTTGTACTCATTGAATTAAGCTCATCTAAAAATAAAGTCCCCTTGCTTGCTTCCTCAAACAATCCGGGCTGATCCACTGCCCCGGTAAAAGCGCCCCTGGCTGTGCCAAATAAAAGTCCCTCTAAAAGATTTTCAGGAACTGCCGCACAGTTTAAGGAAACAATTGGTTCATTGGCATTACTTGTGTTATGGATGCTCTGAACGAATAATTCTTTACCTGTTCCTGTTTCCCCATATACTAAAATAGGAGAATTTGTTTGAGCGGCTTTTTCTGCAATGGCGATGCTCATTTTTATTAAGGGACTTTCGCCAATAATATCATGGAATGAATACTGCTTTATTGTAGGTAAGCATTGCTCGCCCGGGTTTGCAAGTTTTTTGTGAAAATCCAACATTTGCTTGAACTTGGTAATGTTTTTGGTGGTAACGATAACACCAATAAGCTTATTAGCATTATTTAAAATAGGGTAAGCACTGCTGATGGCTGAAACCTGATAGCCTGCCAGAGTAACATAATACTGGTATTTGTCAACAACTGGTTTTTTAGTGTTTAATACCTGAAGGCTGATACTTGAATGCTCATCAAGCTGGTACACCTCAGTAAGATGCTTTCCCAGAACTTGTTCCCGTTTAAGATTATCTAATCGTTCATTAGCGTCATTGAATAAGACAATTTTCCCATTATGGTCTATGACAAATACACAATCATCAATAATATCCAGCATTTTCTGAAAGAATACAGGAAAGAAAATTTCATCAATTTTAGGTAAAGGATTATTCATAAGCCTATCGCCCCAAACGCAGGAAATAATCATATCTTAAAACTTGATTTAAATATACATAATGTACATATAGTATAACAAATTTTAGGAGGTAAGTCTTTATCTTCTTCATGGGCACAAAGTTGAAATGTAAATTTTGCAAGGGTTTTTGGATGATGTAAGCCTGTGCACTTTTTTTCTTTACACCCTGGGCTTAATTGGGTTATGATTTTAATAGAGCTATTTAGACATGGCTTGTGTATTGATGATATTTGAAGTGGGGGACCAAAAGTTGCATATCCTGAAAATAGTTTTAATAAGCTTGGGACATATGGTTACAGATATTTCACAGGGGGCTATTCCCCTGTTTCTTCCTTATTTAAAGGATGCATTTGACCTTAGCTACTTTGCTGTTGGGTTAATACTTCTTTTTAGTTCAATATCATCTTCAATTATACAACCCCTGTTTGGATTTGTAAGTGACCGTTACCAATGTCTATGGATGCTGCCGGCAGGATGCTTCTTGGCCATGACTGGAGTTGCATTAATTGGCTTTGTGCCAAATTATTATCTGCTCCTTGTAGTCGTCACCTTTTCGGGGTTGGGGGTAGCGGCATACCATCCTGAAGCCTCCAAAGCAGTTTTTTATTTAAGTGGAAGCAAAAAGGCAACAGCAATGTCTGTCTTTTCACTTGGAGGAAACTTCGGTTTTGCACTGGGCCCAATTATAGCTGCCTTTTTTTTGGGTGTATACGGGTTACAGGGCAGCGGCGGATTTCTGCCCCTGGGGTTATTAATGGGTGGAGTACTATTTGTTCTGCTGCCCAAGATATCTTTACAAGTAGCCGAAAATAAAGAGATGCATACCAATGGAAAGAAAAATGCTGCCGGGGCTAGATTTATAATTACTCTTCCCATTGTTTTGCTGATGCTAATAGTTACCATTCGTTCATGGGTGCATATGGGATTGATGATGAACATACCTTTGTATTATATTGATTATCTGCAGATGGATACAGCCTTTGGCAGCTCTCTTTTAACTATTTTTTTAATGCTTGGGGCAGTAGGAACTTTGCTGGGAGGGCCTCTAGCTGATAGGCTAGGGTTAAAGGCCATTCTCTACTTTTCCTTTATTTCAGCAGTCCCCCTTATGTACTTTCTCTTTAATTCTAGTGGTATTTTCACATTTATATGGACCGGACTTATAGGAGCAAGTATTATCTGTACTTTTTCAGTTACCACAGTATATGCACAAAAGCTAATGCCTGAAAATATTGGCCTGGCTTCTGGTTTGGTGCTGGGCTTTGCTATTGGTACCGGGGGAATTGGCACAACCCTTTTGGGCTTAATTGCAGATAATTTTGGGCTAATGATGGCAATTAACATTTTAATTATCTTGCCCCTTATAGGAGTTGCATTAATTAAGCTCCTGCCGCCTCCAGATGAAGCCAGTGAAGAGGCTTAAAGGGTATGGGATGCAGCATGAGGGGAATTGAGGAATAACTTTCGTGATAAATAAGGAGATGTCAAGATGAAGGAAGGAATTCAGCCTGCCAAGGCAGCTTTATGGACAAAGGATTTTTGCTTAATATGCCTGGCCAACCTTTTATTATTTGCAGGCTTTCAAATTCTGATGCCAACCCTGCCCCTTTATGTAGAAACCCTTGGTGGGGGCAGGATAGCCGTTGGTATTGTTGGTGGAATTTTTGCCATATCTGCAATTATTGTCAGGCCTATAGCAGGTAAGCTCCTGGACCAGGGCAGCAGAAAAAATATATTTATAATAGGACTTTTTATTTCGTTGATAGCTATCATTGGCTATCAATGGGCAGGTGGGTTGGTACTTCTGTTGATATTTAGATTGATTCACGGAATAGGCTTTGGAATGGCTACTACCTCAGCTGGAACCATTGCTACTGACCTGATACCTTCAAAGAGATTAGGTGAGGGCATGGGGTACTATGGTCTTACAAATTCCTTTTCAATGGCAGTAGCCCCGGCAATAGGCCTGTTGGTGCTATTTAATTCAAACTTTAGTATTCTTTTTCTAGTGTCTGCTGTGCTAAGCATCCTGGCCCTGCTTACCAGCTATACCATAACCTGTCCTGACTTTGAAAGGGCTGATAGAAACAGGGAGTACAAGTACCTTGAACCAGCAGCTTTTTTGCCCAGCCTTGTTATGCTATTTACCATCATGCCATTTGGTGCAGTAGTATCATTTATTTCTTTATATTCTATTGAAAGGGGTATAGATAATATAGGGTTTTTCTTTACAGCATACGCCCTGGCCCTGGCAGTTACCAGACCCTCAAGTGGTATCCTGGCAGACAAATATGGGTACCGTAGGGTTGTAGTGCCTGGAACCCTTTGTATGGCTGTAGCCATGTACCTTATCAGCATTGCAGCAAATCCTTTTTTATTTGCAGCTGCTGCAGTTGTTTTTGGACTGGGAATAGGTTTTGTTATGCCCAGCATGCAGGCTCTTACTGTTAGAAATGTTCCCCCAAACAGACGGGGTGCAGCCAATGGAACCTTTTTTTCCTCCTTTGATATAGGTATTGGATTAGGCTCTTTAATCTGGGGAATTACTGCCCACTACTTTGGCTACTCGTTTATGTATACCATGACCATAATACCCATAATAATAGGCCTTGCCATCTTTCTAAAATATTATAAAAAGGCATGAATAAGGTATGCATAAGATATGAATACAGAAAAGACTGCTTGGCTTTTGCAGCTAAACAGTCTTTTAATATTTAATGCCTTGGTGAAAAGGTTGCACAGTCTGTATTATCAGTATTCCTGGCATTTGGGCCCTGAATTTCAATAGCTGAAGCTACACAGCGGTCTCCGCTTTCATAGTATTGACAAGTATTAACTACACACTTAACCCTACCTATTGGGTTTGATTTATCAACACGACCTTGCATGTTAGTAATCTCTCCTTTCGTATTAATTTAAAGCTATTCTCTAGCATTATCTAAAAAATTTGCCTACTGAAACCTGGTTGGGCTGCCGTATGGCTGCTGCTGTTGCTGCTGCCACTGGCTTCCCATATGTGGTGAAGGCATTTGCTGCATGGGTTGATTAAAGAAGGACTGAACCCTTCTAATATCCGAATGATCAGCAGGTACTGAAGGCATGTACCAGCCTTTACTCTGGGCTATTTGAGCAATTTCCTGCTGTGATTGTTCGCAGCGATTTCTCATTTGGATAATTGTATTTTTTAGTGAGGGGTTTGAACACTCCATAGCTGCTTTAGTAAGCTCACTAATAAACGCCTTTTTTGATTCTAATGCATCCATTGCCATGTCCTTATCTGTTAGCATTTAATAACACCTCCTAATTTAAAAATTGTTTTAAGGTTTGTAGAGCATGTGCTTCTGTTTGAGCAGATGAACTAAAAAAGTTTTTCAACTGGGGGTCATTGCATTGCTGGGCATAGGTTTGGCATTTAGCCACCCTTACTGTGAGGTCACCAATAAAGTGCCTCAAGGTTTCCAATTCCATATTTGAGATATGTGACATTTGTTCACCTCCTAATATAAAAATCATCCTTTACAAGAGTTATTATGCCCAAAAAATTTAAATTAATAAAAAAACATCTCTTTAAAAAGAGATGTTTGTAAATAGTTAAATTATTTTTTATCCCCTGGGGCAAAGCATGAGATAAATATTAAGTCATGTTTTGTTTCATTTCTTAACCCATGGGTAACTCCAAGGGGGATATTAACTGCATGCCCGGGAGCTGTTTTTTCCTCCAAGTCTCCCTTGATCATTACTCCCTCACCTTCTAGAAAATAAAAGAATTCAAGGGTTTCATGGGTATGAGGTGGGATCATCCCGCCTGGCTCTACTTTCATTAAAGATGTCCTTAGGTTTAGATCATCAGCTGTTGTTAAAAGAGGCTTAAGGTATGTTTTTACACACTTGGTATTGGGGTGGGGCTGCCATTCCACATTTTTAATATCAACAGTTTTTACCATTTATTTTCCCTCCTGTATGTATGTTTCCCATAACATTTATTTACGTTTATTATACCAAAGGCCAGATATTATTGGTAATTAAAAAGGTAAAAAAATAGTATTATCAGTAAATACTAATAGAACAAAGGAACAATAAAATTAGGGAGGATACTATTTTGGATATCTATAGAACAAATTTCAGGCCAACAGATTATATCAGATCCACTGAAAACCAACATGTTTCTCTAGAATTTGCTGGAAAAATTAAAAAAATACCTGGGGATGAGCTTAAGAGCATGGCCTTGTACCTGCAGGCTGCCTATGCAATTGCCAGTAACACCTATTCTCTAGATTACTTGGGTCGCCCAGAGGATATGCAGCATCAACTGATTTGTCATGCAATCCATGAAATGCGGCATATAGAAATTATTGGAATAATCCTATGCAAAACTGGTCACAACCCCCAACTTAAAACCACTGGTTTTGAGCTTTCAAAAAGCTACAAAGAGTTGTTCACCATGATTTTCCAGAGCGAACAGGCTGGCATCGAAAGCCTTTCAGAGATGGTGGATATTACAAATGATAAGGAAATTAAGTTAATACTGTTAAATCAAATAAGAGAAGAACAGGACCACCTGGATATGGTAAAGCAAATGTCGCAGATTTTAGAGAAGGCTGGGCTAATGGATACCCTCCTTCCCTTACCCCAGGGGGCTGGGCCTGTTGCCTATGACATTAATATGTTACAAGATGCCTTTGAATTGGAGATTCCATCAATAGTGACCCTCATTTATGGTTCAATTCACCTGGGGATGGATATGTCTGTAGCCCCCAGGCTGAGGGTCCTGTCAATAGAAGACATGCAGCATTTGAATAGGATTGCCCAGGATATAATAACCCTTGGTGGAAGACCAGTAGTTACCCATGAAAGCTTAAATAAAGGACCCATGTTAGTCGATACTGCTCAGATTATAAATCATGCAATTGAGAACAAGCAGCAGAAAATAAAACAATATAATCAGTTTAGTCAGATGTTAAAATCTAAAGGTGCAGCAAGGACATTATTAGATATATCTGTAAAGGAAAGGGAAAGCATAAGGGTTTTAGAAGGAATTTCCAATTCATTGGCAAAGATAGAACCGGTACATTAATGAAATTTAACATTATATGCAGGAGTTTTGCTGTGGATATGGAAAATTTATCAATAGGCAAGCCAAGGACTTAATAGGCAAAGGGAGGGGTGAACTATGCACCTAAAAAAAGAAATAGCTACAGTCAATACATCTGCAACAATAATTCTTGGCTTTTTACTAATGCTCACGGGGTTAGCTTCTCCCTGGTTGTTTCAAAGATGGATGCCAGCTGGGTCTCCACATATGTATTCCTATAGTGCACTATTTGTTGCAGGTTCTTTAGGTATTGGGGCGGGACTATTTTTTCACGAGTACTACAGGCATCTTATGTCAAAACTGCTGGGTTTAGATAGCATTTTAATAAAAAATTTTGGGATAAAAGCAGTAGTTACAAACTATATAGTTAAATGGCAGGCTATTAGCATAACCCTGGCACCCTTTACGGATTTAACTTTAATAGCACTTTTAATCATGGCTTTAACTAAATCCTGGCTTGTAACAACAGGAGTGATAACCTTTTTAACAATTAACTTAATGCTATCTGCAAGGGATATAATTACCTGTCTCTTAATCTATAAATATGCAGGTTCAACAGATGCCATTTTATTTACCCAAGAAGGATTTCAAGTTTGGACAGTAAAAAGTAGTGATTAGAATGATTAAAGGAGACAGGTTGCTGTCTCCTTTAAAAGTTATTTTTGCTTTTGGCTGTAATAGGAAACGGATTGCTGGAACTGCTGTGGGTCATATGATGCGCTTCCATAGCCTTGTGTACCATAAAGCTGGCTGCCAAAACCTTGGCTTCCATAGGTCTGCTCATTGTGCAGCTGGCTCACAGTCTGTTGGAATTGCTGTGGGCTGTAACTGGCTTGAGAACCTAGTCCCTGCATTCCATAGCCTTGTGTGCCATAGCCAAAGCTGCCAAAGCCCTGACCACTTTCATACTGGTTAACAGTCTGCTGGAATTGCTGAGGATCGTAACTAGCTTGAGAACCTAGCCCCTGTGTGCCATAGCCCTGTGTGCCATAGCCAAAGCTGCCAAAGCCCTGGCCGCTTTCATACTGGTTAACAGTCTGCTGGAACTGCTGTGGATTGTAACTAGCCTGGGAACCACCATAGCTTTGAGTACCAAAGCCCTGTGATCCATAACCCTGCATGCCTTGTCCAGTCTGGCTTTCATACCTCTGAACGGTCTGCTGGAAACGCTGTGGATTGTAACTAGCCTGGGAACCCTGGCCAGATTGGCCATAACCCATGGTATACTGTTGTCCACCTGTTCCCATAGTAATCTGACCCATGGGAGATTGCTGAATCATTGAGCTAACCTGCTGAATATCCTGAGATGCCTGCTGGGCCAGCTGCTGGAGCTGCTGCAGCTGTTGAGCAACAGTTCCTTCCTTTTGCGAAAGCTGCTGCAACTGCTGTTGGTTTTGCTGCTCTGACTGCTGAATCTGTTGTGCAATTCTGCTGATAGAGTTTAGTTCCTGTTGACACTGTTGTACTTTGCTTTGAATTTGATTATGATTCAAAGTTTCACCTCCTAAAAATTTTTAAAGTAAATGGTTATTACCATCTGAAAATTATTCTGTCCCAGGAGAAAAAAATAATACCTAATTTAGGCATGTAAAAATAAGGAAAGAGATTCTGCCCCAAAAAGTAGAACTTATCACGTATAAGTAGTGTATAGGAAAATCTTTCATATGCTAATTTGCAGGTAATGAACAAGTGAAGGGAGAAATCATAGGTATCTTAAACATAGAGGGTGTTATACAAATGAGTTCCCATAATAACTGTGCAATATATAAGGCTCAAAATGGAAACGAGGTAGAAAGGGAAGCCCTGCTTCTTAAAAATATGGAATTTGTAAAAAGAGTGGGCAGCAAGGTATGTGGTAGACGACTTGATAATCATGACGATGAAATGAGTATTTGCTTAATAGCTTTTAACCAGGCCCTGGATAGCTACAAGCACGAAACAAATGTCCCATTTAAAAGCTATGCCTCAGTAGTGATCAGGAATAAGCTAATAGATTATATGAGAAAGGAAAATAGACACAGGCACCTTCCTTTGGAAATAAACAGTGATAGCTTTGAGGAAGATACATATAGTCCAGCAGAGATTCGAGAAGCGGTAAAGATATTTCAAATCCAATCAGATGAAGCTATAAGAAAGCAAGAAATAATCCAATTTGGGGATGTACTTAAAAGGTTTGATATTTCATGGGATGATTTAATTAAGCATTGTCCAAAGCATCAAAGGAAAAGGAGCTTATGCCTTAAAGCAGCAGCTATCCTTGCTAATGATAATGACCTTTGGGAATATTTCTGGCGGAATAAGATGCTGCCGATTAAAAGATTGACAGAGGAATTAGATGTCAGCAGAAAAACTGTAGAGCGCAGCCGCAAATACATTGCAGCTACTTCTGTTTTGATACGGTTTAAAGAAGAGTTTAATTTGCTATATGCATACATAAAGGATGAACTGGAAGGGGGTGACATAGCGTGAGAAGAAAAGACAAGGGTCTAGTTACTAGCATTCAAGGCAGAAAAGCAGTAGTCATGACAAAAAGGGGTGAGTTTTTAAAGGTTAGTTTGCCCCATGGGGCAGACATTGGCAGTGAAATTGAATTTTCCCGAAAGCCCAATTTCCTGCCATTGGTTGCGGGTATTATTTTAATATTATTTTTTAGTTGGACTGTAATGAATAACACAAATCCAGCAATTGCAGCCTATATGACCCTGGATGTGAATTCAGGAATTGAACTGGCACTGGATAAAAATTTAAATGTAGTATCTGTAAAGGCTACAGATGAGGCAGGAAAAGAATTTGTCGGCAGTTTAAAAATAAAAGGAGTGCAGGTAAAAGAGGCTGTAGAAATAATTTTGGATGAAGCTGTCAATCAGAGGTTTTTGAACAAAGAGCAGAAGGGACATACAGAAGTTATCCTGGCTACCGTTACTGCTAATAATTCAAAGGTATCCATAGATGAAGAAGAAGTAAGGAAGTGGGTATCAGAAAAACTGCACAAGCATGAACTTCCAAGTGACGTGCTGGTTCATGCTGTTTCCAAGGAAGATCGCAAAATGGCCCAGGAGCAGAGAATATCCCCGGCAAAATACATAATAATCAAGAAAATTGAAGCAAAAGGCATTGTGGTAGCCCATACCCAAAAAGAATTATCAGAAATAAATGTTCGAGACCTGGTTATGATAATGAATGATAAGAAAGCACCAGATAAAGATGAAGCACCAGATAAAGATAATATTAAGCAAGAAGAGCTTGTTTTAGAGGAATTGGAGGAAAAAGAAGAGGAAGCTCTTGGAGAAGGCCTTGATGATGAAAAGAATAAGGACAAAAGGGAGATAAAAGAAATTAAGGGCAATAAAGGACCTGAGGATAAACCAAATAAAAGTGATAATACTGAAGCCATGGAGGGAATGCCTCCCAATAAGCCAGAAACTCCTGGCCACGGTAATTCAAGAAAACCAACTGCTCCAGGAAATCCTAACAATAACCAGGACTTTAACTACCAGGAAAATAATGATGTTTTGAATAATAAAAATATGGATTTTCATGATGCTGGCGATATAGTCTAGCATTTATGAAGAGAATATTTTTTTACTAAAAATACAGAAAATAAAAAAAAGTATCATATTCTGCAGGAGAAAACAGTATTTTACCGAGGAGATTCAAATTTTACAAAGAATAATTAAAGATATAGTTGGGCACTACATATATTAAAGACATGTGCCCAAGCAAAACATATAGAAAAAATATTTTAAGGGGGTAAGATGTAAATGCCAAACTTTGAAGAGCTATCAAATGCAGTGATTAGCGGTAATGAGGCAAAAGTTAAGGAACTTACTAAAAGCTTAGTTGATCAGGGTGTAGATCCATTAGAAATTATTAACCAGGGTTTAGTTGCAGGAATGACTGTTGTTGGCATAAGATTTAAGGCCGGAGACATGTTTGTCCCTGAAGTTTTAATGGCAGCTAGATCCATGCACGGTGGAATGGACATTGTTAAGCCATTAATAGCAGATGCTGATGTTCCAACTAAAGGCAAGGTTATAATAGGAACAGTTAAAGGTGACCTGCACGACATTGGCAAGAACCTGGTTGGTATGATGATGGAGAGTGCTGGATACCAGGTAGTTAACCTGGGAGTAGATGTTACTCCTGAAAAATTTGTAGAAGCTGTTAAAGAACACAATCCTCATTTTGTAGCCATGTCAGCTTTGTTAACAACTACCATGTTATCTATGAAAGATACAATTGAAGTATTAAAAGAAGAAGGTTTAAGAGACAAGGTTAAGTGCATAATTGGTGGAGCGCCCGTTTCTCAGGAGTTTGCAGATGAAATTGGTGCAGACGGATATGCTCCAGATGCAGCATCTGCAACCGAACTCTGCGACAAGTTGCAAGCTTAAAGAAGGGACCAATGGGAAATTCCCGTTGGTTCTTTAATAAAAAGAATTGTGTGGAGGTAATATAATGCTAATAGTAGGTGAATTAATTAATACCAGCAGAAAGGATATTAAACCTGCAGTTGAAAGCAAAGACGCAGCATATATCCAAAAAATTGCTAAAGAGCAAGTTGAGGCTGGTGCAAACTATGTTGACGTAAACTGTGGTACTCAAGTATTTAATGAGCCAGAGGTTATGGAATGGCTTGTTAAGACAGTTCAAGAAGCAGTAGACGCTCCTTTATGTATTGACAGCCCAAACCCAAAGGCATTAGAGGTTGGACTAGCTTTAACTAAAACTAAGAAGCCTATGGTTAACTCAATAACTGCAGAAAAAGAAAGATTTGAAGTAATATTACCTTTAGTACAAAAGTATAATGCTAAAGTAGTAGCTCTATGTATGGATGACTCTGGCATGCCAGAAACAGCAGAGGACAGAATAGTTATTGTTGATAAATTAATTAAGGATCTAACAAGCAATGGAGTAGCTGAAGACGATATTTATCTTGACCCTCTAGTAAAACCTGTAAGTACAGGTGACAAGGCTGGCTTGGAAGTTCTTGAAACTGTTAGATACATCAGAGAAAATTATCCAAAGGTCCACGCAATTTGTGGTTTAAGTAACATTTCCTACGGATTGCCTAACAGAAAAATATTAAATCAAACATTTATGATTCAAACAATGACCATGGGTATGGATGCTTACATTCTTAACCCACTTGACAAGAAGATGATGGGCTTCATATATTCATCCATGGCAACTCTAGGTCAAGACCCATTCTGTGGAAAATATTTAACTGCCCATAGAAATGGTTTGTATGAAGAATAAAATTTAGAATAAGCGGAGGGACTAACTTTGAAATCATTCCAGATTACTGTACTTCCTGAAAACAGGAAGCTTCAAGTAGCAGAGGAAAAATCCCTTCACTCAGCTTTATTAGACGCAGGAATTGAAATAGAAGGTTCCTGTGGAGGAAAAGGCACCTGCGGCAAGTGTAAGATTAAAGTCTTAGATGGAAAGAAGGCTTTAGCTAGAGCAGCAGGCAAGAAGCTTTCAAAGGAAGAAATTGAGGCAGGCTGGAGATTAGCCTGCCTTATTCCTATTGAAGAGCATCTATCAATTCTACTGCCTCAAAAAGCTGAGGAAGGTGACAGGAAAACCGGCTTAAGTGGTAAGGACTATTATGAAGTATCCACCAGGTTAAAGAAGGTTAATATTGTTATTGATAAGCCAAACCTTGAGGATCAAAGGTCAGATGTTAATCGAATTATGTCAGCTCTGGGCGAGGATGATCTTGATGTGTCTTTGCAGGTAATAGAAAAAGCACCTGATATAATTCGCCAATCAAAGTATAATATTACAGTTACGCTTTATGATAAAAAGATAATTGACATTGAACAAGGGGATACTTCAAAGGAGATATATGGTGTTGCCTTTGATATTGGCACCACTACTGTTGTTGGCTCCTTAATAAACCTTATTACTGGGAAGGTTATAGCTGCCCATGCAGAGGCAAATGGTCAGAGAAGCTTTGGGGCAGATGTTATAGCAAGGATAACTTATGTGTCCGAGAACGAAAAGGGTTTAGAGGTTTTAAAAAGCAAAGTAATAGAAACATTAAACAGTATAGTCAATAATCTAACGACTAATGCCAGGATCAATAAAGAAAACATATATAGTGTGGCTACAGTTGGCAATACTGTTATGCAGCATCTCCTTGTGGGTTCAGACCCAACTAATATTGCCATGTCTCCCTATATACCTGTTTTCCAGAACTCACTTAAACTAAGAGCCCATTCATTAGGAATTAATGCAAATAGAGAGGCTGTTTTGTATACTACTCCTAATGTAGCAGGTTATGTGGGTGCTGATACTGTCGGGGTTGTCCTGGCCACTTTTTTAGAAAAAAGTGAGGACATTTTGTTGGCTGTAGATATTGGGACAAATGGAGAAATAGTCCTGGGGAACAGGGAAAGGTTATTAGCCTGCTCAGCAGCAGCCGGCCCAGCCTTTGAAGGTGCCCAGATCAAGCAAGGCATGAGGGCAGCTGATGGTGCTATAGAAAAGGTAGAGATTACAGATGACGTATATATTGAAGTTATAGGAGATGCAAAACCCATAGGTATTTGTGGTTCCGGCCTTGTGGATGCTGTTGCCGAGCTAGTAAATGTTGGTATAATTCATAAAGGAGGAAGAATACTTCCGCCAGACGAAGTGCCCCATTTGCCAGCAACATTAAAAAGTAGAATTGTCGAGGGTCAACATGGTTTTGATTTTGTCCTGTATAAAGCTGAGCATGCAATGGAGAATGTGGTTTTAACACAAAAGGATGTTAGAGAATTGCAGCTTGCTAAGGGTGCAATTTATGCAGGCATTAAGATTTTGACCAAGGAGTTAGGTATTGAATTTAAGGATATTAGCCGTGTATTGCTGGCCGGGGCCTTTGGTAATTATATACAGGTGAAAAGCGCTAAAACAATAAACCTGCTGCCTTATGAGCTTGACATTGAACAGGTGGGAAATGCAGCTGGAATTGGCTCCAGGATGGTCCTGGCGTCTGATAAAGAAAAAGAAAGGGCAGATTATATTGCTGACAAAATCAGGTATATAGAATTGTCAAGCAGACCTGATTTTCAGGATGAATTTATGATGGCCATGGGTTTTGGGCAGTAGAAGCTGTGGTAAGGTTTCATAAAAAGAAGGAAAATTGCAAGAAATATAGAATGCTATAATGGGTAACATAAAGTTAGTGGAAAGTCACCAGTAGAAAGGGAGATATTGCCCATGCTGCATTCTATAGAATTAAGAAGTCTTATAGGAGAAGAAATTCTCCAAAAAATATTAAGCTCTTTTAAAAAAGCCACAGGATTAAGGGCCGTAATTGTAAACGTCAAGGGTGAAGGGCGCATTGTTCCGACGGAATTTCCTGAAGATTGTAAATTGTGCCAGATTGTACGAGGATCGGCAAAAGGCCTTGAAAAATGTCAAAGATCTTATGAGCGAGCAGGTAAAGAGGCCGCAAAATATGGTGAACCATATATATTTCGCTGCCACGCAGGTCTGGTAGGTTGGGCTGCACCATTAATGCTGGAGGATAAGTATTTAGGGGCAATTATTTGTGCCCAGGTGCTGATGTGGGAGCCTGAGGACTACTTTCTTGAAGAGATTAAAGAAATGTGCTTGGGGTTAGGCGTGGATTTAGGCGAATTAACAGAGGCAACAAAATCTTTAGCGGTAGTTTCTCCCCAAATGGTTCAGGGAGCTGCAGACCTATTATTTGTTGTAGCAAATCACCTGATGAAAACAAGTCTTATCACACTTCAGCAGCGAAAGGAAATAAGTGAACAGCAGGCACGCCTTGGGGAAGAAATGTTTGCCAGGAAGCAGCTGGAAGAAGCCTTTAAAAAGATAGAGACCCGTTCAAATAGAGTTTATGCCCTTGAAAAGGAGCAGGAGCTTGTTACAAAGGTTCGAAATGGTGATTGGGATGGCACCTACAGGGTTTTAAATGAATTGCTGGCAGATATACTGCAAAAGTACCCTGGTGATATCCAGGAGATAAAGACTAGGGCGTTAGAATTGCTGGTAGTCATGTCAAGGGCAGCTGTAGAGGGTGGAGCTAACCTAAAAAGTCTGCTCAGTCTGAATTCAAGATACATTGATGAAATGATGAGGCTGGATAACATTGAAGATCTCTGCTTGTGGCTTTTAAAAATCACTCAAAAGTTTGTAGATAGTGTAGATGATGGTGATGATATAAAAAATCTTCAGGTTATTCAGAAGGCAGCCGAGTATATGAAAGCTAACTTCATTGAAAAACTCACTATAGATGACATTTCCCAGGCTGTATATCTCAGTCCATGTTATCTAAGTAAAATTTTCAAGCAGGAGCTGGGATGTACAATCATGGAGTTCTTAATAAAAATCAGAATTGAAGAAGCTAAAAAACTGTTGAAGAATCCAAAGTACAACATAATGCAGGTTGCCAATGAAATTGGGTTTGAAGATCCCAGCTACTTTACCAAGGTGTTTAAGAGGAGTGAAGGAGTTACTCCCAGTCAATATAAGAGGAAAGCTTTATAAGTAGGGGGGAGTGCTGTGGCAAAAGAGTATGAATACATTCTTAACGCAGTTATGGAAGGGGATGCCAACAGGGTTAGAACACTTGTGGAAGATTTGCTTCTGAGAGATTATAATCCTATAGACATTCTAAACTGTGGTTTGCTAAAGGGTATGGATAGGGTTAGCGTCTTATTTAAAAATGATCAGGTATATATTCCTGAGGTCTTAATATCATCAAGAGCCATGCATGCAGGAATCCATGTCCTAAAACCATACCTTTCCAAGTCAGAGATGTCCATGTCTGGTAGAATATTAATTGGCACAGTGGCTGGTGACTTGCATGACATAGGGAAAAATTTAGTAATAATGATGTTAAGGGGTAAAGGCTTTGAAGTTATTGACTTGGGTATAGATGTCTCCCCAGAGGAATTTGTTCACGAAGTCAAAAGCCATAAGCCTGACATTCTTGCCCTATCCTCCTTGCTGACCACAACTATGCCTGTTATACCTGAGACAATTAAGCTCTTGAAAAAAGAAGGTCTTAGAGATAGCATTAAGGTAATGGTTGGTGGTGGGCCCCTTACAAGAGACTATGCAGGAGCAGTAGGGGCTGATGCATATGGAGCCAGTGCGCAGCAGGCAGTTGAGGTTGCTCTTGAAATAATGAATAATAATTAAATAAAGGTGGATGAGGTTTAGCGGGAGAGACCTATTAAGGCGCCGAAGAAGCAAAGCAGTTTATTGCTAAGGGACTGTTGAAACTTTCAGGCAAAAGAACCGTTAAAAGGACACATCTCTGGAGAGTTTTCTAATTAAAGAAAACACCCAAGGGGAAACCGACATATGTGTTATGTCGGACAATCTCTCAGGTTTCAGGACAGGGAAGACAGCTATTTTCTTAACGCTGTCTTTTTTCTTTTTTAAAAAATATAAAAAAATGCTCATAATTAAGAAAAAAATTTTTTAAAAAAGAGAGGTGGTGCCCGCAGCCAAAGCTGGTCATAAAACATAATTTTAATGAAAGGGGTGAGTATACAGGGAATGTTATTATAAAGCAAATAAAAAAGGAGGCTGACAGCAAAGTGGAATTAAAATTGACACCTTTATACGAGGCTCATGTAAAGTTGGGAGCCAAGATGGTTGACTTTGGTGGCTGGCATATGCCAGTTGAGTATCAGGGTATTATTGAAGAGCACATGGCAGTAAGAACAAAAGCCGGCTTATTTGATGTAAGCCACATGGGTGAGATATGGATAAGGGGCCAGGATGCCCTGGGCTTTGTTCAAAAAATGGTTACAAATGATGTTTCAAAACTTAACCAGGGTCAGATTCAATATGCCATTTTATGTAATGAAAAGGGCGGAACTGTAGATGATTTGCTTGTTTATAAAATGGCCCAGGACCAATTCCTGCTTGTTGTAAATGCAGGCAATAAGGAAAAGGACTTTAAATGGATGATGCAGCATAAAGCAGGGAAAGTGGAAATCACAGATAAATCAGATAACACTGCCCAGCTGGCCATACAGGGGCCCATGTCATTAGAGATACTCCAGTCAATAACTGATATAAACTTGAGTAATATTAAATATTATTGCTGGGAGTATGGGGAAGTAAATGGCATTGAATGTCTGATCTCCCGTACTGGTTATACAGGAGAAGACGGCTTTGAAATCTACTTTGAGCCAGAATATGCACTTGACCTGTGGGAAAAGATACTCATGGCGGGGGCTGGAAATATTGTCCCTGTTGGTCTTGGAGCCAGAGACACACTGCGTTTTGAAGCAGGCATGCCCTTGTATGGTCACGAGCTAGGGGAGGATATATCCCCGCTAGAGGCAAGGCTTGGTAAATTTGTTGCTCTTGAAAAGGAGTACTTTATTGGAATAGAAGCCCTGAAAAAGCAAAAGGCGGAGGGAGTTTACAGAAAGCTTGTTGGCTTTGAGATGGTTGACAGGGGAATTGCAAGGTCAGATTATCCTGTATTCGTTAATGAGGAAGAGGTTGGTTTTGTAACTACAGGCTCTCCCGCTCCCTTTCTAAATAAGAATTTAGGTAATGCCCTTGTAAAAGTAGAGTATGCTAATGTTGGTAGAGAACTACTAATTGATATTAGGGGTAAGAAGAAAAAGGCAGTTACTATTGCCACACCATTTTATAAAAAAGGAGGAAATTTATAATGTATCCAGTTGATTTAAAGTATTCAAAAGATCATGAGTGGATTAGAGTGGACGGAAAGGAAGTTACTATAGGGATTACATTTCATGCCCAGGAAGCAATGGGGGATGTAGTGTTTGTTGAGCTGCCAGAGGTTGGTGACAGTTTTGAAAGTGGAGAATCCTTTGCAAATATAGAATCAGTGAAAGCAGTATCTGATTGCTATGCACCCTTTGGGGGAACAGTGACTGCTGTTAATGAAGCCCTTGAGGATTCTCCAGAGCTAATTAACACTGACCCCTATGGAGATGGTTGGATAATAAAAATGGAGGCAGGGGATTTATCTGTACTGGACGGTTTGATGTCAGCCCAGGAATATCAAGAATTTCTCAAGGAGGAGGAGTAATGAGATACAGTCCTAATACAACGGAAGATAAAAACCAGATGCTGCAAAGCATTGGGTACGGCAAAATTGAAGAGCTATTCCATGATATACCAGAAGATATTAGAAGGGCAGCAGTACTAGATGTTGGAGATGGGATGTCCGAGTATGAGCTTAGAAAGCATGTGACAAAAATAGCGGCAAAAAATCGCAGCCTTGATGAACTAACCAGTTTTATGGGTGCTGGAGCCTATGAACACTATATTCCAAGCTTTATCGATCAGCTGCTTTTAAGGTCAGAGTTCTATACAGCCTATACTCCCTATCAACCAGAAATCAGCCAGGGGACCCTGCAGGCCATATTTGAATATCAGACCTTAATCTGCGAGCTAACTGGAATGGACGCTGCAAATGCCAGTGTATATGATGGAGCAACTGCAGCTGCAGAGGCAGTTAGCATGGCTGCAGCTGCTGCCAGACGCAGCAAGATACTATACTCTAAAGGCTTACATCCTGAATATATCCAAACCCTTAAAACCTATGCCTGGGCACAAGGCAATGAAATGATAGGCGTTGACTTGGACAGGGGGATTACTTCAATAACTGAAGCAGAAGCAAAAATGAGCAAAGATATTGCCTGCATAGTTGTACAATATCCTAATTTTTATGGTTGTGTGGAAGAATTACAGAAACTAGCAGAAATAGCCCATGACCAGAAGGCTCTTCTAATTGCAGTTAATAATGAACCTGTTGCCCTGGGATTGTTAAAAACCCCTGGAGAGCTGGGTGCTGATATTGTGGCTGGTGAGGGGCAATCTTTTGGGAATCCTGTTGCCTTTGGAGGACCCCATTTAGGATATCTGGCAGCTACTGAAAAGCACGTTAGAAGGCTCCCGGGAAGAATAGTTGGCAGGACACAGGATATTGACGGCAAGCCAGGCTTTGTATTGACGCTCCAGGCCAGGGAACAGCATATAAGAAGAGAGAAGGCTTCCTCAAATATCTGCTCTAATCAGGCTTTATGCGCCCTTGCTGCCAGCATGGCAATGTGTGCCATTGGCAAGGAAGGCTTGAGGGAAATGGCAGAAACTAATCTGCAAAAAGCACATTATGCCTTTAAGAAGCTTACTTCCATAAAGGGAATAGAAGCAGCCTATCCCCATAGACCTTTTTTCAATGAATTTGTATTAAAAGTACCAGTACCTGCCTCGGAAATAATTGGAACCCTGGCAAAAGAGGGAATACTAGCTGGTGTTGACCTTGGCAAATTTGATGCCCACCTGTCTGATCACCTCTTGATATGTGTTACAGAACTAAGAACAAGGGAAGAAATAGACCACTTTGCTCAAAGATTGGGGGGTGCAGTATGAGAGAGCCTGTAATATTTGAAAAAAGCAAACAAGGCAGGAGGGGTTGTTATTTGCCTCCATGTGATGTGCCTTCCCAGCCACTAGAGGAACTGATGCCCAGGGATTATCTAAGGGACAAAAAAGCCGAGTTTCCTGAAGTTGCTGAAATAGATGTGGTGAGGCACTTTACAAGGCTGTCTACTTACAACTATGGAGTGGATACAGGCTTTTATCCCCTTGGTTCATGCACAATGAAATACAATCCAAAGGTCAATGAAGAACTATCTAGATTAAGTGGTTTCGCAAAACTGCACCCTTACCAGCCTGAGGAAATGCTTCAAGGAGCCCTTGAACTTATGTACAACCTTGAAAGGGATCTGGCTAATATAGCTGGAATGGCCAGGGTCAGTCTGCAGCCTGCTGCAGGTGCTCATGGAGAATTAGCAGGTATAATGATTATTAAGGCATACCATGAAAAACGTGGAGAAACAAAAAGAGATAAAGTTATTGTCCCAGACTCAGCCCATGGTACTAACCCTGCAACTGCTGCAGTAGCAGGCTACAAGACTGTGGAGGTACCCTCCAATTCCAGAGGCGAGGTTGATTTAGAAGCCCTGGAAAAGGTCCTGGATGATACAACTGCAGCCCTTATGCTTACCAATCCAAATACACTGGGTATCTTTGAAAGTCAAATAATACAAATTGCTGAAATGGTTCACAAGGCGGGGGGCCTGCTATACTATGATGGTGCCAATATCAATGCAGTCATGGGATATGCCAGGCCAGGTGATATGGGCTTTGATGTGGTGCATTTCAATCTTCATAAAACCTTTTCCACTCCCCATGGAGGTGGTGGGCCAGGTTCTGGTCCAGTAGGTGTTATGGATTATCTAGAAGAATTTCTGCCAGTTCCCACTGTTGAGAAAAGAGAGGACGGCACCTATTATTTAGATAGTGACAGGAATAATTCCATTGGCAGGATAAAGGGTTTTTATGGTAATTTCCTGGTAATGATAAAGGCATACTGCTATATAAAGGCATTAGGAAGCAGTGGCCTTAAAGAGGCAAGTGAAAGTGCAGTTTTAAATGCCAACTACCTCATGGAGCATCTTAAGAAAACGTACCATCTGCCTTATGATAGAACCTGCAAGCATGAATTTGTGATTAATTCAAAAACAGTTAAGTCCCAGGGAGTTCATACTGTGGATATAGCTAAAAGGCTGCTGGACTATGGCTATCATCCGCCAACAGTTTACTTTCCCTTGATTGTAGAAGAAGCAATAATGATAGAACCTACTGAAACAGAAAGTAAGGAGACATTGGATGAATTTATACAGGTAATGGAAAGGATTCACGAGGAGGCTTTAACCAACAAGGAATTACTGCTAAATGCTCCGCAAAAAACCCTTGTTCGTAGATTGGATGAAGTATCAGCAGCAAGAAATCCTGTTATCAGGTGGAGAAGGGACGAATAGGGTTGGAAACGTGGAGGTTTATCAATACAGACTATAATGATGGCTTTTACAATATGGCTGTTGATGAGGCCATACTTAATAGTGTGATAGAGGGCAAATCGCCCCCTGCTATACGTTTCTACAAATGGAACCCTCCTGCTGTTACCCTGGGATATTTTCAAAGGGCGGATAGGGAAATTGACCAGGAGCTTTGCCATGCTAAAGGTATCCAGGTTGTACGAAGATTGACTGGCGGCAGGGCAATTCTTCATGACAAGGAGCTTACCTACAGCATAGCAGTCAGCGAAAAAGAAAAACAAGTGTCCGGCAGTATAATTGAGTCTTACTTGAAAATCAGCAGGGCCCTGGTAAAGGGATTAGGCGGCTTTGGAATAGAAGTGGAAATGATGGCAAGACCATGTAAGGAAAAAGGTTCGGCTGCCTGTTTTGATGCCCCGTCCTGGCATGAGATTGTCTGGCAGGGAAGAAAGCTGGTGGGTAGTGCCCAGACAAGAAAGCATGGGTGCCTCCTGCAGCATGGTTCTATACCAATGGCTTTAGATGTGGAACTGCTTTTTAGTCTTTTAAAAATATCTAACAACCAGGCAAAACAAAGGCTGAAAGAGAATTTTCGTAAGAAAGCCGTTGCCCTGGAAGAAATACTGGGAAAAGAGATTGACTGCTGGGATCTTGCAAAAGCCCTGGCTGAAGGGTTTAGCCAGACATTTAATATTCATGTGCGTTGGGATGCACTCACCAGGGAAGAAGAGGTAAATGCTATAACCTTAAGGGAAACAAAATACAGCCAGAGCACCTGGAATAATGGAACTACAAATATACCCCGGCCATAGGCTGGGGATATTTGATTCTTTTGGTATCTTTTAGAGCAAACACTTAAAATGTGATGAATTAGGTGATATAATAATATACTAAAACATAACCTAAAAAACCAGGTGGTGAAGACTTATCATGAAAAGAGTAAATTTTTATGACCAGTCGCTAAATCGTTTATGGGATCAGGTAATAGAGATGGGTGTAAATGTGGAGAAGCTGCTGGAAGAAGCTCTAGATTCTCTTGTAAATAAGGATCCTTCTAAATTAACCCATATCAATGAATTAGAGGAAACCATAGATAAACTAAATGAAAAGATTGAAATGCAGGCTCTAGAATTAATATCGCTGCAGCAGCCCACGCCAGAAGACCTGAGAAAACTTGCTGCCTTCATGAGGATTATTAAGGAGCTTGAAAGGGTTGGAGATCTGGGAGTAAACCTTGGGGAGGCTGTTGTAAGGCTGGAAAAAATGGGAGATTATTTTAAACCATTAATAGATATACCAAAGATGTGCAGATTGGCAATAGAAATGATTTGCAAAGCGCTGAAAGCCTATAGAAATCAGGATACTTCCTTGACAGAAGAAATATGTCTCATGGAAGAAAAGGTTGATGAAATGTATGGTTTTCTTAAGGATGAATTAGTAGAATATATGAAAAAGGATGTTAAATATATTGACCAATCCTGTCAGTTTCTTTTAATTGTCAGGGATCTGGAACGAATAGGCGACCATGCAGAGAATATTGCTGAAATGGTCAATTATATGGTAGTGGGCAAAAAAACATTATGTGATTAGAAGGGATTAGTATACAAATGTTTTTTATTATATTAGGTTTGTTTGGGGGTCTTGGCCTATTTCTTTATGGCATGCAGCTGGCCAGTGAGGCATTACAAAAATACTCAGCAAGCAAAATTAAGAATATTTTTTCCAAATTAACCCAAACCCCTGCAAAGGGAGTAGGCGTGGGTATTCTAATTACCTTTTTGCTCCAGAGCAGTAGTGCAGCTACTGTACTTTTGGTTGGATTTGTGAGTGCAGGCCTCATGTCCTTTTCCAATGCCATTGGGGTAATAATGGGTTCGGCCATAGGAACAACCCTTACAGTGCAGCTAATAGCCTTTAAAGTAACTGATTATGCACTGCTCTTGGTAGCTGTTGGAGCTGGGCTTCTTATCTTTTCAGATAAGAAAAAAGCAAGGTATGCAGGTCAGATAATCCTGGGATTTGGCCTTATCTTTTATGGCATGGGAGTTATGACAGCTGCAATGAATCCTCTAAAGGACAATTCTGTCTTTACCAATCTAATGCTTGGATTGGTTAACAGACCTTATTTACTTTTGCTGGTTGCTACAGCCTTTACTGCCATAGTACAAAGTAGTGCTGCCACCCTTGCTATTGCAATGTCGCTAGCAATGGAAGGGGTGATTTCCATAGGAGCTGCAATACCAATTATGCTGGGGGCTAATATAGGAACAACGGCTACTGCTCTCCTATCCAGCCTTGCTTCTTCCAGGGAGGCTAAAAGGGTTGCCCTGGCATTTCTTATCTTTAAAATAATAGGTGTTATTGCAGTAATTCCCTTTATTTCACCATTTGTTGGCCTGGTGCTTGCCTCCAGTAAGGACATTTCAAGACAGATTGCCAATGCCCATACCTTTTTTAATGTATTCATAACCCTGCTCTTTTTCCCAGTAATAAACTGGCTTAGCATGCTCATATATAAGCTTGTTCCTGAAAAAGAAGATGAAATCGAGGATGGCAAAAAGGTTACCAAATTTATTGATGAAAATGTTTTAGATGTTCCTGACCTGGCCCTCTGGCAGGCAAAAAATGAAATAATAGGAATGGGCAAGCTAGTTGGTGACAAGATGCTCTCAAAACTTCCCTTGTATGTAAAATCACCAACAGATGGCTACCTGAAATATCTTATGAAAAAGGAACGTCAGGTAGATAGCCTCTATGTAGAGATATCAAAGTACATTACAGCCCTGGCAGAGAGGGATCTGCAGGAGGATCAATCCCAGCTTCAGGTAAAATACTTATATGTTATTAATGATCTGGAACACGTAGGGGATATAGTGCTCAGCCTTTCAAGGGGTTATCATAGGGCATTAGATGAAGGGGCTCATTTTTCAGGAGAAGACATAGAGGAGTTTAACGCCATGTTCGCTAAAATTAAGGAGAATTACTATAAGTCCCTGGAGGCTTTTTCTGAGGATAACTATGAGCTGGCTGCAGAAGTATTAAAGGGCCAACCTGAAATATTAAGATTAGAAAAGAACCTGCGATTCAATCACTTTTGCAGAATGGCTTCACCAGAGGGACGGACACTCGACAGCAGTTCCACTTATTTGGATATGATCAATGATCTTTTAAGGATAAACCTGCACTCTGTAAGTATTAGTCAAACTGTCATGGGAATTGTTTAAGATTTTTGCAAAAAGTATGGGGGAGTATGAGCTTTGCATGGGTACAATTAGCAGCTTTTTTAAAGAAGAATTGTTAAAGCACCGACCGGATTTTGAGGTTAGGGAAGGACAGCTTGCCATGGGATTGGAAGTTGAGAAATATCTCAATTCCCATGAAAACTATTTTATTGAGGCAGGTACTGGAGTAGGCAAATCTTTGGCCTATCTTATACCTGCAGCTCATTGGGCAATAGAGAGCCGTCAAAGGGTAGTGGTTTCTACTTTTTCAAAAGCTCTTCAAAATCAACTGTTAGAAAAGGACCTGCCCCTGGTGGAGGAAATTTTCAAAGCCAGGGGTCCTTTAAAGGTGGTTATGGCAAAGGGTCGGAGTAATTACATATGCTTGAGGAGGTATAATAATGCTCTAAGCATTGTGCAAGATGCCAATATATTAAAGCAAATAAAGCTGTGGGATGATAATGACAAGGAAAAGAAGCAGCAGCTTGGTGAGATTGTTGAATATGTTAATAAAGGCATAGGGGAAAGGGATTATATTGAATGTCCCACAAATTTAATATGGGATGATATCTGCAGTCAAAGGTATAACTGTTTAAAATATAGATGCCCATGGAAAAAACAGTGTTTCATTAATTCTGCCAGGGAAGAACAGGTTGCTGCTCATATTCTAATTGTTAATCATGCCTTATTCTTTGCTGACCTTGCATTAAAACCTTCCGGTAACTCTTTGCTGCCTGATTACACAAAGGTCATATTTGATGAGGCTCACCATATAGAGGATGTTATTGCTGAATCCTTTGCAATGGAAATGAGTAGTTTTAGGATTAGAAATTTTTCACAGATGATAGTTAATTCCCATTCTAGTTTTGGAAAAGCAGTTAGATTAAATGAAGGATTTTATGAAGATGTGAAAGAGCTGCGCAGGGTCCTTGAAGAGGAAAATACTACTTTTTTTAATGAATTGGAAAACCATTTGTTAAACAGCAGCACCTTTTCGTATCAATCTGAGCTAGTGAAAGAAACAGGTTTGCGTGAAAAGCTTAACAGTTTAATCAAGTATATCAATGCCCCTGAAGTGGGTGATATTTTGGAGCTCTCCTATGAAGCTGAAGGTGAAAGAGAAAACATTGCTGCTGCAGGGCATGAGCTTTTGGCAGATTTGGACTTTTTGCTTGCTGCAGAAGCTAATGACTTTGTATATTGGATTGAGAAGGATGATGCGGGCTCTGCCAGATTAAAAGCTTGTCCCATTGAGCCTGCAAATATTTTGGAGCTGGACCTTTTTAGTGATGCCAGGGTTTTATTTACATCAGCCACACTGGCAACTGGTGGCAGCTTTGCTTACATGGCAGAGAGGCTTGGTGTTAAAAGCTACTGCCATAAGATATGCGAATCCCCCTTTGAATATAACAAGCAATGCCTGGTGCTCATACCCAGAAAGGGACTGCACCCAAAAAGTCCTGATTACAATGAATATATTATAGAATGCTGTAAGAAAATATTGTCCCAGACTAGGGGACGAGCCTTTATTCTTTTTACATCATATAGCTCATTAAACTACTGCTACGATAAAATGCATGGCTGGCTGGGGGAGGAAGGTTTATCTCCAATGGCACAAGGCAGGGGCATATCACCCTTTAGACTGCTGGAACAGTTTAAACAAGCTGACAGTCCTGTGTTATTTGGCACCAGCAGCTTCTGGGAAGGAATGGATGTACCAGGAGATAAGCTGACCTGCGTCATTGTTACCAGGCTTCCCTTTGCAGTTCCCAGCCATCCCTTAGAGGCTGCAAGGATGAATAAGCTAAAGGACATGGGGAAAAATGACTTTCTGGAATATTCAGTTCCCAAGGCAGTTATAAAATTTAAACAAGGCTTTGGCAGGCTTATCAGGTCCAAAAATGATAAGGGAGTAGTTGTTGTATTGGACACGAGAATAAAGCTTAACACTTATGGAAAGTATTTTTTAAATTCATTGCCAGATGTATCCATATCCAACTATCTTTCAGAAATTAGCAGATTTCTGCTAAATGACACTAATTAATGACATTAGGGAGTGAATTGTAATGATTAGAGATTTCGGAGCATTTAAACCAGAGATACACCCTGAAACCTATATAGCTGAAACTGGCATGATCATCGGCAGGGCAAGGCTGGGGGCTGGCAGCAGTGTCTGGTATAATGTGGTAATCAGGGCAGATATAAATCATATTACCATAGGCAGCTATTCCAATGTTCAGGACAATGCTGTTCTCCACGTGGGAATGAAGCATCCTGTAGAAGTTGGCGACTATACAAGCATTGGCCATGGCGCCGTTGTCCATGGATGCAGAATTGGAAATAACTCCTTGATAGGCATGAATGCCGTGGTTTTAAATGGTGCCCATGTAGGTGACAACTGTATCATTGGTGCCGGCAGTGTTGTGACTCAAAACATGCAGGTGCCTCCTAACTCATTAGTTCTAGGAACTCCGGGAAAGGTGGTAAGGGAGCTAAAGCCAGAAGAGCTAAGGGAAATTAATGTACTTGCCAGAAGATATGCATACCTGTGGAAGAAGCACTACAGGTAAAGGGGGTAGTCAGATATGCTGATGCCTTTAGTAGTTCTTTCTTTAATTATATTAATAGTATCAGTTTTTACATCAGATAAAAATTTACTAATAGTCGGTTTAGTATTGTACTGGCCAGCTTTAATTTATCTCAACATGACACCAAAATTTGCCGGTTTACTGTATATCATATTAATTGCTCAAATACCCACTTTCTATTATATTTTTGGCAAAAACAAAAAGAACTTTATTTTAGTAAACAGTATTATCTGGGCTGCCGTTTATTTTCTAATAATTATTAAAATATATTCTAATATATTTTGATTAACTTGACAGCAAAATAAAAGACTAATTATTTAAATCAGACAAAAATTTTTTTAAAAAGGGCGTAAGACATTATTCTCACGCCCTTTTACACCTTGGGGATTCGGTTACCTTAACTATGGCTTTTGTTATGGCTCCGATTATGTCGGCCCTGTATTGACTTTCCAGGATATTACTTTTGCTGTAAACCTCTCCTATTTCAGTAGCCACATATTTGGGAGGGAGCTGATTTAGAGCAAGGGCAACTATGTCACTTCTGCATCCCTCGCAACCGCACACCTCTGGAAACTTTCTCATAACATCGTCAACCATTTGCCACACTAGAATCTCCATTGTATTTCTAACCAAGAAATTTGAGTCTCCCGACATTAAACTGCCCCCTTCACAATCATATCTGCGCTTTTTATATCATTCGCTTTTTCTTTTAAATACCCTTTTTTCCCATACTTTCTATGGAAAATTTTACTTTAAGTTAAAGTTCAAACTTAGACATTGGTTCTTTAACTTTAGCTGGTTATGTTACATATAATATGGGAAAAGGGGTGAGTGAAAATGACTGAAGACATACAGGACTATGGTTATGTCTGGACGGGATATAATTTACCTGATAACCTGGAGATTTTCGTGGGCGATTTTACGGGTATTGGACAGGATGAAGTTGTTGCAGTCCATCCAACAGGAAGTATATATATATTCAGGTATGATGGAAGGGTTTTCAGAAGAATATCTGCACTAAATCTTGGGAGACGAATTACCAAGGCTGTAGTGGGGGATGTGGATGGGGACGGTAAAAAAGAAATAATAATTGCATCTGGGAACTCCTTTGTTGTTTTTAAGTGGAGAGGTGGAAGGTTTGAAAGAATCCACATTTCTGCAGCCATGGAAGTTGAGATCACAGATATTACCATTGGGGACTTAACAGGGGATCTGGTTGATGAGATAGTTATAGTGGTAGGGCGCACAAAAATTCTAATCTATAAAATCCAGGGTGGTTCCCTAATATTAATAACTGAAAGGGTTTCAAGAACGTCCCTGCAGGTTAGAATTGGCAGTGTTATCAGGCATCATCAAAAACAGCTGGTAACCCTTGAGCATGTGGCTGGATCAGGTGGTGACAAGTTAACTCTATTTATATTAACCAATGGTCAACTTGAAATAGTTATAGAAGAAACCATTGGCATGAAAGCAGATGTGCTGCTGGGAGTAAAGGATGTAGACAATGACTTCATGGATGAGATAATCATATCAACATCTAATAGAAGAAGATTACTTGTCCTTGGTGTATCAGGACAGAGCTTAGCAAGAAAATGGTTGAGCCATGGATTTTCTGGTGTAATCGAAGACGTGGAGGTTGCAGACTGGGATAAGGATGGAAGGCCAGAAATATTTGTTGCTGTTGGGGCACAGGTGCATGTATATAAGCTGCGGGGAAGAGATTTTGTTCTTGTAAAACAGATAGATATGGAAGTCTATGTTGTCAGTTTTGCTAAAGGAGATGTAGAAAAAGACGGTTATATTGAAGTTATAGTTATTAGTAAAACAGGTGTCATAATTATAGTAAAAGACTTTTTTGAAGCAAAAAGCCAATTCCTTGTACAGCAAACAGTGCACATACCAAAAAACCTCCCTCCTGCTATTAAAGTAGCCGAAGTAAAGGTTGATAAGGTAATAATATTTAGAAAGGAAGCCATTAAAGGTAAAATAATTATATCCGGAAAGTTTTTAGTAAACATATTATATGTGGCAGAGCCCGATAGGCGAGTATTTGCAATAGATGCAGAGATACCTTTTACTCACTTTGTGCCTGTGCCCGGACTGTTGCCAAGGCATAGGGTTTTTGTTGATGTGGAAGTGGAATTTGTTGACTTTAGATTTAATCCCAGCACCCCCAGGTTAATTGAGGTGGTTATAGTTGCACAAATCTTAGTATTTGATCTCATTGTACGAGAAAGAAAGCCCCTGCGTGTTTTTGCTAAAGAACATGGAGTTTCCTCTGAGGACCTTGCAAAAATAAATAAACTATCCATTGAGGGAGATATAGAATCAGGTGAAAAGATAAAATTGCCAATATAGCTATAATTAGAATAATTATTGCCTGCCAGGTAAAAACTATAATGGGAGTTATTCCCTGAAATCGCCATAAAGGGAGTGAAGGGCTTAATATATTTAAGCCTTTTTTTCTGTTTAAAAAAGGATTTTTGAGTTTAAACAAGTATCTTTATAGGGAATATAAAATACAGACAAAATATAAAACTTTCTTTAAAGGGGAATATATTGGTGTGAATATAATTAACTTTAAATCATATGCGAAAATAAATTTATGTCTGGATATTGTTAACAAGCGGGCTGACGGTTATCATAATCTTAGAACCATTATGCAGTCTGTAGATTTATTTGATCAGGTTGAAATAGAAATTAGCAGATGCATACATATAGAAAGTGATCATCCTGAACTGCCTTTAGATGAAAGGAACATAGCATATAAAGCAGCAAAGGCTATTTTTGAAAGGGCCGGCATTAAGGGAGGGGCAAGGATAAGAATTGCAAAAAACATTCCCATAGCTGCGGGTCTAGCCGGTGGCAGCTCAAATGCTGCTGCTGTTCTGCATGGACTCAATATCCTATATGGGTTGAATTTAACAATAGCCCAATTGGTGCATATAGGCAAAGGCCTTGGAGCTGATGTCCCCTTCTGTGTGGTAGGGGGTACTGTGCTTGCTGCAGGCATTGGAGATAGGCTAAGCATACTCCAGCCAATGAAAGAATATAGCATTTTGCTGGTTAAACCTGATGTAGGTGTTAGCACTAAAGATGTATATAACAGGGTTAATGTTGAGAATTTAAGATCAAGGCCAGATATAGAAAAGGCTGTACAGTCCATAGAAAGTGGTGACTTTGCAGGCCTGGTTAGTTCCATGGGTAATGTTTTAGAGCCTATTACAAGTTCAATGGTTAAAGAAGTCTTAGAAATAAAAAACAAAATGCTTGCAATGGGAGCAGATGGAGCTCTTATGTGCGGCAGTGGTCCTACAGTTTTTGCAATATGCTCCTGCAGCCATAAAACTCAGAGCATGTTAAAATATTTTAAGAAGGTTTATACGCAGGTATATTTGTGTAAAACTATTTGATGGAGGGCGGTGTAGAGCTATGGAAAAAAGACTTTCGCCTGTACAACTTGAAAATTATAAGCCCCTTAGAGAGATTGTATTAGAAGCCCTTAAGGACGCTATTGTTAATGGCAAGTTAAAGCCTGGGGAAAGATTAATGGAACAGCAGGTTGCTGAGGAATTAGGTGTAAGCAGAACACCTGTGAGAGAGGCTATTAGAAAACTAGAAATCGAAGGCTTTGTAATTATAATACCACGCAGAGGTGCTTATGTATCGGACATTTCTCTAAAGGATATTGCCCAGGTATTTGAGGTAAGGGCTGCCATGGAGGCATTAGCGGCAGGTCTTGCAGCCCAGAGAATAGCTGATGACCAGTTAGAAAAACTGGAAAGGAAGCTGGTTGAAGTTAAAAATGCAGTGGACAACTCAGATTTGGATAATATAATCCAGTATGATACAGATTTTCATGAGATTATTTATGGTGCCAGTAGAAATGATAGATTAGTACAGATTTTAAATAATTTAAGAGAGCAAATTCAAAGATATAGAACTGCATCTCTAGCATCACCAGGAAGGCTTAAAGATACTCTAAAAGAACATCAGGAGCTGGTGGATGCCATTTCCACAAGAAATGTTGCCCTGGCACAGAAGTTGGCGAAAGAACATATTGAAAATGCTGAGAATAGCATATTAGAAGCCTTTAAAGAAAGGTCCTATTTCCCATTTAAGGATGAGATATAAAAAGCTGTAGGCTTAATTCATTTGGGTTGCTGAAAGGAGCTTAATTATGCAGGTAGATGCCCTTGTAATAGCAGGAGGATATAATTCAGACAAACTGCAAAAATGCAGTGAAGTGGCCAAAGAGGCCTTGATTCCAATTGGGGACAAGGTCATGGTAGAATATGTGGTGGAGGCCCTGGAACATACACCAGGTATCAATAAAATTGCTATAGTGGGACCTAATGAGCTGCAAAACATTTTTGCCCATAAAGAAAAACTAATTATTGCTGAAGAAGGAAAAAGTGCCATTGATAGTGTTATTAATGGTTTGGAATTGCTTAAACCACAGGGGCGACTTTTGATTCTGACAGCAGACATACCGTTGATAAACCCACCTGCCATCTCTGGATTTTTGGAAGCCTGCCAGGATACAAGTGTTGATATCTACTATCCTATAGTACCAAGGGAGGCAAATGAAGCCAAATACCCAGGAATTAAAAGAACATATGTGACCATAAAAGATGGAACCTATACAGGCGGGAATGCCTTTCTAGTTAATCCAAACATAGTTCATAAATGCGCTGAAAAGGGAAAAAGGCTTGTCAAGCTTAGAAAAAGTCCCCTGGCACTTAGCAGCCTGATAGGCTGGAGATTCATTTTAAAGCTGGTTACTAGAAGACTAACCTTACAAGAAGCGGAGGAAAAGTTTTCAAACCTATTAGGCGTGAAAGGCAGGGCAGTAATTAGCCCATATCCAGAGATTGGTATTGATGTGGATAAGCCAAGTGACCTCCAACTTGTAAAAAGTGTAATTGAAAGGACCAGGTGTACTTATGAATAAGCTGCGCAGGGCAGAAAGGCTGTTGATTATTAGTAAAATTCTCTTTGATAATCCTGGGAAGCTATTTACATTAAACTATTTCGAAAACATCTTTAAGGTTGTGAAATCTACCATTAGTGAAGATATTACCTTTGTCAAGGAGACCCTGGAAAGGGAGCAAAAGGGGGAAATAGTAACAATAGCTGGGGCTGCGGGAGGGATTAAGTATTACCCATGGATAGAGGAAGGTGCAATAATACAATACCTGGACCAGGTGGCTGTTTTGTTAAATGATTATGACAGGATCATGCCGGGAGGTTTTTTGTACACCAGTGACATTATATTTGATCCGTACCACTCCCAGATGCTGGGGAGAATTTTTGCTACGAAATATAAGGCAGCAAATCCTGACTATATAGTTACTGTGGAAACCAAGGGAATACCCCTTGCCCTTATGACTGCCCAGGTTTTTAGGGTGCCCCTGGTAATAATCAGGGATCACAGCAGGGTAACTGAGGGGACTTCAGTAAATATTAATTATGTATCAGGCTCTACCAATAGAATCCAAACCATGTCTTTACCTAGAAGGGCAATGAAGGAGAATTCATCAGTATTAATTATTGACGACTTTATGAGGGGTGGGGGCACCATTGGCGGGTGTTTGGACTTAATGAAGGAATTTAAAGCAGAAGTCAAGGGAATTGGCGTATTGTTAAGCACCATAGAACCGGAAAGAAAGCTGGTAAAAGAGTATTATTCATTGTTTGAAATGGAAACCTTCAGCCATAATCCAGAAAATCCCTTTATTAAGCCAAATTTACAGTTAGAATTAAAAAAATAAACTACATTTTGGTAAAAATGTTTAAAATATAAAAATTTTGAGTAAAATTATAAGGAAACAAGAAGGAATTTTATGCCAGGCGAAGAATTATTAATAACTACGCTAGTAATGTGCACAAATGAAGGGTGGTGAGGGCTTGAATATTACTGATGTAAGAATTAGAAAGATTAATCAAGATGGCAAGATGAAGGCAATTGTATCTGTAACCTTGGACGATGCTTTTGTGATCCATGATGTAAAAGTTATAGAAGGTCAGAACGGTTTGTTTGTTGCAATGCCTAGTCGTAAAATGCCCGATGGTGAGTTTAGAGATATAGCTCACCCAATTTGTTCATCAGCCAGAGAGACTATCCAATCTGCAGTGTTAAAAGCATATGACGAAGCCATGTAAGAATTATCATTAGGGAGCATTTGTTGCTCCTTAATTTTTTGCTGCAACTCTCAAGATTTCTTTTTCATATGGCATATGGTATTCTTATTTTAAAAAAAACAAGTGCTAAACAGTCAGGCAGCAACGTTTTAAGGAGGAATATTAATGATAGCATCCATTGTACTTGCAGCCGGTAAGGGAACCCGTATGAAATCAAAAATCCCAAAGGTCCTGCATAAGGTTTCAGGTAAATCCCTTATATGGCACGTTTGTCAAGCGGCTTCATATATTGGCGTTGAAGAAAGTATACTAGTGGTTGGTCATCAGGCAGAGGAAGTAAAAGGGGAGTTAGGTGATAAGTACAAATATGCCTTGCAGGAAAAGCAGCTTGGTACAGGTCATGCCGTTATCCAGGCAGAGCCATATCTTAGTAAAGGGATTGATACCATAGTTGTTTTGTGCGGAGACACGCCACTTTTAACTGGTTTAACCCTACAAAAGCTTCTGAAGCATCATCAGGAAACCAAAGCTTCTGCAACAATATTGTCAGCTATTCTTTCAGATCCATCCAATTATGGAAGGATTGTAAGAAATGCCAGGGGACAGGTGAAAATGATCATTGAAGAAAGGGATGCCCTGCCCCAGGAAAGGGCCATTAAGGAAATAAATTCCGGTACCTACTGCTTCAATAGAGAAGCTTTATTTGGTGCTTTAAAGGAAATTTCACCTGAGAACAAGCAGGGAGAATACTATTTAACAGATGTTATAGAAATACTAGTAAAACGGAACCAAAGGGTGGAGGCTATAGCTGTGGAGGATCCCCTTGAAATTTCAGGAATCAATAATAGGGTGCAGCTGGCAGAAGCAGAAAAGGTATTTCAAAAAAGGGTAAATGAAAAATGGATGTTAGAGGGTGTTACCATTTTTGACCCGGAAGTTACATATATTGAAACCTCAGTAGAGATTGGCATGGATACAGTTGTGCTTCCCTTTTCCCATTTAAAGGGAGATACTAAAATAGGGGAAGATTGTATAATTGGTCCTCATACCAGCTTAGAGAATACCCATGTGGGCAGCTTTACTCATATTAATAATACAATTTCCATTGGCGCAGAAATAGGTTCAAATTGTGTGATTGGTCCCTTTAGTTATTTAAGGCCGGGCACAAAGCTGGCTGATAATGTAAAAATTGGAGACTTTGTAGAAATCAAAAAGTCTTTTGTTGATAAAAACAGCAAGATTCCCCATTTGTCCTATATAGGTGACTGTAGTATTGGGGAAAATGTCAATGTTGGAGCCGGTACAATTACTTGTAATTATGATGGTAAGGATAAATGGCAGACAGTTTTAGAAGATGGATCCTTTATAGGCAGCAATACTAACCTGGTTGCTCCAGTGACTGTTGGTAAAAACGCAACCATAGGAGCAGGATCCACAATAACCCAGGATGTTCCTGCGGAAGCTTTAGCAGTTGCTAGACAAAAGCAAAGAAATATTTTAAACTGGACTGAGAGAAAGAAAAAGTAGAATTTTAGAGGATTTTGTCAATAAATATAGAAAACTACTATGTTTATATCTTGATGTCGCGGAGGTTTAAAATGTCTAGTTTTAAGAAAAAAATTAAACTATTTACAGGTAATGCTCATCCTCGTCTCGCGGAGGAGATATCTGATTATCTGGGCATACCCCTTGGATGTGCACTGATTCAAAGATTTAAAGATGGGGAAATTTCAATTGCTATAAATGAAAGTGTTCGTGGTGCCGATGTTTATGTTATCCAGCCCACGTGCAGTCCGGCTAATGAACACCTTATGGAACTGCTAATAATGATTGATGCGCTAAAAAGGGCCTCTGCTCAAAGGATAACTGCTGTAATACCCTATTATGGTTATGCACGGCAGGAAAGGAAGGTTAAGGCCAGGGATCCCATATCTGCAAAGCTTGTGGCAAATTTAATAACTGCTGCAGGTGCTAACAGGGTGATAGCCATGGATTTACATGCCAATGCAATTCAAGGCTTTTTCGACATACCCTTTGACCATCTAATTGGTGTTCCTATTTTAGCTGAGCATTTTAAAAAGATGAGACTGGAAAATTTCATTGTTGTTTCTCCTGATATTGGAGGGGTTACCAGGGCAAGAGATTTAGCTGAAAGACTTGGGTCTGAAATAGCCATTATTGATAAAAGGAGACCTGCTCCTAACCAGGCAGAAGTTATGAATATTATTGGTAAGGTCAAGGGTAAAAATGTCATCATGACTGATGATATTGTAGATACTGCAGGTACAATTTGTGGTGGTGCAGTTGCTTTGCTTGAAAGAGGAGCAGAAAAGGTATATGCCTGCTGTACTCACCCGGTACTTTCTCATCCAGCTCTAGAGAGAATAGAAAATGCTCCCTTTGAAGAGTTTGTTGTTACAAATACAATACCCATCCAGGAAGAAAACCTGCCAAAAAAGTTAAAGGTGCTGTCTATTGCACCTTTACTGGGAGAAGCCATGATTCGCATCCATGAGCATCTTTCAGTGAGCAAGCTTTTTGACTAGAGCTTTTTATCTTGTTTTTCTTCTGGTTCAGGATTAGTGATAGTTTCTATAATTTGTTTTTCCTTCGGTTCTTGGGGATCAGTTTCCTCTAAAGAGGCTTCCTGGTGATTTTGCTGAGTATCTTCCTTTGAAGAAGTAAGGTTTTTAAGAGTGGCTGACAGCTGCTTTGACCATTTTATAGTGGAATCTTTTGTTGTGCTCCATAATTTAGCACTTGAGTCTTTGATGGTCTCTATTTTTTCTGCCAGGGCATCATCTGATATGAGAAGGGCTTCCTTTGAACCTGCTTTTGCTATTATTGCATCTCTGCCAATGGTAATAATCTGGGAAACAGGAAGCTCTGCCGTACCCTTAAAATATTTTTCAAAGACTTTGCCTGTCACCAGCAAGGACATGACTTTACCTGTTTTTACATCTAGGGTAAAATCTTCTACTGTTCCCAGGATGGAACCATCTTCAGTTATTATTCTAGCACCAAAGAGGTTGAAGTTTTGTTTCACCAGCCTTCCGGTAAGTGTGCTTTTAGATGCTTTCTCCAGGCAGCTGCTGTTTTTTACGGTTATTATTTCATCCACACTATGCACCTTGTCGTAAGGGATTATCATTTTATCCTTAAATAGGGCCTTACTTTCAATTAATAGTGCAGCAACAGTAATGTTCTCAGGGTCAATAACTAGTCCCTTTAACTTGCCAATATGTTGTCCATTCTGTAAACTTATAATTATTTTACCATGGATGTTTTTGCCCCTAAAGTTCATGACAGATCATCCTCCTTTAAGAGTCCTTTGGAAGATAATATTCACATGGTAGACGTATTATGCTAAAATTAGGTTACACTATTAAATAAATTAGTGAATTTTGAGAGGTGACAAAAATGGAAACAGTTCTAATTCAAGCCCAAATGCGTAATGAACAAACAAAAGGTTCTAATAGTAGAGTTAGAAGAGAGGGTTTTGTTCCAGGCGTATTATATGGAAAGGAAGTTGAGAATACTTCAATTCTTGTTCCCGAAAAGGAATTGGAAAAGATTATTGCTAAAAGTGGAGAAAATGCATTTGCCAAGATTAGTCTACATAAGGATAATGGTCCTCAAGAATATAATGTGATTTTAAAGGAAGTCCAAAGACATCCCTTCAAAGGCACCCTGGTACATCTAGACTTTTATCAAGTATCCATGTCTGAAAAACTTAATACAGTTGTTCCCATTTCTCTTGTTGGAGAAAGTATGGGTGCAGCAGAGGGTGGCATTGTTCAACAACAGCTAAGAGAAATCAGTGTGCGTTGTTTGCCTGGAGATATTCCAGGTTCAATTGAAGTGGATATTACTAATTTGCAAATAGGGGATAGTATAACAGCTGCTGATGTACAAACCCCTGATAAAGTAGAAATAGTTGAGGATCCTAGCACTGTAGTTGTAAGCGTGTCAGCACCAAGGGCTGAAGAAGAAGCTGAAGAGGCAGAAACTCATATTGAGGGTCCAGGTGAAGAGGCGGTTGAAGAGGCTCCCGAAGCTGAAGATACAGAGTAAAATCACATATATTCAATAAAAACCTGGTGCTAATGCCAGGTTTTTAAGATGCATGGGGGGTAAAAAAGGTGAAATTAATTGCTGGATTAGGCAATCCTGGAAAAAAATATGAAGCAACCAGACACAATATCGGTTTTATGGTTGTGGATTTCCTTGCTGATATCTGGAAATTGGATTTTAGTAAGACCAAGGAAAAAGGGCTGATAGCTGAAGGCTACCACAATCATGAGAAAATTTTATTAGTAAAGCCCCAGACATACATGAATTTAAGCGGAGTGTGTGTCGGAGGTCTAGTGAACTTTTACAAAATACCTGTAGAAAATGTTATAGTTATTTATGACGATTTAGATTTAGAGATTGGAACAATTAGAATTAGACCCTCTGGTTCCTCTGGAGGGCATAAGGGTATGCAGTCTATTATAAATCACTTAAATACTAATGAAATAATCAGAATCAAGTTAGGTATTGGCAGGAATGAAGACGCTACCATTGACCATGTTTTGGGTATTTTTGATCATAAGGAATGGGAAATAATAAAAAGAGTTATTCCCAAGGCCGGAGAGGCTGTTGAAAAATTACTGTCAGGGGACATAGAAAGGGCCATGAATTTATATAATAGAAAATATCTGGATTAGATTGTTAAACAGGAGATAAAAATGGCTTTTATTATTGCTGGTCTAATGGCAAGCTTAATGGCATGGGTTTTTGATAGATATATTTTTTCAAAGGAAGGCCTCAAGGGAGTGGTATTCTTTGGGCCTTTTGCGGAAGAGCTTTTTAAAACTGGATTAGCTTTGATTTTTAATACATCCATTATTCTTACCCACATAGTTTTTGGGTTTGCAGAAGCCGTAATGGACTATAAAAATACCAAAAAAAGCTTGGGAGCCATGGTGAGTCTTGTTTCTCACACCATATTAGGTATAATTACATATGGGTTATTTATATTATTAGGAAGTATCTACATAGCCTTACTAATTGCAGCAATAGTTCATATTTCTTGGAATAAATTTGTTATGGATATTGTTTTGCAAAAATTGTAAGGCGCCTGAGGTTATGATCGGAACTGCAGCTTACATGGGATTATGGGGTGATATTTTTGGTTTTAAGGGAAATCAGCGGAATGCTGCAAACAAATGAAGATTTTAATAATTATACAAATAATCTACGCAAGCCGGCAGTTGGCCAGTTAATACATGGCTTGACGGACAGCCAGCAAAGCTACTGGATTGGGTCTGCAGCATATGAGGTTAAAAAGCCCCTGGTGATTATTACAGAAACTGTATCTGAAGCTAAAAACATGATGTATGACTTGCTTAATTTTTTTCAAGAGGGAGAAGTAGATTATTTACCACCAAGGGAAATACTGCTCCATGGTCTTTATGCCAAAAGCTATGAGCTTACTGAGGAGAGAATAAAGGTATTATCAAGGTTAATAAAGGGAGAGATTCGCTGCCTGGTTTTGCCAATTGAGACCTTGAGTCAAAAAATGCTTCCCAGGGATGTCTTTAAAAATGCCCATATAGAGATTGAGGTTGGGACCAGCTATGATCATGTCCAGTTAATAGATAGCCTGGTTCTGCTGGGCTATGAAAGGGTTGATCTTGTTCAGGGCTCAGGCCAGTTTAGTGTCAGAGGAGACATTTTGGACATTTATCCCTTTAATTTCAGTGACCCGGTAAGAATTGAGTTTTTTGACGATGAAATTGAAACAATGCGCTGCTTTGATGCAGCTTCACAACGGTCAAAGGGGACAATCCTTAACCTTGTTATACCTCCGGCCAGGGAGCTCATTGTAGATGAGCAAAGACGTCAAAGAGCCATTGGTAAGCTTTCAAGTCATGGGGAGGAATATGTTCAGAAGCTGGCAGCAAAGGGAAAGCGAAATGCTGCCAGAAAGTTAAAAGACCTGGTTGACGAATGGCTAGGCTATCTAAAAAATGATTTATGGTCCGTTGATCTTGACAAGTTGCAGCCATTTTTTTATGAAACTCAGGTAAGCATAGTTGAATACTTTGTCAATAAACCATTAATAATGGTTTCTGAACCTATTAAGGTTTTTGAAACCCTGAAAAGACTTGAAGAAGAAAGGCTAAATAATTTAACAGAGCTCCTAGATATTGGAAAAGCTCTTCCGGGCCTGCAGGGTGCCAATTTTACCAGCCAAGAGGTAGTGGAACTCATAAAAATCCATAATGTAACCTATTTATCGTCCCTGCCAAGAGAAATACCTAATACTGAATTGGCAAACATAGTAAGCTTTACCGGGAAAAGCATACCTCCCTTTCATGGGAAAATAAAGCTACTGCTGGATGAATATAGAGCATGGAAAAAGAGAGGATATACAGTTGTCTTTACTGTCTCTTCCAGTGAAAGGGCAAACAGACTTAAGGAATATTTGTGGGAAGAAAAAATAGAAATTCCCTTTCTTAAAAAAATTACCTCCCTTGATGAGATAAATGGCAAGTCTTTTATTACCCTTGGGAGCTTTGTCAAGGGATTTGAGATACCCTCCATAAAGCTTGCAGTAATTTCAGATGAGGAGCTGTTTGGAAGGAAAAAGCATGGCAAGGTTCTAAGGACATTTAAAGAAGGAGCCAAGGTTGGTCATTATGGTGAGCTTAAAGTTGGAGACTTTGTTGTCCACGTCCAGCATGGAATTGGTAAATATTTGGGGATTGAGCATCTAAAAGTCGGTGGAGTCTACAGGGACTATTTGAATATCCAATACTTTGGACAGGATAAGCTTTATGTACCAACAGATCAAGTGGAGTTAATACAAAAATATGTAGGTGCCGAAGGGCACAGGCCAAAACTTCACAAGTTAGGCGGTACAGACTGGCAAAAGGTTAAGGGCAGGGTCAAAGAATCAGTCCAGGAAATGGCCAAACAACTATTAGAACTATATGCATCACGAGAAACCCTGGAAGGCCATGCCTTTCCACCTGATGATAATCTCCAGGAATTATTTGAAGAAGCCTTTCCATATACTGAGACCCCTGACCAGTTAAAGGCCATTGGGGATACTAAAAGAGATATGCAGAAGCCAAAGCCCATGGATAGGCTTATATGTGGGGATGTTGGTTATGGCAAAACTGAGGTTGCTCTTAGAGCTGCCTTTAAAGCAGTTAGAGATTCAAAACAAGTGGCTGTTTTGGTACCAACTACAGTTTTGGCCCAGCAGCACTATAAAACCTTTCTAGAGCGTTTTGCAGACTTCCCTGTTGTCATTGATACCCTTAGTAGATTCAGGACAAATAAGGAGCAAAGGCAAGTTGTGGAAGGGTTAGAAAAGGGCACAATTGATATTGTAATTGGTACCCATCGCCTTCTTTCAGCTGATATTAAGTTTAAAAATCTGGGCTTGCTGGTCATTGATGAAGAACAGAGATTTGGAGTTGGCCATAAGGAAAAGATCAAGCAGATTAGAAAAAATGTTGATGTATTGACATTAACTGCAACCCCCATCCCAAGGACAATGCATATGGCTCTTGCCGGAGTGAGAGACATGAGCGTAATTGAAACGCCTCCTGAGGATAGATATCCTGTACAAACCTATGTTATTGAATATAGTGATAACCTTGTAAGAGATGCAATTCGTAAAGAGTTGGACAGGGGGGGGCAGGTGTACTATATACACAATAAAATTGAGGACATAGATAGGGTTAGGATATACCTTGAAAAAATGGTGCCTGATGCATCCATAGGAGTTGCCCATGGTAAAATGAGAGAGGATGAGCTTGAAAGTGTCATGCTCAATTTTATAGAGGGCAACCATCAGGTTTTACTTTGTACTACAATTGTTGAAAACGGGTTAGACATATCCAATGTGAATACTCTAATTGTAGATGAAGCAGATAAGCTAGGACTATCACAATTATACCAGATAAGAGGAAGAGTCGGCAGGACAAATAGAATTGCCTATGCTTACTTCACATATAGAAAGAATAAGGTCCTGAATCAACAGGCAGAAAAGAGACTGGCAGCTATTAGAGAGTTTACAGAATTTGGCTCAGGGTTTAAAATTGCAAAAAGAGACCTAGAAATCAGGGGAGCAGGTAATATTCTTGGTCCTGAGCAGCATGGACACATGCTTGCAATAGGTTTTGATCTATACTGTCGACTATTAGAGGATGCTGTCAGGCAGTTAAAGGGTGAGAGGCAGAAGGAAAGGGATAAAGAGGCCTTAGAAATTGAAGTTAATGTTTCAGCATATGTTTCCAACAAATATGTACCAGATAGCAGTCAGATCATGGATATATATCAGGAGTTGGGTAACTGTGAAACCATTGAAGAGGTAAAGAACATTGAAGAAAGCCTAGTTGACAGATATGGCGAAATGCCAGTAGAAAGTAAGAATTTGATAATTCTTACAAGAATCAGGGTCATGGCCAAGCAATTAATGGTAACAAAGATTAAGCATGTAGGAGACGAGATAGAAATATGTTTTGCACCAGCTTTTAGTGTCAAGGGTGAAAAGCTTCTTGAGCTTGCAAGGGGCATGGATAGAAGGGTTTCATTCTCTGGTGCAAGGGGTCTGGTAATAAAGTTAAGGACCAATAAATTAAATCAAAAAGAGATTCTGGACCTTCTGGAAAATATTTTTCTTAAGCTGGCTGCTCTTGAAGGAAAGCACTAGTACTGTTATAATGGCACAAGACTGTATTTTATATATTAGAGAGGGTGGCTGGACTTGAAACTTAATAAACTTAAAATTATAGCAATATTGTTGATTATTGCAGTAGCTTTCATATTTACCGCATGTGGGAAAAAAGCTGAGGTAGTGGCCATTGTTAATGGAGAGGAAATAAAATCCGATGTGTTAGAGGATAGGTTAGAAAAGTATGTTAAAGCCATGGAAGCCCAAGGGCACTCATTTGAAGGGGAAGAAGGAGAAAAACAGAGAAGTGAGTTTCGCAAATACCTTCTTAGTGAAATGATTGAATATGCTTTGATTAAGCAGGCAGCAAAAGCTGAGGGTATAACCCTGGAAGCAGGTATGGTAGATGATGAACTTAAGGCAATCAAGGAATCAATGGGCGAGGAAAACTTTAAAAAGGCTTTAGAGGATAGCTTTCTTACTGAAAAGGATGTAAGAGAACTTGTAGAACAGCAGTTGATTATGGAAAAGCTGTTTAATCATGTTACCAGGGATGTTAATGCCGAAGATGAGGCTCTAAGAGAGTTTTACGAAGAAAATAAGCAGTATCTAATAACAATGAAGGTTAGTCATATCCTAATAGAGGCCAGAGAGGGAACAGCAACTGATGAAGAGAAACAAGCAGCAAAAGAAAAGGCTCAAGGATTAATTGCCAGGCTTAATGCAGGAGAGGATTTTGCAGAACTTGCAAGACAGTACAGTGATGATCCTGGTACAGCTAAAGATGGCGGAAAGATGGAATATTATTTCACAGAAAATGATGTTTACCTTGACCCCAAATTTGCCAGGGGATCTTATGAGCTTTCAGTTGGTAATTACAGCCAGGAGCCTGTAGAATCAAGCTTCGGCTACCATATAATTCTAGCAGAGGATAAAAAAGAAACCTTTGAACAGCTAAGAGAAGAAATTGAAGGCTATATACTTCATGACGAAAAGAATGCGGTATTTGATGAGTACTTTACAAAGGTTTATGCAGAAGCTGAAATAGTCAATTACCTCATAGAAAAGGAAAAGGAAAACAATAAATAACAACAAGCAAGACACAACAAGACACAGGGACGCTTCCCTTGTCTTGTTTTTGTTTTAAACTCAAAACACACTTAATCCTCATGAAAGGGGACTTTTTTTATTTTATAGTGTAACAAAATGGCTACTTTTGGTACTAATAAGTAGAATTAATTATTATATGAAAGGTGCATTTAAAATGTTAAAGATAATAATAGCTGAAGATGATCCAGCAATGCGACTAGTTTTAAAACAAGTGTTAAATGAAATTCCCAATGTGGAGATAATTGGGGAAGCGGAAAATGGTAAACAATTGATACAAATGACAAAAGAATTAAAACCTGATGTGATATTTGTGGATGTGGACATGCCGGAAGTAAATGGAGTAGAAGCAGCCAGGGTTATTTTTGAGCATAATCCCCGAGTTGCTATTATTTTTGTAACGGCCTATGACAACTATATGCAGGAAGCCTTTCAGGTTTATGCTTTCGATTATCTTATTAAACCCTTTGATCTAGAACGTATAAATCAAACAGTAAACAGGATCATTGAATTAAAAGCAGAGAGCTATCATGAGAATTTTGTGAAAGATATTTCGCAACAGTTAGATTGCCAGGGCCAAAAGTTCATGATATCTTCCAATGAAAAATGCAGCTTAGTAAATATCAAGGACATTATTTTGATAACACGGGTTGAGCATAAAACAAACATCTATACAACCCAGGGGATTTTCTCCACTTATGAAAGCCTTAAACAAATATATGAACGAGTTGACAGCAATAAACTGTTCCGTTGCCACAAAGGCTATATAATAAATGTGGGCTTTGTTAAGGAGATCACCCCATGGGGAAAGAAGACTTATAGTATAAAGATGGCCAATACAGAAGAAACTGCTCTAATAACACTTGAAAAACTGAAAGTGTTTCGTGAAAAATATTGTATATAAACTGTTTTTTATCCAAGGTAAGTTTTTTATGTGCTATCGAAATACATTCATAGGATAAAAGGACCTTTTGGTGCAATGAAAACTCCTTTTTGGAGGATATCTATATGAAATAAAGCTAAAAATACATAAAATATGAATTAAATAAAAGTTTGTTAATTAGTTTATCAAAGGACATAAGTGGAACGATAATGTTATGGCTCTGCAAAGTTCAATTGATGAACAACTCAAAGAAGAACTTGTTGAAAGACTTGGCGTAAGCAATTTAAATGCTTTGCTGGAATTGAGTTACACACTCGAGCAAATAAATAATATTTGATTGTTATCTCCTCACACGAATACCATATGGCTTTATGACCTGGTATCTGTAGAAAATAATGCAATATGCATAGCATAGCTTGGCTATGTTATGCATATTGCTCTTTCAAGGAGCGAATTACATGAAAAGGATAATATTTTTTATTTTGCTAATTTCAACACTTATGGTTGGATGTACAGTAATGAGTGATTCAGAACCCTCGATGGTAGATGAAGACCAAAATAGACTTGGTTATGTAGAGTTTTTAAATGAGAATGAAATATTCGTTCGAAAGATAAATAAAATGCCAGATAGAGAACATTATAGATTTCGTTATGTAGAGTTTTTAAATGAGAGTGAATTACTCGTTATGAAACAAAATAGAGAGAGTTTAAGAACCAAAAAAATTGAATTGCTAGACATTAATTCAGGTACTGTCAAGCAAATTTATGAAGGGGAGTTATCAGAAGATCCAGGAAATCACCTTAGTATTCTTAATGCAGACGACAATAATCTTCTAATTAGTGGTTATGAAGCCGCTTTGGTGGTTTCTAAAGATCAAGCTGCTTTTGAAGAAATTAGATTTGAAAGAGATATTTGGGCAAACGCATTCCTTCCTGATGGCAATTTGCTATGTTTTGACAATGGAAAGGTATACATTTTTGATTTAAATAGTAGAGAAATTCAACATTTACTTGACATTAGACCTGCTCAAAATTTAGTAAATTGCTGGTTTAAAATAAATTGTGATGGTACCGAGGCATTATTCGTTGCTGCCAAGGAAAATTATGATATAGAAGTATACAGGATTGACCTTGTAAATAATTCCTTCAGGCTAATCTATGATAAAAGAAGTATTGCTTTTTGGCAAAATGAAAATATTTTATTAGTACACGAAGGTATCTTCCAGGAATATCCTGCAAAACTTGACATAATGAATCACGATGATCTGACCCTGACCTCTAAAAACTATAGTGATAAACAAGCTATTAATATTATAGACATATCTAAAGATATCATTCAAATTAATGTCATTGACAAGACATCATCAGGAGATACTTACTTACAAATACTAGATATTAATTTAAATGAAATTTTAAGGATATCAAACATACGTTATATAATTGGTGGTTCAATCAGCCCGAGCAGTCGGAAAATAGCATTTATAGCATATTTGGGAGATGATGATTATCCCAGTCTATGTATTATTGACTTGGACAAACAAAACGGAAATTAATGAACAATATACTTATATAAGGAACTTTAAAAATAACAAAACAAAGATATATCTATGCCGGACACAAAGCTGAAATATTTGCTGAGTAATTGTTGAAACTACTTGCAAATCACCCTTATAGATGTCTTTGAAAAAAATCGCAATAGTATTATATCTTTATAAAATTATATGTATATAAATTATTGGAGGTAAGAAATATGAAATCAAAGTCAATTGTACAAAAAAGAGAGGCATACAATGAATATAAATATTAAGGCTCGAGCAACTATTTTAGTTTTGTGTATCCTAGTGATTTTAGTTATTTATAACCTTGGATGCCAAGCTAATAATAAAGTAAAACCCTTAAATATAATGGAATTAGATAAAATAACAGCAGAGATAGTTTCGATAACACGAGATGGTGAAATGGACATTTATACTTATCAATTGGAAAACGGAACTACTTATAGTATAAAACAAAATATAATATATTTTTCTTATCCCATAAAAATAGACAACGGATATGTTGAAAACCAATTTAAGATTGAAGCACAATATAATAAACTAGATATAAAGCCTGGTGAAAAATGGGAAGTAAAAGTTTATGTGCCTATAGTTATATTTGATAAAATTTATGATGCGGTATTAGATGAACCTCATTTAGAAATAAAAGGGTTTTTTAATAAAGTGGAAAATCATACTCAGTTTCATAAAAATTTTTAAATTTAAAAGGCTAACAAATACAAATAGTACCTGAAATTCCTGCAAGCTAATACAACTGCAGGGATTTTTATTTTGCATAGATTTTTCTTTAAAGGGCAATATAAGAAAAACAAAAATTCTTTGGCAAGGGAAGACGTATAATATCAAAAAGGAGTTGATTGTCACCAGTTCCGCTGCATATTGTTTAAACAAGTTTTTTAAGCAATGGAAAAAAAAGAATAAATGGTTGTTTATTGCTATATACTAACAATATAAAGCGCCTTACAGGCTTTAACCTTGATGAAAAGGAGGGAGAAAGAGTTAATGAAAGCTACAGGAATTGTTAGGCGAATAGATGACCTTGGCCGTGTTGTAATACCCAAGGAGATACGTAGAACCTTAAGAATCCGTGAAGGGGATCCATTGGAAATATTCGTTGACCGTGAAGGCGAAGTTATTTTGAAAAAGTATTCTCCCATAGGAGAGTTAGGAGATTTCGCTAAGGAATATGCCGATTCACTCTATGAAGCAATAGGTCATATAGCTTGTATTGCCGATAGAGATAATATAATAGCTGTTTCAGGCGCTCCTAAAAAGGAGTTTCTAAACAAACCTATTGGAGCAGCAGTAGAAAAGGTCATGGAAGAAAGAAAGTCCGTACTCATTAATGATCCTGGAAAGCATAATTTGTGTAAGGAATGTGCCATAACTGAAGATGAAGAAGACTGCAAGTTCACTTCTGAAGTGATAGCCCCTATTATTGCTGAAGGAGACCCCATTGGTGCAGTAATTTTATGCTCAAAGGAACCTGGACATAAGATGGGCGACATGGAATTGAAGCTTGCAGAAACAGCAGCAGGGTTTTTAGCAAAACAAATGGAACAATAAATGTATGAAATTTAGTATCATAATGTAGTATTAAATAGAATTAGTGGCTTTGGCCACTTTTTTTATTTCTATTATTCAAAGGTCCGTTATAAGATATTAAAAAGGGGAAAAGGCGGTAAGCATATGACGGGCCAAAATTTTTTAAAGGGTGCTTTTATCCTATCTCTTGCAGGGATTATAGTAAAATTGATGGGTGCATTATATAGAATACCCCTGGCAAGGTTAATTGGCGGGGAAGGCATGGGGCTTTACCAGATGGCCTACCCGGTATACACAATGATTCTTGCTTTATCCACAGCTGGTATACCTGTTGCCATATCAATTTTAGTGGCAGAGAAAAATGCCAGGGGAGATTATCAAGGAGGCAAAAGGGTATTTTGGGTTTCTCTTATGCTCCTTACTATAATCGGCGCCATGTTTTCAGTACTGCTCTATTTTAACTCATACTGGCTTGCCGGCAATGTATTGTATGATGAAAGGGCCTTTTATGCCATTATAGCTATATCTCCTGCCATTTTTGTAACTGCCATTGCTTCAGCTTTCAGGGGATACTTTCAAGGAAATCAAACCATGCTTCCAACTGCTTTATCCCAGGTTTTTGAACAATTAATCAGGGTTGTCACTGTACTGACTCTGGCTTACCTCTTGCTGCCCCATGGTATTGAGTTTGCAGCAGCTGGGGCTGCCTTTGGGGCTGTAACAGGCAGTATTGGGGCGGCCCTGGTCCTGATATTGTTTTACATAATATACAGGGGGAAATATGGAGTTAAGCCATCATATAGATCCCTGGGAAAAGAACCAATAATCTCTATTATGCTGAGAATTGGATTTATAGCAGTGCCCCTTTCCCTGGGGGGCCTGGTAATGCCTGTAATGCAGTTAATAGATGCAACCATAGTTCCCTTAAGGCTGCAGGTGGCCGGGTACTCTATAGCCAGGGCCACAGAGCTGTTTGGGCAGTTTTCCGGCATGGCTAACACATTAATTAATCTGCCAACAATAATTACTGTTTCCCTGGCCGTTAGTCTTGTGCCTGCAGTATCTGAGGCTCTGGCAAACAAAAACATCCGGCAGGCCAGGGCAAGGATAGGTGTTGCTATGTGGATAACCTGTTTGCTGTGTATGCCGGCAGCTGTAGGATTGTGGCTTTTGGCAACACCCATTGCAATTCTTTTGTATAACATTGCAGAGGTAGGAGGCAGTATAGCAGTACTTGCACCAACTGCACTGCTCCTTGGTTTATACCAGACTACAAGTGGTGCCCTGCAGGGTACAGGAAAGACATATTTGCCTGTTAAAAACCTTTTAGTTGGTATCATGATCAAGGCTATATTAAATTATATACTTGTTGCCATACCTGAATTTGGGATAAGAGGTGCCGGATATGCCACGGCAATAGGGTTTTCAGTTGCAGTTATCTTAAATTATCGAGATTTGCAAAAAAACATTGGTTTTGCTGTTGCATGGTATCAAACCCTTGTTGTACCATTGATTGGGGTAATAATAATGAGCTTTGCAGTATTATGGTCCTATAGTCTAATATTTAATTTGGCAGGAAATAGTTTAGCAGTTTTAGCGTCTATTTTAATAGGGGGAATAGTTTATGGTTTGGTTATACTATTTTTTGGAGGTGTTAAGGCATCAGATCTAGAAATGATACCTGGTATTGGGGCGAAACTAACTAAGATGCTGCTAAGATTTAAAATTGTGAGGCGATGAAATGAAAATAACTGTTCTGGGATTAGGCTCTGGCAGTATTGATGCACTTCCTGTGAAAAATTTAAGAATACTTGAGAGTGGAGCTCCCATTTTCTTGCGAACAGGAAAGCATCCAGTTGTTGAGGATTTACAAGTCATGGGGATAGAATATAAGTCCTTTGATAGTATTTATGAAAAGCATGATGCCTTTGAAGATGTATACACTGAGATAGTGGATATATTAATCTCAGAGGTTGAAAGAAATAAAGATAAAATAATATATGGTGTTCCAGGTCATCCCATGGTAGCTGAGGAAACAGTTGCACTCCTTATTAAAAACGCTGGGGATATTAAAGTGGATATAGTATCGGCTCCTAGTGGCTTAGAGGCTGTCTATGGAGCATTAAAAATAGACCCGTGCCATGGCCTAATTATTTTAGATGCCTTGAGCTTTGATGAAAGTAAGTTAAATCACGAGGTGCCAATTCTTTTTACACAGGTCTACAACAAAATGGTGGCCTCAGAATTAAAGCTCACATTGATGGAGCATTATCCAGATGAGCATTATATAAAGGTTGTGAAGGCTGCAGGCATACCATCACAAGAGGTTATCATATCTACCCCCTTATATGAATTAGATAGAATTGACTGGATTGATCACCTGACAAGTATTTATGTGCCGTCCATGGTGAAACAAAGGCCAGGCAGGAGGAGGTATGATGAAACAGCTGACTGTAAATATTGCCTTGGTGACCTTGTTAAAGTTATGGACAGGCTAAGGGGCCCTGACGGATGCCCATGGGATAAGGAACAAACCCACAGCTCCTTGAAAAAATATTTGATTGAGGAGGCCTATGAGGTTTTAGATGCAATTGATGACAAAAACGTGAATAAATTGTGCGAGGAATTGGGAGACTTACTACTACAGATAGTATTTCATGCTCAAATTGCCTCAGAGCAGGGTTCTTTCCATATTAATGATATAATTGTGGGAATAACTGAAAAGCTCATTAGAAGACATCCCCATGTGTTTGAAGGTTTGCAGGTTGATTCTGCCGGTGAAGTGGTAATAAACTGGGAGAATATAAAGGAAAAGGAAAAAGAAAAAGGCTCGGTCCTTGAAGATATTCCCAGAAATCTTCCTGCTTTAATGAGGGCTGAAAAAATACAAAAAAAGGCGGCCAGGGTTGGATTTGATTGGCCCAGCATTGAGGGTCCCTGGCTTAAGGTTAAAGAGGAACTGGGTGAGCTTGAAGAGGTTATTAAGCTTGATGAAGGTGCAAGGGTAAAGGAAGAATTGGGTGATCTGTTTTTTGCAATAGTAAATGTCGGCAGGTTCTTGGAACTTGATTGTGAAGAGGCGCTGCAGAGTACCAATGCAAAATTTATAAGAAGATTTTCTTACATAGAAAGACAGGTGAAGGAAAAAAAATTGACCTGGAATGAATTAAACCTTGAATATATGGATAAGCTTTGGGAAGAAGCAAAAAAAATTGATTAAATTTGACATTTTTTTCAGGAAAATTAATCTAAAAAGCAGGATATCTTTGGTATTTCTCGAATTAGCTTAAAAGACTCTTATACATATATAAACTAGGAGGGATTTAGTTTGAATAAAATGGAATTAGTTGCAAAGGTAGCAGAAGCTGCAGAGGTTACTAAAAAAGATGCAGAAAAGGCAGTAAATGCCACTTTTGCAGCAATCGAAGAGGCGTTGGCTGCTGGGGATAAGGTTCAGCTGGTCGGGTTTGGAACATTTGAGGTTAGAGACAGAGCTGCTCGCATAGGCAGAAATCCAAAAACTGGCGATGAAATTAAAATACCAGCAACGAAAGTACCTGCTTTCAAGCCTGGCAAGGCTTTAAAAGAAAGAGTAACAGGTTAAATCAAAGAAAATCAGGCGCTACTTTAGGCCTGATTTTTTCATACTATCTAGCAAATAGATAAAGGAGGGGTGTCATTGAGACTAGATAAATTTTTAAAAGTTTCAAGGATTATAAAGAGGCGTACACTTGCAAAGGAAATATGTGATGCAGGAAAGATACTTATTAACGGAAGACCTGCAAAAGCCAGCACCGAAGTGAAGCCTGAAGATGAATTAAGCTTGGACTTTGGAACAAGGATTCGCAAGGTTAGAGTGTTAGATACACCCAAAACAGCTTCAACTGAAGATGCTAAAAGCATGTATGAGGAGATTTAGTAAATAAATTCCATAAATAAAGTTAGGCCCTTCCGATAATACTAAATTTAGGTGTTAGGATAATCTAAATGCAGTATTCTAACTAAAACAGGAGGGGTTTAATGTGTTTTTAAGAAAACTACTTATACTATGCATTTTTGTGGCTTTTTTAATAAGTTTAGTGGGCTGTCCTGCTCGTAAGCCTAGTCCGTTAAATCAGAGGTATCAGGAAGAACCCAGGTTGTCTGTATATTTTCATGAAACCGGAGATGTGAGGGAGATGAAGATGGAAGAATACCTTATGGGAGTAGTGGCTGCAGAAATGGATCCTCAGTGGCCTAGAGAAGCCCTTGCTGCCCAGGCTATAGTGGCAAGAACCTTTACTTTAAAGAAAATAGAGGAAGGTGGGGTTGAACAAAGGGGTACAGATGCGTCTACTGATATAGAAGAGTTTCAGGCTTTTGATGCAGAAAGGATTAATGAAAATGTGAGGCAGGCTGTTGGAGATACACGAGGAGAGGTTGCCACATATCAAGGAAACTTAATCAACGGATGGTTTCACGCAGACGGTGGTGGGTTAACAGCAGCTTCTGCAGCTGAAGGTCTTGCTTTTACAGGGGAGGCTCCCTATATTAAGAGTGTAGAGGACCCAGGCTTTGAAATAACCCTGCCCGAAAACAAGTCATGGACTGCCAGTTTTCCAATATCCCAGGTTAGGCAGGCAGTTCAGGAGGTGACGGGTACTGATCCCGGCGAGATCAGCACTGTGGAAGTGGTTGAAAAGGGCCCATCTGGAAGAGCTACCCAGGTTAGACTGGGAGATGTAACCGTAAGCGGGCCAGGTCTAAGGCTGGCTCTTGATAGTACGGTAATGCGCTCAACCCTCTGGGATGATATAAGCATTCAAGACGGTCAGCTTGTAGTTACTGGGAAGGGTTATGGACATGGAGTAGGAATGAGTCAATGGGGTGCCAGGGCCATGGCGGAACAGGGCAGCAGTCCAGAAGACATAGTGAGGTATTTCTTTAAAGATATTCAAATAGAGGATCTCTGGGATTAAGGCAAGAAGGGCAGGTATTATACCTGCCCTTCAATAATTGGTGTAATCTGGTTTTTATTTTTATTTTTTATTCTTTCAATGGAATATAGCCCATCTGTTTCAATTTTACTAATAATACATTCTTCCCAAATACTCATTATCCTCCCCTTGTCGGTGGTAATTTGGGCTGCTATCCCGCAGCTGGAACTAATTTCCCTGGGTACAGGCCTTAATGTAAAAGTCAAGTCAGTATTGGCAAATTTTTTTTCAAAGTTTAAAGCATGATATATTGAAGGAAAGGTAATTATATATGGCATTTGGCCTCCTATAAGCTGCCTATTATACTTCATAATAAAGTTTATCAAATAAGTAGTCAACTGTTCTAAAATAAAATCTATTTTAATAACCATTAATGAAGGGGGGAAGGAAATATGGATCAAACCAGAGGGCATATTTTAGAAGTAAAGGATAGAAAATCTATCAAGATTACAGGAGTAAAGCATGTTGATAGTTATGATGATAAAGAAATAATTCTAAAAACTTCCATGGGTGATTTAATCATTAGGGGTACTGACCTGAATATAAACAGCTTAAATCTGGAAGACGGGAGCCTGCAGGTAATTGGTTTAGTAGAAAACTTCCTCTATGCGGAGGAAGCGGGTGCCCGGAGAAAAAACTTTATTAAACGAATACTCAAGTAACATGGTGGCATAAATGACTCCCTTGGATCAACAAATAATTAGTTTCCTTACAACTGTCGTTCTTGGTTTAACTATGGGTGCCATTTTTGACTTTTATTATATTCTACGGCGCTTTTTAAGACCTCGAAAGGTATTTATTCATATAGGTGATCTTTTAATTTGGCTATTTATGATAGCCCTTGTTTTTGTAACCCTAATTTATATAAATTGGGGAGAGGTGCGGTTTTATGTTTTTCTAGGTATTGCGTTAGGAGCCTTAATTTACTATCTTATATTCTCTAGATATATAAAAATAATCTACGAATATTTAATTAAAACTGTCCTAAAGATACTAAACATTGTAAAATCAATAATCCTACTTCCATTTAAACTTATAGCCAGGGGGTTTTTGTATTTAGTCGGCATTATAAGTATATTCCTTATGTGGGCGACAAAACCCCTGAGAAGGGTTATTGGTAATAGCAGGTTTTTTATTAAATTAAAGTATCAAAAGGATAAGGTTCAAGGGATAATAAGACGTTTGAAAAAATTTGACCCTTTTAAGAGGATATGATACATTAGTTATGTAAAGCTATAATAGTTAAATATCCTCGTAGGTGAGGCTGCTGTATGAACATAGTCTACTTCCCAGAAATATAGGTATATGGTCACAGGTAATTAGGCCTTCCTTTTAATAAAAAGAGAGGGTCTTTTTAGTTGGAGACATTCCTCTAAGGTAGTATTAACTGATGTAGAGGTCTGCCTCCTTTATTTTTCATTATATAGAAAGGGGTGATAAAATTCATGGACGATGGTACGGGTTTGTGTTTTTATAATCAAACTCAGTTTAACAGTGTTGTTTTAAGTAACACTAATTCTATGATTTTATCAGCCCTGAAGGAGCAAATCTCCTCCTAAGGGGTAATGAGGGGGGATTTTTATTGGCCTTATTTAATGGAACATTTGATGCAATAGTACTTAACTTATCAAAGGGCAACAAGGAAAAGCTTAGGGAAATCTTTGATGAGATTCATCCCTATGACCAGGCACAAATTTTAATGGAACTATCTGCAGAGCACAGAAGGCTCCTGGCAGACTTTTTAACAGATGAAGAGATGGCCGAGATAATTCAAGAGCTTTCCATAGAGCAGCAAAAGCTAATTATTGATGAACTAGGCATAGAAAGATATTCAAAGATTATTGTAGAGATGCCATCTGATGACGCTGCCGATTTATTGGGTGATTTGGATGAAGATAGGTTAAATCAAGTTTTAGATTTAATGGGAGATAAGGAAGAGGCAGACCTACGGGAGTTAATGGAATACCCGGAGAACACAGCCGGCGGCTTGATGACTACTGAATATATTGTACTGCCGGAAGATTTTACTGCTGATGAGGCAATTAAAAAACTACGTCAACTAGCTCCAGATGCAGAAACTGTCTATTATTTATATGTTATAGACAGTGAAGGGAGGTTAAGAGGAGTACTTTCTCTTAGAGATCTAATAATAGCCAGTCCGGAGACCAAAATTCATGATATTATGTATGAACGGGTTGTTTCGGTGCCCATTGACATGGACCAGGAAGAGGTAGCAAAACTTATTGATAAGTATGACTTCCTTGCAGTTCCTGTTGTTGATAAGCAGCAGAAATTAGTAGGCATTATTACTGTTGATGATGCCATGGATGTATTGGCAGAAGAAGCCTCAGAGGACATTGCAAAGCTTGGGGGTATTGGCGGTGGTGATCCAGGAGTACTGGACATAAATGTAAAAGCCATTGATGCCGCAAAAAGAAGAATTCCCTGGCTTGCCCTCCTCCTTTGTATAGGGATTTTCTCCGGAAACATTATTGCCCAATTTGAAGATACCCTGGATAAAGTTGTGGTTCTCGCCTTTTTTATCCCGGTTATAGCAGGGATGGCTGGAAACACTGGTACCCAATCCCTGGCAGTTGTTGTTAGGGGCCTGGCCACTGGTCAGTTTGCAGGCAGCAATACTCTAAAGCTTATAAAAAGAGAAGCAGGTGTAGGGTTAATTATCGGTACGACAAATGGAATATTAATTAGTTTAATTGCAGCACTATGGCAGAGAAACATTATTTTGGGATTTATAATTGGACTTGCATTATGGATTACTTTAATTGTGGCAACCCTGGCAGGCACTATAATACCTCTTATTATGGCTAGATTGAAAATAGACCCGGCAGTTGCCTCAGGCCCATTTATTACTACAATCAATGATATACTTGGTCTTACCATTTATTTTACTGTTGCCACTGCTTTTATGAAGTACTTATTATAATGTATTATAAATAATTGCATTATTAATTGAAATAAATTATGCATAATAAGATAAAAAATGGCAATAATATTAATTTGACTATTTCAAGAAATTCATGTATAATGTTTGTGCAATTTAATAGGTGTTTGCAAGGGTGAAGTACTCTCAAGCAGTAACTTATATAATTCGAGCTTGTGCACGTTTATTAGCGGGCATGAGTAAGGGTTACAACAATAGGAAAAGGTGAAACTTGAGCTGGAAAAATCTTAAACACTAGGGAACTGGGGTCTGCATTAGTTCAGGTTAAAGTGGGCTAATGAAAGGCTATACAGCAGTAACGTATGGCTTTAGGTGAGTCGGGAGGCGAAACCTAGACACTCTAACTCTCTTTCTGAGTAATGACGGAAGAGGAGTTAGATGGTCTAGGTTTTTTTGTGCTTTCTATAATGTAAGCATAAATTTACTTATATATAAAACAATAGGGGGTGGGTTTGGGTTCTTGTAATCTCATGCTAAAACTTAGGTAAAACATTTAAAAGTTTAAATAAAGGAGTGTAATATTTTATGTTGGGTAAAAAAGGTTTATTTTTAATCATAGCTTTACTGCTGGTACTATCATTAGCTCTTATAGGCTGTGCGCAAGATGCTGCGGAAAATGGTGCTGAACTAGATGATAAAGATACATCCCATGCTGGAGACGTGGTAGAAGGTGATGGAAGCTTGGATAGGGTTCTAGCCGCTGGGAAAATAACCGTGGTAGGCAGTGGTGGCTATCCGCCATTTAATTTCTTCAGTGAAAATGATGAACTGGTTGGATTTGATGTAGATACAGGGTCTGCAATAGCTGAAAGACTAGGAGTGGAACTAAACTACGTAACTGGTGAATGGGCTGGTCTTATTGAAGGTCTTAGGGCCGGGCGTTATGATGGAATATTGGGAAGCATGGCTATTACTGAAGATCGTCTAGAAAGAGTGAATTTTACTATTCCTTATTACTATTCAGGAGCCCAGCTTATAGTTAGAAAGGATTCGGGAATTACGGATCCCAGTGAAATGGAAGGAAAAACCATTGCTATTGCCACGGGAACAACCTTTGAAGATGATGTTGAAGCATTAGGGGCAACAGCTGCACTATACGATGATGACAACTTGACCTTGAGTGAATTAATAAATGGGCGTGTAGATGGTGTGATCACAGACCGCCTGGTAGGTATGGGTGCAATGAGAGAAATTAGAGGTGGAGATGGGCTTATTATGGTAGGGGAGCTTCTCCGTACTGAGGAAATGGCCATAGCAGTAAACAAAAATGATATAGAATTATTGGAAAAGCTCAATGAAATATTAGAAGAAATGCATGCCGACGGAACTTTAACAGAAATTAGTAAAAGGTGGCATGAGGGAGAGGACATTACTGTAAAATAAAACACCTAATGAGAGCACGGCTCCATGGAGTGCCGTGCTTTTTTGTTAAAAAAAGGGGGGATGGAGAAATGTTTGACTTGCCTTATGATTTTTCTGCTATACCAAGATATTTTCCAACTTTTTATGAAGCTGCCTGGATTACCCTGCAGCTAACAACCCTTGGAATACTTGTAGGCCTTATTTTTGGATTAATTGCAGCTTTGATGAAAATTTCTCAGCTAAAAATACTAAATGTACCTGCTAATATTTATATTTGGATCATACGAGGTACTCCCTTGCTGCTGCAGCTTTGGATAATTTATTTTGGCCTTGCTGCAATAATAAACATTCCAGGTTTTACATCTGCAGTAATAGCATTGGGTATTCACAACGGGGCATATATAGCTGAAATTTTTCGAGGTGCTATCCAATCCATTGATCGAGGTCAAAGAGAGGCTGCCCTGTCTTTAGGAATGACTCCCTGGCAGGCAATGAAACGGGTTATTTTGCCCCAGGCTTTGAAAAGATCCATACCACCACTAGGAAACCAGTTTATTATTGCCTTAAAAGATTCATCTCTGGCCAGTACTATAGCTGTAAGAGAATTGCTTTTACGAAGCAGGCAAATAGGTTCTTCCCAGTATCTGATGATGGAAATGCTGATTATTGCTACAATTTACTATTTAATCATGACTTCAGTTTTAACAATAATAGTATCAAAAATAGAGCGCCGCATGCAGGTTAGTGACTACAGGGGATAAGGAGGTGTGCTTGATGATTGAAATAAAGAAGCTTAACAAATGGTTTGGAAAGCTCCATGTATTAAAGGATGTGGACATGAAAGTAGCGGAAAAAGAGTGTGTGGTGATTATTGGAGCAAGTGGCTCAGGTAAAAGCACACTTTTAAGATGTATAAACTTTTTAGAAAAAGCTCAAAAGGGCCAAATAATTATTCAAGGCAGGGAAATAAATCCTAAAAGTAAGGACTTGCATTTAATCAGGCAGGAGGTTGGTATGGTTTTTCAGCATTTTAACCTTTTTCCTCATATGACTGTTTTACAAAATGTTATTGAGGGACCAACCCAGGTTAAGAAAATGCCAAGGGATGAGGCTCGGGAGTTAGGATATGAACTTTTAAAGAAGGTAGGACTGGAAGAAAAGGCCAACACCTATCCTAGTATGATTTCAGGAGGACAGAAGCAAAGGGTTGCCATAGCCCGGGCACTGGCTATGCAGCCAAAGGTATTATTATTTGATGAACCTACATCTGCCCTTGATCCTGAATTGGTAGGAGAGGTAGTAGTGGTTATGAAGGAATTGGCTGGGGAAGGAATGACAATGGTTGTAGTAACCCATGAAATGTGGTTTGCTAGAGAGGCAGCCGATAGAGTAATTTATATGGATGAAGGAAGGATAGTTGAAGAGGGAACGCCGGAAAAGATATTTAGTAATCCAGCAAATGAGCGTACCCAATCCTTTTTGGCACAAATATTATAGTTTTCTTATCAGTATACCATTAATATTAAAAACTGACTGCCCTGGTGGTCAGTTTTATGCTTTTTATAGCAATAGGACCATGGACCTATATTTGCAAAAAAATAAAATTTTGTTTAAGGCGTTGCAGGAGTTTCTTATGCTACGCAGAATAGAAAAAGTACTAATAGTGTACAATAAATGTACTAAATATGTGGATATTTATTAACAGGCTGTGGAAAAAGCTGTGGAAAAACTTTGGAAAAGTGAAGGGTTGCATGGATGCAGATAGAGATTAGGGGAGCAGAAAAACTTAGCTTTAGGGAAAGACAGGTTGTAACTCTAAAAGAAATGGGTCGTTCTAATGAAGAAGTTGCAAAACAGCTGGGTTTAACTGCAAGCACTGTGGCAACACTTCTTCATAGAGCAAAGCAAAAAGGGTATCAAGTAGTAATAGTATTACCTGGTGATGCACTAAACCTTTTCACACAGGAGGATTCTGAAATCTAATGAATGATAATTCTAATGTTATAATTCATCCCCGCTGTCTGGATAGTAAAAGAAGAATTAATATGGAGCTAGCTAACAAGGGACAAAAGAGAAGTAATAAATTAAAACCTGTTTTTTATATATCAATAGTTGCTTTACTAGTATTTGTTTTGACAGCTTTTGGAAGGTTTGCATGGTTAAGCTATAAGCTTGATAAAGAAATTAAAGTTTATTTAAACCAATTAGAAGAGGCAAAAATGTATCATGCTCAATTGGTTCAAGAAGTTGAACTAGCCCAGGATCCCATTTTTATTGAAAAGGTTGCAAGAGAAAGACTTGGCCTGGTTAAGGAGGGTGAAAGAGTCATTATGCCTGCTAAGCCCGGATATGTTATGCCATTGAAGAAGCCTGTGGAAGGTGAGATTCAGCATTAAGTAGATTAAGCATTAATTCATCATTTAAGGTGCCTATGTATTGACCTTTCCTGTAACGTTTTGTATAATTACTACAATGTATAAAGTTAGGAGGAATTTTATCAGCATGACTGTCACAAAAGGCAGCATATTAGAGGGTGTTGTGAAGGGCATTACAAATTTTGGGGCCTTTGTAGAATTGCCTGGAGGTACTACAGGTCTGGTTCATATTTCTGAGGTAGCTGATGCATATGTTAAAAATGTTAATGATTATTTAAAAGAAAATGATAAAGTTAAGGTTAAGGTCATTAATGTTGATCAGGAGGGCAAAATAGGCTTATCCATTAAACAAGCTAACCCTAGTTATGAATCAAAAAAGGCTAAAAGGAATACCAGGGAGCCTCAGATTTCATTTGAGGACAAACTTGCTAAGTTTATTAAGGATAGTGATGAAAGGCAAGCCGATATTAAACGCCAAACCGAGGGAAAAAGGGGAGGGCGTGGTTCAAGGTTGTATTAAGCACTAATATATTTTATTTCTAAAAAGAAACCTCCTTATATGATGGAGGTTTTATTAATTTAACTATTAACATATTTTGGGGGTATTGTAAATGTTTGCAGCGATAGATATTGGTACAAATTCAGTAAGGCTTCTTATTGCAGAAAGAAATAATGATAAAATTATTCCCATACATAGAGATTTAAGAAGTACTAGATTAGGAGAGGGGCTGGAATCAACAGGTAGGATTTCCAAGGAGGCCATAGCTAGAACCCTGGATGCTCTGGTGGCTTTTATGGAAACTATACAAGGCTTTAATGTGAAGCAGGTTAAGGCAGTGGCGACAAGCGCCATGAGAGAGGCCTCCAACGCTGGAGAGCTTCTTGAATTAGCTTGGCAGGAAGCTCGTTTGGAGATAGATATTATTTCTGGAGAGGAAGAAGCAGAGCTAAGCTATTCAGGTGCTTGTTCAGAGTTGGACATGCTGGAAGACGGTATAGTGGTTGATATAGGTGGTGGTAGTACTGAAATAGTTTTTAAACAGGATAATGAAATAATATTTACCAGCAGTCCAGTAGGTGCAGTAAGGTGTACAGAGAATTCCACCACCCCAACGCAAATATATGCAGAGCTGGAGGAGCATTTAGATAAGATTAAAAATCTTAGACACCATAAGCTAATTGCAGTAGGCGGTACAGCTACGAATCTAGCAGCCATAACCAAAAAGCTTACCAATTATGATCCAGATTTGGTTCATGGAAGTGAGATAAGCATTGAAGAGCTTGGAAAAACCATTTTTTATATAGGAAGCAAGTCTCTGGCTCAAAGGCTAGCTATTCCTGGGCTGCAGCCGGAGAGAGCAGATATTATCATTGCAGGTTTGCTAATTCTATGGGTTATAATGACCTATTTAAATATTAACAAGGTTATAGTTAGTGAAGCAGATATACTATATGGAATTATCCTAAAATATGCGTAAAGTTTTATTTTAATTGAAGGATTTCATAATAAGAATCGTCTATTATTCCATCAGCCTCTTCATTGTTTAAGAGTTGAAAGTATGTTGTGGACATTTCAGTCATTTTGCCGTACCTGCCGTCTATTGGTCCCCAATATAAGCCCAGTTCCCTAAGTCTTTTTTGCACATGGAGCATATCCTTAGAGGCTGTTCCTGGTTTAACTGTTCTATATGCTAGATGAGGGTAATTGCCTTCTATGATTACTGGGGTGCCAATGTCAACGAATGAATATAACTCTTCCACGTCCCTGTTAAACATTCTAATACATCCATGGGAGGCATAGGTGCCAATGGAATAAGGCTTGTTGGTACCATGAATTCCATACTTGCCCCAGGGTACATTTAACCCCATCCACCTTGTCCCAAAGCCTCCTCCCCACATGCCTTTACTTGTAATTTTCCATTCCCCTACAGGAGTAGGGGTTTCTGCTTTTCCTACAGCTACAGGGTATTCTTTAAAAATATTTCCATTATCATACAAGAAAAGCTTTCTCTCGCTTTTATTTATGACAATATGAACTGTTCCTGTTGGCCTTGCAGCAGATACAGGTGTTATTACATCTGACCCTTCCATTGCTGGAGCCTTGGGCCTAATTACCATGTCAAAGTCTGAACAGGTGATAACTTCGTTTTCGGGGTTGGGAGTATATATGTCTATAGCGTAAGTCGTTTGAGGACAGAGGACAAAGGATAGTGAGATAGCTAATGCTAGGGATAAAGACAAGATTACTTTCCTCATTTTCAAGCTCCTTTTTAATGAAGATTATATTATTTACATTACATCGTAGTATTATGATGCCTAAGAAGAGTTTTCAACATACTTTGCAATAGTTGGCAAAAAATTATTAACTAATCTTGTATACAAGAAGTTATTTGCGGGGGATATTAGCTAAGAGAGTATAATTTTAAGTCCAATCACAGAGGGAATGATATTATGAATTTACTTTTAACAGGAGCAATATTTGCCTTATTAATTGCCCTTGCATCAGGAATAGCAATGGCTCTTCAGGGCTCTTTAAATGCATCCCTGGCTAAAATTATTGGCCTTCTAGAGTCTACTTTTATAGTGCATGCTTCGGCGGCTATTTTATTAATTGTAATGATATTTGTTTTACGTATGGGTCATGGGGATTTTGGCAGCTACAATCAGGCTCCCTGGTATTTATACCTGGGAGGGGCTATAGGAATTGCCATTACAGTTGGTGTAATGGTAAGCATCCCTAAACTTGGTGTCGCTACTGCAACTACAGCCATAATAGTAGGACAGGTAACAACTGCTGCCCTGGTTGATCATTTTGGTTTGTTTGGTCTTCAAAAAATTCCCTTTACATGGATGAAATTTGTAGGAATAGTGCTGCTGGCAGCTGGAGCAAAGTTTATGTTAATTAAATAGGCAATTAAATAGGGGATTATCTTCTTGACAATCCTTGAGATATGCTTCATAATATGTTATTAGTTGGAAAAATTTAATAAGGCGGTGTAGCTCAGTTGGCTAGAGCATGCGGTTCATACCCGCAGAGTCGTAGGTTCAAGTCCTACCACCGCTACCAAAAGTGTTCATAACTGGCTACAGAGCCAGTTTTTTCAATACTTACTGAATTATGCTTTAAAGTAAATGTGGAATGGAAATCCTTGTGTTGAAAACTGGCAGATTATGTCAAATAAAACACGGTTTTTATAACGCAACCTGACAATGATTGCACAGCCTGTATACTATAATTGTAAAAAGACATTATTTTAAGGTGGTGCAGCAATTGTCAGAACCTACAGAAGTTTATCCATTTAGAAGAAATGCTACCATTTCTCAGGAAAATGATGAGATAAAGGTTGGTGCTGGACAAGCTATAAATAATTGGAACCCATTAATAATCATATATGGGATAGTTACCCTTATTTTTGCAAAGGGGTTTATTATGCAAAGCATATGGGTGCTTGCTCCAGCCTTTTGCGCTGCAGTAGTTGGTCTCGAAGGGAGAAAGGTTGTTGTGGCAGTTACACTGGGATCTTTGGTGGGCATTTGGTTGGGCACTGGTGCCTTTACAGCTGCTACCCTTTTAAATATTGCAGCAGGGTTGATAATCATATTTGCTGTATCAATATTTAGAGCCTTTTTTATGAAATCAATTTGGCATATTCCTGTTTTAGTATTTTCGATAATGGTTTTAATAAAGGGCTCATATTTTTTATTAGGAGATTACCCAAGGTATTATTTTCTGGAAACAACCTTTGAGGGTTTTATTGCCGGCAGCCTTTCCATAGCCTTTGTAAAGGGAATATCAGGAATTAGTGAACTACAGAAGGGTATTCTATCCAAAGAAAATGGAATTGGACTAAGCATGCTTGGAATAGCCATATTGATAAGTTTAATGGATATAAGTTTTTTATACTGGAATCTTGGCAGAACAATAGCGCTTGTAATGATTCTTTGGACAGCATTTTTGTACGGAGGGGGATATGGAGCCTCCATAGGAGTCATATCAGGCTTTGCTCCTGCATTATTAACAACCGTTGTCAGCCCTTACGCAGGAATTTTTGCTTTATCAGGATTATTAGCTGGCATTTTTAGAGGTTTTGGAAAGCTTGGCTGTATAGTAGGCTTTATGATGGGACAATTGGGTATGGCATATTATTTGTTGTATGTTGATGAACTTAACTCTCTATTAATTGAAAGTATTAGTGCAAGTTTAGTATTCTTGTTGGTACCCACTGCCCTGCTTTATAAAGCAGAGGCTTTAAACCCGGGCAAATCTCATTTGCGGGAGACTGAGAAGGTGCTACTTAACAAAATCAATGATGTTAGTAATATTTTCAAGGAATTATCAAAGACCTTTAAACAAATTTCCGATGATATTGAGTGGGAAAATAATGCCAGATTTGACTTAATATTAAAATCCATTACAAATAAGGTTTGCTCAGGATGTTCAGTATTTATGATCTGCTGGCAGCGAGAAAAAAAATCAACATGCCAGCATATCTGTACCCTGTTTAATTTAATTGAAGCTCAAGGAAAGGTAAATAAGGAAGATCTGCCTGGAGAGTTAAGAAAACGGTGCGTTCGCCCTGATGAATTAGTAACAGTGGCAGGGTGTCTCTTCGAGACATACTTAATGGATAAGCATTACAGAAAAAAACTAAGTGAGACAAAAAATCTAGTATCAGAACAGTTGCAAGGTGTATCGGCTGTCATGGATAGCTTGGCTGGAGAGATAAAATTAGAAAGGGATCAGCTTTCTGAAAAGGAGCATTTTATTTACAGGAAAATGGAAGAAATGGGTATTGACTTATTATCTCTTAATTTAACTCAAACCAACAGCAACACCTTGGAGCTTGATGTTATTAAAGAGGCATGCAAAGGTAAGATGGAATGCAATTTAATTGTTAAGCCCTTTTTAGAGGAGTATTTAAAAGAAAGCTATATAGTTGATAGAAGTAGTTGTGCAATAAAAAAAGGTGAATTAATCTGCAGCTGCAAGCTAAGGTCCACAGCAGCATTGAAGGTTACTATGGGATTTAGCCAGGTGAAAAGTGAAGGAACGGTAATATGTGGTGATTCCTATAAGGCCTTTGAAATAAAAGGGGGCAAGCATATTATTGCACTGAGCGACGGAATGGGAGTAGGACCCAAGGCTGCAAAGGAAAGTAATACTGTAATATCTCTATTAGAACAGCTTTTAAAAAATGGTTTTGATAGAGAAATGGCTATACGAACTATTAATTCTGTTCTAGGAGTTAGGTCAGAGGATGAAACCTTTGCTACCCTGGATTTAACCATAATTGACATTTATTCTGGGGAAGTAGAATTTATAAAAATTGGTGCAGCGCCCGGGTTTATAAAAAGGGGGAGCCAAATTGGCATCATAAAAGCTAATAGTCATCCATTAGGAATTCTTAATGGCATTGAGGTGACTAGACAAACTAAACATCTCTGTAAGGGTGATGCTCTAATTATGGTTTCTGATGGCATCCTTGAGGCAGGTGAATTTACTGATAAAGAGGGCTGGATGGTGGAAGTAATAAAAGAACTGCGCCTACAAGATCCGCAGGAACTAGCCCATATGATTTTACGGCATGCTTTAGCAGTTGCTCCAGATATCATAAACGATGATATGACTGTTATTGTAGCAAAATTAGAGTAATTGTTTTGCCCATGCATTGTATAGATTATTTTCACATTGGGAAACTAGAAATATATAGGAAAAAACAGCCAAATTGGCAGGAAAATGTCGTTTTTTACCGAATGATATAGATTAGATTAAAGTAATACTGGAGAGTTTACCTGATAAATGATTACTTTTGTAGAAAAAACAATTGCAAAATACGATCTACTGCAAAAAAATGATAGAGTTTTAGTAGCAGTTTCAGGGGGGGCAGATTCACTGGCCCTGCTTCATTGTTTATATACACTTAAAAATAGGTTTGGCTTGACTTTATTTGTAGCACATTTAAACCATATGTTCAGGGGTGCTGAAGCAGATCGGGATGCGGAGTATGTGAAAGGCTTTGCAGATAAGCTTGGACTTAAATCTGTTATAGAAAGGATTAATGTTCCTGAAATCCTGGCTCAAAACAGCTTTTCACCACAAGAAGGTGCCAGGATAGTTAGGTATGATTTTTTAATAAAAACTGCAGAAGCATTATCCTGCAATAAAATAGCCTTAGGCCACCATAAGGATGATCAAGCCGAAACAATACTCCTCAACCTTTTTAAAGGGGCTGGATTAGATGGTTTAAAAGGTATTGCTCCCAAAAGGGACCCATTTGTAAGACCGTTAATAGAGATTAAAAAAGAAACATTGGAGAAATACTGTGAAGAGAATAAGCTAACCTTTTTTGAGGATGGGTCAAATTTTAAAGACGTTTATCTAAGAAACAAAATAAGAAACAGGCTTATGCCTATTCTAAAAAATGAGTTTAATTCAAAAATAGTTGATGTTCTTTCGAATACTGCAGATATACTAAGGGAAGAAAATGCATATCTAGATTCAATGGCTGAAAAATGTGAAAATCAGTGCCGGGTGTTTGTAAACCCGGATCTAAAAAAAGGGGAATGGTTGACCAAACCTTTTATAGGGCTGCCTATTGCCCTGCAAAGGAGAGTTATAAGGCAGATATATGCTTTATTAAAGAGAAACAATTATAACCTATCTTTTTTTCATGTAGAAGTTGTAAGAAGCTTGATATCCCAGAATGTATCAGGAAGCAGCACAGAATTACCGGGTCAATTGGTGGTTATTTATAGCTATGATAGGCTTAAAATAATGCCTAAAGAGGCATATTATTCACAGGAAGGTATTAATTACAGTTATGAGCTGTCTATTCCGGGCACCCTATTTATTGGGGAGATTAATGCTTCAATAGAAGCTAGATGCTTAAGTCCATCAGAAACCATAGAAAGACTGGAACTAAAAGCTGCAAACGAAGCAGTAGTAGCTATAGAGCCAGATGATATTTTAATTATTAGAAATAGAAGGCCTGGGGACAGAATAATGCCTGTTGGCATGTCAGGGACTAAAAAGCTTAAGGACCTATTCATTGATGAAAAGGTTGAGAAGATAGAAAGAGACAGGGTGCCGGTTATCCTCAGCAAAAATTCAGGAAAAGTTATTTGGGTAGCTGGTTTAAGAATATCAGAGGAATTTAGGAATACATTAGATAAAAATAGTGTTTTATTGAGATTTGTTAAGGAAGAATAATGGAGAAATTATGAAAAAAGGGCAGATTCTTTTGAAAAATAATAGAACTTTATGGTATAGTTTCTTTTAGTAGCATAAGTATAACAGCTTGAGAGGAGGATATTTTTGAATCGAATATTTAAGAATTTAGCAATTTATCTTTTAATTGTTCTCATTGCAGTATCCGTTATAAGATTGACTACTCCTACTGGGGAACAGCCCAGAGAGCTTACATTAACGGCTCTAATGGCTGATATTGCTCAGGGTAAAATCAGATCAGCTGATGTAACCTTGCGGGAGGATATATATATTATAACTGGTGAACTTAAAACTGGAGAACCATTTACATCCAATATTCCTCCAAATCCTGAACTGCTGCAAAGGATGGTTGACATGGGCATAGAAGTTACGTCTATTCCAAAACCAGAGCCTGCCTGGTGGACCGGTCTTTTAGGGACTTTTTTGCCAATCTTGTTGATTGTTGGTTTAATTCTATTTATGATGCAGCAAACCCAGGGTGGAGGCAACAGGGTCATGCAGTTTGGTAAAAGCAAGGCCAGGCTGCAAACTGGAGAAAAATCTAAGGTTACCTTTGCAGATGTGGCAGGAGTTGATGAAGTAAGGGAAGAATTGGAAGAGGTTGTGGAATTTCTAAAGCATCCTAGAAAATTCAACGAAATAGGGGCTAAAATTCCCAAGGGCGTGCTTTTATTTGGGCCTCCCGGTACTGGGAAAACTTTGCTTGCCAGGGCCGTGGCCGGTGAAGCAGGGGTTCCCTTTTTCAGCATAAGTGGTTCGGATTTTGTGGAGATGTTTGTAGGTGTTGGTGCATCTAGAGTTAGGGACCTTTTTGAGAATGCAAAAAAGAATGCTCCCTGTATAGTGTTCATTGATGAAATAGATGCTGTTGGTAGACAAAGGGGTGCTGGCCTTGGTGGGGGCCATGATGAAAGAGAGCAGACTCTAAACCAGCTCCTTGTTGAAATGGATGGTTTTGAAACAAATGAAGGTATAATCATTATAGCTGCCACCAACAGACCTGATATTCTCGATCCGGCATTGTTGCGTCCAGGGCGATTTGATAGACAAATTACTGTTGATGTTCCCGATGTTAAGGGCAGAGAAGAAATACTTAAGGTGCATGTAAAAAACAGGCCTCTTGCAGATGGCGTTGATTTAAATGTTTTGGCAAGAAGAACCCCGGGCTTTACAGGGGCTGATTTGCAAAACCTTGTTAATGAGGCTGCCCTGCTTGCGGCCCGATACGGGCGCAAAAAAATAGGAATGGATGAGCTTGAAGCCTCCATTGAAAGGGTTATTGCAGGGCCAGAGAAGAAATCCAGGGTAATTAGTGACTACGAAAAGAAGCTGGTGGCATACCACGAGGCTGGTCATGCATTAATGGGCCATTACTTGAAACACACAGACCCTCTCCATAAGGTCTCTATAATTCCCCGGGGAAGAGCAGGGGGATATACACTGCTGTTGCCTAAAGAGGATCGTAGATACATGACTAAATCACAAATATTAGACATGGTTGCCATGCTTTTAGGTGGCAGGGTTGCAGAAGATATTGTCTTAAAGGAAATTAGTACAGGTGCTCAAAATGATCTTGAAAGAGCCAGTGAGCTTGTAAGAAAAATAATTACTGAGTATGGTATGAGCCAGGAGCTGGGACCACTGACCTTTGGAAGGCGGCAGGAGCAGGTTTTCCTGGGTAGAGATATTTCTAGAGACAGAAACTATAGTGAGGCGGTTGCCTTTTCAATTGATAAAGAAGCCAGGCGTATCATGGATGAATCTTACAATCGTGCCAAGCAAATATTAATGGACAATATGGATAAACTGCATCTGGTGGCCCAAACATTAATGGAAAAAGAGACCTTGGAAGCAAATGAGTTTGAAACACTCATAAACAGTATGGATGAAGGTTTATCGCCCCAAGAAGCACGAAATAAGCTGGATGAAATGATGGCAAAAGATTCTCAAAATAAAAATAAACAAAATGAAGAAACCAAAGAAACCAAAGAAACCAAAGGTATTAAAGAACCAACCGATGAACGTAAAGACTTTCAAGACACTCCCCCGCCCGAAGGAGGAGGGAATCCTAGAATAACCTTTAAATATTTAAAATAGGAGTTGAGATTTTGGAGCAAACATATATTATGATCAAGCCTGATGGAGTTCAGAGAAACCTAATTGGAGAGATTGTTTCTAAAATAGAGAAAAAAGGCTATAAAATTGCAGCCATGAAAATGATTAGGATTTCTAGAGAAACTGCAGAAATACACTACGGAGAACATAAAGGAAAACCCTTTTTTGGCGGATTGGTTGACTTTATTACATCTGGCCCTGTAGTTGCAATGGTTGTAGAAGGTGATGATGCAGTTGCCGGAATGAGAAAGATGATGGGTGCAACTAATCCTTTAAATGCAGAGTTTGGCACCATACGTGGTGATTATGGTATTAGTGTGGGTCGAAACATTATTCATGGTTCAGACTCCATAGAAAGTGCCAAAAGAGAAATAGGCATATTTTTTAAGAATGAAGAAATATGCAGCTACGAAAGAAGTTTAGATAGCTGGATATACGAAAACTAAACAGCCACTGAGGGTCCCTTCGGGAGACCCTTTTTTACACTATCAGACACCCATGCCGTCTCACGGCACCACTGATGAATGAAAATTTATATTTCCAGGGCAGAAAGTATAAGTTCCACAAGGTAGATAGTGGTTGGCTAAAAGTTAAAGCGTCTAAGGCAAGGGGTTTGGCAGTTTGTGAAAAATGTAATTATGGTAATTTTTTTTCATTTTAGTACTTGGAATAGCATTTAAAGGGTTAGGAAACCTCATGTCTATAAAGATGTATCACTAAAACATTGGTACTCTAGAGAAGAATAATATCCAACAAAAGTGAAAACTTGTACAATCACAAACAGAAAAAAGAAGGATTTTTTTTTAAAAGAGCGAAGAGACTATAAGTAAAAGTAATGCATGGCCTTATTTTAGGGAATAATTAAATTAAAATATGTAGAAGGAGTGATTTTTTTTATGAGCAAGGTACCAAGCGATATTGAAATCGCCCAGGCGGCGAAAATGAAGCATGTAACTGAGATTGCAGCACAGTTAGGACTACAGGAGGATGATTTAGAATTATACGGCAAGTATAAAGCAAAGGTTTCTTTAGACGTATATAAAAGACTTCAGGACAAGCCAGATGGAAAGCTTATCTTAGTAACTGCCATTACACCGACACCAGCTGGTGAAGGTAAAACCACGACAAGTGTTGGTTTGACTGATGGTCTTGCATACATAGGTAAAAAAGCAATGGTGTGTTTGAGAGAGCCATCCCTTGGCCCAAGCTTTGGTATTAAGGGAGGAGCTGCAGGTGGCGGATATTCGCAGGTTGTTCCAATGGAAGACATTAACCTTCACTTTACAGGTGACCTTCATGCTATTACTACTGCACACAACCTATTAGCTGCACTGGTTGACAATCATATCCACCATGGCAATGAGTTGGGAATCGACCCAAGACAGGTTGTTTACCGCAGAGTAGTTGACTTAAATGATAGAGCTTTAAGGCAGTGCGTAATTGCTTTAGGTGGAAAAGCCAATGGTATGCCTAGAGAAAGCGGCTTTGATATTACCGTTGCTTCAGAGGTAATGGCCATTTTATGTCTTGCTTCTGATTTAACTGACCTGAAGGAACGCTTCAAGAGAATAGTAGTTGGTTACAATTTTAATGGAGAACCAGTGACAGCTGGGGATTTAAAAGCTGAAGGTTCAATGGGTCTATTAATGAAGGATGCTATCAAGCCTAACCTGGTACAGACAGTTGCTAATACACCTGCCTTTATTCATGGTGGTCCCTTTGCAAATATTGCCCATGGATGTAACTCAGTAACAGCTACCAAGCTTGCATTAAAGCTTGCTGATTATGTTGTAACAGAAGCTGGATTCGGTGCGGACCTTGGTGCTGAAAAATTCTTTGATTTGAAGTGTAGATTTGCAGGACTTAAGCCTGATGCAGCAGTTATTGTTGCAACTGTTAGAGCACTCAAGATGCATGGCGGAGTGCCAAAGACTGAACTAGGTCAGGTTAATATGGATGCTTTGGCTAAAGGCTTTGCAAATCTAGAAAAGCATATTGAAAATGTTAAAAAGTTTGGCGTACCAGCAGTAGTTGCTGTTAACAGATTCCCAACAGATACTGAAGAAGAATTCAAGTTTGTAATTGAACGCTGTCAGGCAGCAGGAGCAGAAGTTGCCTTATCTGAAGTTTGGGCTAAAGGTGGAGAAGGTGGAGCTGAATTAGCCAGAAAGGTTATTGAAACCATTGAAACCAAGCCATCTAACTTCAAACCTATTTATGAATTAAACACCACTTTAAAAGAAAAACTTGAGACCATTGCCAAGGAAATCTATGGTGCTGATGGAGTAGTATTCACAGATACAGCTGAAAAATCAATTGCCATGTATGAAAAGCAGGGCTATGGCGAGCTGCCAGTATGTGTTGCTAAAACACAATACTCCTTCTCTGATGACCTTACCAAGTATGGTAGACCAACTGGCTTCAAAATTACCGTAAGAGAAGTTAGATTATCAGCAGGTGCTGGCTTCTTTGTATGTATTGCAGGTGCAATAATGACAATGCCTGGTCTGCCAAAGAGACCGGCTGCAGAAGTAATTGATGTTGATGAAAGCGGCAAAATTACAGGTTTGTTTTAAAAAACTCTATTTAAAACAAAAATAATCACGCCCAGGGGTTTCCCCTGGGCAAATTTATGTTTCGTGTCAATATGAGGGCTATATAATAAGGTGGTAAAACATGTCAGAAAAGATAAAGGCCATACTTAAACATGAAGAATTTATAAAAAGAAACAAGGAGATAGATACATGCGAAAAGGATAGAGAATTCTGCCTGCATAATCTCCAGCATTTTCTTGATACTTCCAGAATAACCTACATCCTTGTCCTTGAAAATAATCAGTACAAAAAAATATTCCCAGGGAAGGATGCTGGAGAAGTCAAAGAACTGGTTTATGCAGCTGGACTTCTTCATGATCTAGGTAGGGTTGAACAATATACAGATGGAACAGACCATGCTCTAGTAAGCGGCAGGATTGCTAAAGATATTATGGAGGATGTTGGTTTTTCACCTGAAGACATAAAAGTAGTATGTCAGGCAATTGGGGAACATAGAAAGTACAAGAAGACCAATTCACCCTTTGGCAGAAAGCTGTATGAGGGGGATAAACTATCTCGACAATGTCAGGGCTGCAAAGCCTTTGATGATTGTAAAATTGAATTAGAGTATAAGCAAGGCAAACAAATTTATTAGGTGATGCGATATGTTTAATCTAAGAATGATTAATTTTAAGGCAGTAGATCAAGTTGAGAAATACCTTTTGGAAATGGGTGTAGATATCCATGGTGTAAAAATAATGGCGCCAAAGGCATTATTCCAATGTATCCAGCTTGATGAGGTACCCATTAAAATAGCCCATATACTAAAGCAGGAGATGCTGTCAATTGGTGGGGAAGCAGCAGTTGCCAGGGGAGTTGTGGACAGCTCAGTTGCCCTTACCTCGGTGCTGCTTATGGGAACCCATAGGGACTATAAGAAGCTGATAAAAAAACTTAAAATGCAGCCCTTTAAACTGCCTGAGCTAGCCAGACATATAGGGGTATTAATTCAAAACACCCAAAACCAGCTTGAACCGTTGAAGGTTGGACAATATACCTTGCCAATAGATGAGAGAACAATAGTCATGGGTATTTTAAACCTTACCCCCGATTCCTTTTCAGATGGGGGCAAGTTTTTTGATGCAGGCAGAGCTGTGGACCATGCTTTAAAAATGGTAGAAGAAGGGGCAGATATTATAGATGTTGGGGCTGAGTCAACTCGTCCTGGTCATACTCCAGTTGAAGCAGAAGAAGAACTCCAGAGATTAATACCAGTATTGGAAAGATTGTTAAAAGAGGTTCATGTACCAATTTCAGTTGACACATACAAGGCAGCTACAGCACAGAAGGTGCTTGACATGGGAGTGCATATAATAAATGATATATGGGGTCTCCAAAGGGATTATGGGCTGGCTGATGTAGCTGCAGCTTATGGAGCTCCTGTGATTATCATGCATAACCAAAACGGTACAGAATATGACAATTTCATGGGAGAGGTTATTGCCTTTCTAAGAAAAAGCATACAGATTGCTGAAGCTGCAGGTATTGCTTCAGACAAAATAATAATTGATCCAGGAATAGGCTTTGGAAAAACCTTGGAGCATAATCTGGAAATTATGGACAGGCTTGATGAGCTAAAAACCCTGGGTAAGACAATTCTTCTAGGGACTTCAAGGAAATCAATGATAGGCAGGGTCTTGGATTTGCCTGTAGAAGAAAGAGTAGAGGGAACGGCTGCTACAGTAGCACTAGGAATTGCCAGGGGGGCAAGTATTATCAGAATACATGACGTAAAAGAAATGGTCAGGGTTTGCAAAATGATGGATGCCATGGTCAGGAGGTAGGGTTTTGGACAAAATAATAATGGATAGTATGGAATTCTGGGGCTTTCACGGAGTTTTTCCAGAGGAACAATTAAAGGGACAGCCCTTTATAGTTGATGTTACACTTTGGCTTGATTTAGAAAAGGCAGGCAACACTGATGACCTTCAAGAGACGGTCCATTATGGAGAACTTTATGATAAAATTAAATACATAGTCGAACAAAAAAGGTTTGACCTTATTGAAGCTGTTGCAAAAAACATCGTAGATGTAGTACTTGAGGAAGAAAGAGTAACTAGGACTCTGGTTAGAGTTAAGAAACCACAAGCCCCTATAAAGGGCAAATTTAACTACATGGCTGTAGAGATGGAGAGAGAAAAACCATGACCACACAAGTATTCCTGGGGCTTGGCTCTAATGTGGGTAATAGAAAAGAGTATCTGGAAAAAGCAATCAACGCCCTGGAAAATATTCCGGAGATAACAGTTACAGGTATATCTTCTGTATATGAAACGGAACCCTTTGGTGGTGTTGAACAGAACAAGTTTTTAAATATGGTTATCAAGATAGAAACAACTATAATGCCAGCTAAGCTTTTAGAGGTTATAATGGCAATTGAGAAGGATTTAGACAGGGTTCGTACCATTAGATGGGGTCCAAGGACAATTGATATTGACATCCTGCTTTATGGGGATGAGGTAATAAACACCAGGGATTTGACCATTCCCCATATAGGGTTAACAGAAAGGGATTTCGTACTGGTGCCCCTGCTGGAAATTGCCCCTGATATAAAGCTCCCATCTGGTGAACCCCTGAAAAATAAAACCGGGGGGACGGTTCTTCTGGCTGATGAATATAATTTGTAAAATTGTATTAAAAATTTAATCCTCATAAAGAGGATTTTTTGCTTTTCAAATGTAACAAAATAGCATCCTTTGGTACGAATATTAAAAGGAAACATAAATTATTTTAAAAAAGGGTGGTCAGGTTATCACATGTAAAATATTTCCTTATAATTAAACATGAAAAAATTGGAGGAAAGATTGATTTTCTGTCGAAACCAATAAAATAATACTATTTATTGGGAGTAGAGGAAATTGCAAAGAATAAATCGGAGAGATTTTTTGCTTTATGGAACAGGCACCCTTGCTGCTATGCTTACCCTAACAGGGTGCTTACCCAAAGATATAAAAATACAGGCTCATGCATCTGAAGTGAATATGCCCAATATTGATTTCCTGGAGTGCGATTATCTAATACATAAAGGTTTAATCATAGATGGAACTAATTCACAACCCTTTGAAGGTGACATAGCCATTAAGGGCGATAGAATAATAAAAATAGCCAGGTCAATTGCTGGCAAGAATTGTGAGATAATAGACGCACGGGGGAAAATTGTATCCCCAGGTTTTATTGATATACATACCCACACAGAAGATTACATGGTTAATAACGGCAGATCAGAAATGATATTACTGCAAGGGGTAACTACACAGATTGGAGGCAATTGTGGTAACTCCAAGGTGAAAATTGGCAGTGTATTGGACAACCTTAACGGCATGGGGATCAATTATGGAATGTTCTCCGGGTACAGGGAAATAAGACGCAGTGTTGTAGGTAATGCTAATGTTAGGCCTAATGGGGCCCAGATGCAGGCAATGCTTGATATGCTGCAAGAAAATCTGCAGGCGGGAGCTTTTGGTTTTTCAGTTGCTTTGGAATACTGGCCCCAGAGCTTTGCTACAACAGATGAAATTGTTGAATTGAGTTATTTGCTGGCTGAATACGGGGGAGTTCTTTCAGTTCATGTTAGAGATGAAGGTGATAGGGTAATCCCAGCGGTTGAAGAGATAATAGAGATAGGCCTTAGGGCCAAGGTGCCTGTCCAGTATTCCCATATAAAAGCTGCCCATAGGAAAAATTGGGGTAAAATGGAAGAAATTTTAGAGCTCCTATCAGAAGCCAGAGATAGTGGAGTAGACATTAAAGCTGATGTTTATGGGTACAATTTTTCTAGCAATGATTTAGGTGACAGCAGTTATTACTCAATAAATGAGGAGGACATGGAAAGGGCTATAATACATCCCCAGGTCATGATAGCTAGTGACTCTGGACTTAGGGTTAATGGTGTTGCTATTCATCCAAGGGCTTATGGCAACTATCCTAGAATCATTGCCCAGTATGTCCGAAATAAAAGCCTGCTGTCCATAGAAACACTAATACATAAAATGACAGCCATGCCGGCCAGCAGACTAGGGTTAGCTGATAGGGGCCGGCTATTGGAAGGATATAAAGCTGACATAGCAGTTTTTGACCTTAATAATATAAATGATGAAGCTACTAGACAGCAGACAACCCGTTATTCTAAAGGAGTTCAAAGTGTCTTTGTCAATGGCAATCTGGCATTACATAATGGGATTGTCTCAGGAGTTCTAGCTGGTGAAGTTTTAAGAAATTAAACGAAAGGTTAACCTTGCTTAAATAGGGGTTGACAATTAGATGAGATGAGGATATTATATTTTTTGAGGTGCTTATTAGTGAAAACAAAGCTGCTTGAAATATTATTAAATGGGCAATACACTTCAGGACAAGAAATAAGTGCTAAGCTCGGTATCTCCCGAACTGCAGTATGGAAACATATTAATTCTTTAAAAGAAGATGGGTATAGTATTGAGTCCCAGTTTGGTAAGGGATATAGGCTCTTACATATGAATAAGTATGTTACTCCTGAAAAAGTCAGGCTAGGACTTAAGTGTAAGCTTTTTGCAAGGGACATAATACATTTTCATGAAACAGGATCAACCAATGAAGAGGCAAAAAGAATTGCAGAGAAGAATTATCCTGAAGGAACCCTGGTAATTGCTGAAAAACAAAATTTCGGCAAGGGGAGAATGGGCAGATATTGGCAGTCACTTTCGACAGGCTTATGGTTTTCCATTATTCTTAAGCCTTCAATACCTCCGCGAGATGCCCCCCAGCTATCCTTGTTAGCTGCAGCAGCTCTCCAGATAACTCTCCATAAGGAATTTCATATAGAGGCAAAAGTAAAGTGGCCCAATGACTTGCTTGTGGATAATAAAAAAGTTTGTGGAATACTTACAGAGATGAAGGGGGAAATGGATAGGATAAACTATGTAATTATTGGCATTGGCATAAATGTAAATCAGGAAGTGTCAGATTTTTCTGGGGAACTAGCAAATACAGCTGTTTCCCTTAAAATTATCAAGGGAAGGGAAATAGACAGGCTGTTGTTGCTGCAGAAATACTTAGAAACACTAGAAGAATTCTATCTGGATTTTCTTGAAAATGGTTTTGAAAGAGCCAGGAGGGTTTGTGTAGAAAACAGTCATACCATAGGTAATATTGTAACAATATATTTTGGAGATAAAGAGCATACAGGCAAAGCTGTAGATCTAGGCAGGGATGGTGCTCTTATTTTAAAAATTAATAACCAGGAAATATCCTTTTATGGTGGAGAAGTTAGCCTGAAAGGAAAATAAATTTTTTTAAAGCTGTAGTTAACCACTTAAAAATAAGGGTTAACAATCATATGAGTGTGAGAGGAGAGGAAAATTAGTCATGAATGTGTATAAAATTACGTTAGTTGCCATGTTTGCTTCTTTAACAGCGGTTGGTGCATTTATTAAGATACCTATACCATATTTGCCAATTACCCTACAGGTGTTTTTTGTGTTTTTGGCAGGCATTCTTCTAGGTCCAAGACTGGGTGCATTGAGTCAAATAGTGTACCTGACCCTGGGGCTTGTGGGCCTGCCAATATTTGCCGAGGGTGGGGGCCTGGGGTATGTATTTCATCCAAGTTTTGGCTTTATTATTGGGTTTGTATTTGTAAGCTTTTTTGTAGGATACTTCCTGTCAGGTGATGAAAAACTCAGTTCTTCCAAAACCCTAGTTGTTTGCATCATAGGAGTTATTATTCTTTATATAATCGGTGTTCCTTACATGAATATAATCTTAAATAAAGTCCTGGGCATTGAGGTAACAATGCTGCAAAGCTTTATGGCCATGGCAACATTGTATCTGCCAGGAGATATATTAAAGGTAATTGGTGTTGCCCTTATTGCACCCCGTATAAAGGCCGCAATCAAGCCATAAATACTCCCCAAGGTGGTTTAAGCTTTCTATTTATCTAAGGTAGTTTCTTTAAATTAGAGACTACCTTAAATTGTTTCCTAATACAAAAGGTAAAACCTGAATGATAAGGAAAATTTTAAGGCTAATAGGATTTTTATATTTTTTATAGAAATACTTAAGTATATGGATAATATGATGCTTTCCAATTCATTGACTGAGTGTATACAGATCAACGAAACCACCTAAAGGGAGAGATGGTGTTGGATAGTTTTAAGGGCAGACCAGAATTAGTAAAAATACTTGACACCTACACCATTGCAACAGGTGTCAGCAGTAAAGCCTTCAGTATAGATGGGGAGAAATTTTATTTTACCCGGGGGTCAAGAAACAGATCGTCCTTTTGTGAAACGGTTCAATGCCAGGATCATGGATTAAAAAAATGCAGGCAGTCTTATGTTTATGGAGGCTTGCAGTGTGAGAAGCTAGGGGAACCCTATATTTATTTTTGTCCATATGGTTTAGTTAACTGGGCTGTACCAATTTTTTCCGGGGACAAGATGGCATGCTTTATAACGGGTGGTCCAGTTCTTATGCACCAGGTAGACGACCTGCTGATTATGGAAATTATTAACCAAAACCCATTACTAAAGACCATGAAAGATGAGATCAAGGACCAGTTAAAGGGCATTGAGGTGGTTGAACCCAAAAGGGTTAAATATCTTGCAGATTCTCTTTTTATGCTGGCAAAGGGTTTAATGTCCCAGGAAATTACAGAGTTAGTCAAAAGAAGAGAAATAAATAAAATAAATGAGCGGATTTCAGAAAAAATCACAGCAATAAAGGAGGACTATCCTTCTTCCTTCCAGGAGGATAATGAAAAGCTATACCTATTTGAAAAAGAGAGAGAACTAATTTCAAAGGTTAAATTAGGAGATAAGGAGGGAGCCATGGAGGTCCTAGATGATATTATCAGTTTTAGCTATTTTCAAAGTGCAAGTAGATTTGAACTGGTTAAGTTAAAAGCAATTGAATTGACTGTGGTGCTGGCACGGGCAGTTATTGAAGAGGGTGCCGATCTTGAGGTTATCTTTGGTCTAGAATATATGCACCTGGGATATCTCAAGGTTGCAAGTGACATAAATGAGCTAAATCTTTGCTTAACTAAAGTTTTAGATACCTTTGTAGAGTGTCCATTTTCCCTGAAGAATGTAAAAAACAGGGATGTGATTTTTAGAGCAATGAATTTCATACGAAATAATTTTAATAAGGGCATTGCTCTGGAGGATGTTTCCAATGAGGTTGGTCTTAATGCTTCATATTTTAGCAAACTCTTTAAAAATGAAACTGGCGAGAGCTATACCGATTATCTAAACAGGGTCAGGGTTGAAGGCAGTAAGCAGCTTTTAAGCCAAAGCAACTTCTCCCTGGTGGATATTGCCCAGCTGGTAGGCTTCAATGATCAAAGCTATTTTACTAAGATGTTTAAGAAAGTTGAGGGGGTTTCCCCAGGTAAACTTAGAAAAATATCTCCTAAGAATCAAAGATTTTACTAAGCAGCTAAAATATATACAAGAATTATTGTTTATTTTGTCATAAAATTTAAATTACAGAATAGTAATTCCTCCGGAGGTGAATTGCTATAATGGATATTTTTGCAACTATTCAAGAAGCACTTCAAAATGGTGACGCAGATAAAACCATGAAATACGTTGCAGCTGCACTTGAGTTAGATGAGGATCCAATTGACATTTTAAATGAAGGCCTGCTGACAGCAATTGACGAGGTTGGTCAAAAATTTAAACAAAACAAAATATTTGTCCCGGATGTTCTTCTGGCAACAAGAGCCATGAATGCAGGAATGGAGGTGCTAAAGCCGTATCTGGTTGCAGCTAGAGGCAGTGAAGTTTGCGGCAGGGTGCTTATTGGAACTATAAAAGGGGACCTCCATGACATTGGCAAGAACCTGGTTAAGGTTACTCTTGAAAGGGAGGGTTTTGAAGTAAGAGATCTTGGTAAGGATGTATCTGAGGAGCAATTTGTAATGGCATACAATGAGTTTAAACCCCATGTAATTGGCATTTCAACTTTACTGACGTCCACCATGGGAGGAATCAGGGATGTTATTAATGCCCTGGATGAAGCAGATATTAGAAAAAACGTGCTGGTTATGGTAGGCGGAGTTCCAGTTACAGAGAGGTTTGCCATGAGGATTGGAGCAGACATTTTTGCCCATGATGCTGGCGATGCTGTATCACTATTGAAGAATAAGTTTAACATGGTTAATTAAGTAAAAGATAATAAAGATAATAAAGCTGAATAAATAGGCTGATTCTGACAGTAATTATGGTTAACTTATAGTATAATATGGGAGATGATTATGTGACAATTAGAAGTAATCAGGCTACTTACGTGTCAAAAAAAGGATTTAGTGTAAGTATGTATTCACAGGATGAATTGCAGGCAATCCATATAGCCACATTGGAGGTTTTAGAAAAGTGTGGAGTCAGGGTTTTCCTAAAAGAAGCATTGGATATTTTTGAAAATGCAGGCGCTAAAGTCAACAGATCTGATAAAATTGTGAAAATTCCAGGATGGATGGTGGAGGATGCCATTAGAAGTGCTCCAAGTACAGTAATCCTTTATGGTCGTGATCCTAAATGGGATACGGTTTTAGGTGGCAGCAGGGTTAATTTTACAAACTTTGGTGCTGGTGTTAAAATTGTAGATCTTGATACAGGAAAGTTAAGAGAAACAACCAAACAGGATCTTGCAAACTCAGCTTTATTTGTTGATGGATTACCTGAGGTTGAGGTCTATTCCCAGGCTATAGTGCCAAGGGATGTCCCAGCTAAGTCATCAGACCTTCATGCCGCAGAAGCCTTCCTTAGCAATACAACTAAACACTGCCATCATATAGATCTAACCTGTGGTGAGCATGCAAAAAAATTCTTTGAAATGGGAGCCGCCATAGTAGGTGGAATGGATAAATTACGTGAAAGGCCAATTCTTTCAGTTCTTACATGTCCAACAAGTCCATTACAGCTTGGAGATGAGAACTGTGAAATTATCATGGAGTGTGCTAAGGCAGAGGTTCCAGTAAATGTTCTGTCTATGGCTTTGGCAGGAGCATCCTCACCAATAACAATTGCTGGTACACTAGTAAGCCATAACGCAGAAGTATTAAGTGGTATTGTACTAGCTCAGTTAGTAAACAAAGGTGCACCATGTATTTATGGTAGTTCGACAACAACCTTTGACATGCAGTTTGCAACTGCACCAGTTGGCTCACCAGAACTTGGAATGATTAATGCTGGTGTTGGTAATTTAGCACAGTTCTATAACCTGCCAAGCTATACAGCAGGTGGATAGGCTGACAGCAAACTACCTGATGCTCAGGCAGCATATGAAAAAACTATAACCGCCTTATTACCAGCAATGGGCGGAGTTAACTTGATTTATGGTCTGGGAATGTTGGATCTAGGGGTTACATTTAGCTATACCCAGCTAATGATAGACGCTGAAATAGCTAGAATGGTTAAGAGGGTTATTCAGGGTGTAGACGTTAATGACGCTACTCTAGCCGTAGATGTAATAAAGGCAGTAGGCCCAGGTAATGACTTCTTAATACAAAAGCATACCATGGACTTTATGAAAATAGAGCAGTCAAGGGCTAGGGTATTTGATAGAAGAATGAGAAACAACTGGGAGCTTGAAGGCAGTAAGGATACAGCTACAAAGGCTTCAGAAATGGCCAAAGAACTGCTTAACACCCACAAACCAGAGCCACTAGAAGCTAGCGTTAAAAATGAACTTAGAAGAATCGTGGAAAGTGTTGAGTAATCCTAATCCCAAGCAAAATTAATTAATACCCTAATATATCGAAGGTGTATGCTGGTAACATCTCTTTTGATAAAAATAATAAAGCCCAGGACTTAAAACTTAGGTGCAGGTGCATCTAGTGGACGGTATCAGGGGGATTTTATAAACAAAAAGAAAGATACAAGGAGGATACCCAAGGAGGGTAATTCCTCCTGTTTCTTATTCAAATTCTAGCGCAAAACCCCAAATTTTTATAGAAATGAGGTGTAAATATACCATATAAAGCGAATTATATAATTATATATTATAAAAATGCATGCATGTTAGCTAGATATTATTTTTGCAATGAAAGCAAATATGAATATGTCTGTAATTTATGAAAAACAAAATAAACAAAGAAAGTACAAAAGACCAAAAAAAAGTACAAGATTAATTTTCACAGTTTTCATACAATTTTAAATAAAGAAAATAAATAAAAATATTAGCTAAGCCCAAGGGCTGGGGGTGAACTTTAGATGGAAATAATAAACAATATAATACTTAGTTTAACAAAAGGTGATGCAGGTAGAATTATGAAGGACATTGAAACAGCCCTGGAAATAGGTCTTCCTCCAGAGGAAATACTGAAAAATGGCCTGCTAACCGCCATAAATATTGTTGGAGACAAATACAAAAAAAATGAGATATATGTCCCCGAAATTCTCCTTGCTACAAGAGCAATGAATGCTGGAATGAAGGTTCTAGAGCCTTATCTGTTGGCAAACAAGACCAAACCTACTGGTAGGGTTTTAATTGGAACTATTAAGGGAGACCTGCATGATATTGGCAAGAATCTGGTTAAGGTTACCCTGGAAAGAGAGGGCTTTGAGGTAAAAGACCTTGGTAAAGACGTATCAGAAGAAGAATTTATTAGAGCCAGCATGGACTTTAAACCCCATGTAATTGGCATATCAACCCTGCTAACATCCACCATGGTGGGACTCAAGGACGTTATAGTTGCTTTGGACAGAGCTGGCATTAGAAGAAAAGTTCTGGTAATGGTTGGCGGTGTCCCTATAACAGAAAGATTTGCCATGGGCATTGGAGCTGATATTTATGCCTATGATGCAGGTGAAGCAGCTTCAGTTTTAAAGAAAAGGTTATATAGAGCAGGTTGATCTATTACTTTTTGGAGGTGAGAAAACCATACAGAAGTAGAAATAAGTTTAAATCAAAAGGTGGTTTGACCTTAAATGTTAATGTAAAAAACTAATCAGTATAGAAAGGAGAGGAAGTTATGACAATAAGAAGCATGCAATCTAGTTATACTGTAAAGCAGGGTTTTAGTCTGGACATGTACACCGAAGATGAATTGAGAGCAATACACCTGGCCACCCTTGAGGTATTGGAAAAAACTGGAGTAAAGGTTTATATGGAGGAAGCTCTAAATATATTTGAGGACGCAGGTGCAAAGGTAATTAGATCCGAAAAGTTAGTAAAAATTCCGGGATGGATGGTGGAGGATGCCATTAGAAGTGCTCCAAGGACTGTACTTCTTGCAGGTCGTGATCCCAAGTATGACGTATTGTTAGGAGGCAGCAGAGTTAACTTTACCTGTTTTGGTGCAGGGGTAAAAGTAGTAGACCCAGATACAGGTGTTCTAAGGGAAACTACAAAGGCTGATTTAGGAAATACGGCTTTGTTTGTGGACTACCTGGATGAGGTTGAGGTCTATTCCCAGGCAGTTGTTCCCAGAGACGTTAATCCTATTTCCTCAGACCTGCATGCTGCAGAAGCTTTCTTAAGTAATACATCAAAGCATTGTCACCATATTGACCTAACCTGCGGTGAACATGCCAAGAAGTATTTTCAAATGGGAGCAGCCATTGCAGGAGGTATGGAGGAACTGAGAGAGAGGCCAGTTTTATCAGTTCTTATCTGCCCAACAAGTCCACTGCAGCTTGCAGTTGAATGTTGTGAAATAATCATCGAATGTGCTAGAGCGGGAGTTCCAGTTAACGTTCTTTCAATGACCCTTGCAGGGGCATCTTCACCAATAACAATTGCTGGCACCTTAGTAGGTCATAATGCTGAAGTATTAAGTGGGATTGTATTAGCTCAATTAGCTAATAAAGGGGCGCCATGTATTTATGGCAGCTCAACAACCACCTTTGATATGCAGTTTGCAACAGCACCAGTTGGTTCGCCAGAGCTGGGAATGATCAATGCTGGGGTTGCCAGATTGGCACAGTTCTACTTATTGCCCAGCTATACAGCTGGTGGATAGGCTGACAGCAAGCTTTCTGATGCACAAGCAGGATACGAAAAAACAATGACCGCCTTGTTGCCAGCCCTGGCGGGAGCTAACCTGATTTACGGTTTGGGCATGCTAGAACTAGGTGTTACCTTTAGCTTTGGTCAGTTAATGATTGATGCTGAAATAGCTAGAATGGTTAAGAGAGTTGTTCAGGGTGTGGAAGTAAATGATGCAACTCTGGGGGTAGACGTTATTAAAGCAGTTGGTCCAGGAAATGACTTCTTAATCCAAAAGCATACAATGGACTTCATGAAATCCGAACAGTCAAGGGCGAAGGTCTTTGATAGAAGAATGAGAAACAACTGGGAGCTAAGAGGCAGCAAGGATGCTTCAGAAACTGCCGCTGAGATGGCAAGAGAAATTCTTGCTACCCATAAGCCTGAGCCATTAGAAACAAGTGTGAAAAATGAAATTAGAAGAATAGTAGAAAGCGCTGAATAACCCCAGACCTCTATACAAAGGAAGCTTTTAAAAGCTGGCACTTTTAAAAGCAGGTAAATAATAAACCCCACTCATGATGGTTAATAAAGGTGTAGGTGCACCTTATTAACCATCATGTTCTTTCCAAAACAATTCAAAAAATAAGACAAAGGGACCTCCTCTGTCTTATTTTTTATATCATCATATAATGCTTGTGGAAATTTGCAAAAAAAGGTTAAAATATAAAAGGTTAAAGTATTAGAATATATTAGAAAAGGCTGTTATCCTTGGAATTGGGCTAGAACAGGAAAGGGGTTTTGTTATGCTTTTTGTAATAGACATTGGAAATACCAATATTGTCATGGGGGTTTATAAAGGCAATAATTTAGAGTACTATTGGAGAATATCTACAGATACAAACAAGACTTCTGACGAGTTAGGGGTTTTATTAAATCAGCTATTTGAATATAAGGGGGCTTCCCTTGAGGACATTAATGCTGTTGTCATATCATCTGTGGTTCCTACCATCATGTCAGCCATGGAAATGATGTGTGAGGAGTATATTAAAGTAAAACCCCTCATTATTGGGCCCGGTATAAAGACAGGGCTCGTAATAAAATTTGATAATCCCAAGGAGGTTGGAGCAGATAGAATAGTGAATGCTGTAGCAGCAATTGAAAAATATGGAGCACCGGCAATTGTTGTTGATTTCGGCACCGCAACAACCTTTGATGCAATTTCTCCCGAAAAATATTACCTGGGTGGGGCCATTACACCAGGTATTGGAATCTCCATGGATGCCCTTTTTAGTAGGGCAGCCAAACTGCCAAGGGTTGAGCTGCAAAAACCTGATAGTGTGATAGGAAAAAGTACTGTTACATGTATGCAGTCAGGTATCCTTTATGGATATATAGGTCAGGTAGATGGTATTGTGAGCAGGATGAAAAGGGAACTAGGGGGTTCCCCTGCAGCTATTGCCACTGGCGGCCTGGCTGGATTTATTGCCCCCCATTGTGACACTATTGACCATATTGATCCATACCTGACATTAGAAGGATTAAAGATAATATATAAAAGAAATCTATAACCTGCAATGGAGAAATAATATGTACATAGGATCAATCAAATTAAGAAATTGTGTTGTGTCAGCACCCATGGCAGGTGTCAGTGATAAGGTTTTTCGTATTTTAGCTAAAGAAAACGGCTGCGCTCTTACTTATACTGAAATGGTAAGTGCAAATGCTTTGATGCACAATAGCTGCAAGACCCTGGAGCTTTTTAACATAGATGGAGAGATGCAGCCAACAGCTGTGCAAATATTTGGATCAGATCCAAAAATCATGGCACAAGCTGCCTGCATGATTGAAAAGAAAAAGCCCCAGATTATAGATATCAACATGGGATGCCCTGCACCTAAAATAGTTAAAAACAATGAGGGCTCTGCTTTGATGAAGAATCCACGGTTAATTAAGGAGATAATAGAAGCAGTATGCTCAAGTGTAAAGGTGCCGGTTACTGTGAAAATAAGAGCCGGATGGAGTCCAGAAACAATTAATGCTGTTGAGGTGGCGAAAATCGTTGAAGAAGCTGGCGCAGCAGCTATAACTGTCCATGGAAGAACAAGATGCCAATTTTATAGAGGAAAAGCCAATTGGGAATTAATTAAAAGGGTTAAAGGTGCTGTAAATATACCTGTCATTGGAAATGGGGATATATGGGCCCCAGAAGATGGTAAAAGAATGCTTGATGAGACTGGCTGTGACTTGATAATGATTGGAAGGGGAGCTATGGGCAATCCCTGGATATTTAAAAGAACCATTCATTTTATTACAACAGGAGAGCATTTACCCCCACCATCACAAGGGGAAAGAATAGCAATGGGTATTAGACACTATAATATGCTTATGGAGGAAAAGGGAGAGGCTTTAGCTGTTAGACAAATGAGAAAGCATCTAGCCTGGTATTTTAAAGGATTAAGGAATGCAGCTAGAATGCGCGAAGAGATAAATAAGCTGGATGATGCCCAATTAGTTATAGAAAAACTAAATAAATATTATGCCGAATATTGTTGAGTTGCCTGTCTAATTTTGATAGGCAACTTTATTTGCTTATGATAAAGATTTTTGTTATTATAAATGTAGACAATTTTGTGCACAATAAGAGGAGAATTACTATTATGGATGTTATGCGTATTGGTGATAAGGTTCTGAGCAAAAAAAAACTCTACGCAATTATTGATAAGACCCTAAATTTAAGAGCTGAAGGGCTATCTCAACAAGAGGTTGCAAATATAATGGGCCTGGACCGGCCTTTTATTTCTAGACTAGAAAAACTAGGTGAAGTTAGAAAAGGCAGAAAAATAGGAGTTGTTGCCTTTCCTATAGAGAACAAGCTTGAACTGGAACAGTTTCTTAAAAAAGAAGGTATAGACTTCATGCTCCTTATGACAGATGAGGAAAGATGGGGTTTTGTCAAGGAAAAACAGGGTATTGAACTATTTAATGATGTGATGGAGATTATAGCCCGTTTGAGGTCCTGTGATGTAATTATAGTTATTGGCTCAAACTACAGGATAAAATTATGCGAAGCTTTAGTTGATAAAGAGGTTATTGGAATAGAGATTGGCAAATCGCCCATAGAAGGAAACAAGCTTATAGATATGCAGATTATTAAAAATGTGTTTTCCACATTGAATGCATAAGGAGAGTGGCTGGATATGAAAAAAGTGGTTAGTGTGAGTCTTGGCTCTTCAAAAAGGAATCATGCAGTTGAAATAGATGTATTGGGTGAAAAGGTATTAATAGAGCGTATTGGAACCGATGGAAGTTTAAAAAAGGCTGCTGAGATGGTTTCAGATCTAGATGGCAAGGTGGATTGCTTTGGCCTGGGTGGAACCGACCTATATATATTTGCTGGAACTAAACGTTATACTATTAGAGAAGCAGCCAAGATAGCTAAAAATGCCAGAAAAACTCCTATTGTGGATGGTAGTGGCTTAAAGAACACTTTAGAAAGAAGGACCATTAGTTACCTGCGGGAAGCCAAGGGAATAACATTTTCTGACAAAAAGGTTTTAATGGTTTGTGCAATGGATAGGTTTGGAATGGCAGAGGCTCTTGAAGATGCAGGGGCAAGTATGATCTATGGAGATTTAATTTTTGCCTTGGGAGTTTCCATACCTTTATATTCGCTAAAAACCTTGGATAAAGTGGCCAGGGTCATTGCTCCCATTGTAGTTCAAATGCCTTTAAAATTTCTATATCCTACAGGTAAAAAGCAAGAAGTAAGCAATGCAGAGGATAAATTTAAAAAATACTATGAAGATGCCCACATTATAGCTGGGGATTTCCATTTTATTAAAAAGCACATGCCGCCAATACTAGATGAGAAAATAGTAATTACAAATACTGTGACAAAGGAAGACGTGCAGGATTTAAAAGACAGGGGTGTTTCCCTGCTGGTAACTACTACCCCTCATCTAAACGGCAGATCATTTGGTACAAACGTTATTGAAGGAGTCTTAGTTGCACTTTCAGAAAAGGGTAACAAGGGGCTAACTAGTAATGAGTATTTAAATTTACTTGAAAAACTAAATTTTGTTCCCCATACAGAGTGGTTGAATGGAAATACATTTCAAACCCAGGAGGTTAGTCATGGATAGGTTTGCATTTATGATACACCCAATTGATAGTTCAGATATAGCAAGAAAATTTTCTTTCCTTAAACGGCTTCCGGACAGATTACTTGATAAAATAATTTACCATATGCCACCTATAAAGACTTCAGAAATAACAGGTATAAAATCCATATATGATGATACCGAGGTTTTAGGAAACTTTCTTGGATGCACCCTAACTAGCAAACAAATGGTTGAACTGCCTACTGATGTAGTTATAGATAAAATAATTCGAACAGGTAAAATCGCGGAAAAGTTAGGTGCTAGAATTTTAGGCTTAGGAGCAATGACTTCTGTTGTAGGAGACGCAGGATATACAGTAGCGCAAAACTTGAAGCTTCCTGTTACTACTGGCAACAGCTATACAATAGCAACTGCCATGGAAGGAACAGAAAAGGCTGCAGAAATGTTAGGCATAGATATTAGAGGAGCTGAGGTTTTAATAATTGGAGCCAACGGCTCAATTGGAAACGTTTGTGCACAGATGATGGCCAGAAAATGTGGTTATTTGACCCTGGTTTCACGAGACGTAAAAAAGTTAGAGAGACTATCAGCAAAGATTTTAAGAGAAACAGGCCTGGCAGTAAAAATATCTAACCGATCAGAACAAGCAATAAAAACGGCTGATATAATAATAACTGTTACCTCTTCAGTAGACTGTGTAATTAATCCTGAGGACTTAAAACCAGGTGCACTTGTTTGTGATGTGGCAAGACCGAGGGATGTATCCAAAAAGGTTGCAGAACTTAGAGATGATGTGCTTATTATTGAAGGTGGATTAGTTGAGGTTCCAGGAGATGTTGATTTTAATCTAAACTTTGGCTATCCACCAAAATTAGCACTAGCTTGTATGGCTGAGACAATGATACTAGCTTTAGAAAAAAAATGGACATCATATACCCTGGGAAGAGAAATAACAATCAAGCAAGTAGATGAGATACATAAATTAGGTAAAAAACATGGGTTTAAACTAGCTGGGTTCAGGAGTTTTGAAAAAATAGTTAAGCCTGAAATCATTGATAGGGTAAGATATTTCACTAAACAGAATACAAAAAAAGCTATCCAAGGATAAATTTTAAGAGAAATTAGACAAATAATACTGAATACTTTCCTTGACAAATATTAGGAAGGTCTTTATAATAGCCATAAAGAAAGAGCACAAGCACTGTTATTTTTTTAATAACAGTGCTTGTTGTTATAATAATTAGGGGGTTTTATACTTTAATAGTAATTTTAATGGGTGAATATAGATATAATAAATACTATTATTGTAGCATTACTTTGTTTGATATGACTAAAAAGGAGAGTTAAGCATGTCTACAAAAGATGTAATTTTAACTGTTGAAGGTCTTAAAAAGCTAGAGGAGGAATTAGTTTACCTTAAAACAGTGAAAAGACAAGAAGTAGCAGAGAGGATAAAACAGGCAAGAGAGTTTGGGGATATTAGTGAGAACTCAGAATATGAAGATGCCAAGCATGAACAGGCATTTATTGAGGGCAGAATACTGACTTTGGAGAAAAAACTTAGAAATGCTAAACTTATTGACAATGATGCAGTTGACACAAAAGCAGTCAGTGTAGGGTCCAGAGTAAAATTAAAGGACCTGGAATCAGGTGATGAGTTTGAATATGTTATTGTTGGCTCTATGGAGGCAGATCCATTGAATTCAAAAATATCAAATGAATCTCCTGTTGGAAAAGCAATCATTGGACAAAAGAGTGGCTCTATTGTAGAAGTAAATGTTCCTGTAGGAACTTTAAAATATGAGATTATGCAAATCTCCAAGTAAGTTTAATGCCATAAGTTAACAGGACTGCGGTTTTCTATCGTTAGTCCTGATTTATTTTGTTCTATAACTGTCATAGGGCTGGATGGTCATGGCTGAATAAGCTAAAGGTGTATTGTACCATTTTTAAAATGGGCAATATAGAATTGTAAGGATATAATTATGCTGTGGACATGCATGGTTATTAACATTATAATTATTTTTACTGAGAATTGTACGTGTTGCAGAAAACAAGGAGGTTGCTGTTTAATGGATATGGAATTTAATGAATTAATACAAGTAAGAAGAGAAAAGCTTAATGAATTTAGACAGCTTGGAATTGATCCCTTTGGAAGCAAGTTTGAAGTTACGCATAAGGCACAGGAAATAGCAGAAAATTTTGAGGCTCTAGATGGACAACCAGTAAAAATAGCAGGCCGAATAATGGCAAAAAGGGTTCAAGGCAAGGCAAGCTTTGGTCATATTCAAGACCTTTCTGGTCAAATACAGATTTATGCACAGGTAAATAATCTTGGGGAAGAAGCATATGCACTGTTTAAAAAAATGGATATTGGCGACATAATTGGAATTGAAGGGTCTGTTTTTAAAACCCGTCGCGGTGAGGTTACAGTTGAAATACATAAAATAAAGCTATTGACAAAATCCCTTCAGCCTTTACCAGAAAAATGGCATGGCTTAAAAGATGTTGACTTAAGGTATCGTCAAAGATATCTAGATCTGATAGTCAATCCTGGGGTTAAGAATGTTTTTATAAAGAGAACAAAGATTATCCAGGCAATGAGAAAATTTCTGGACAGCAGAGGATTTCTTGAAGTGGAAACTCCTACACTGCATGTTATTCCCGGTGGAGCATCTGCAAGGCCCTTCATTACTCACCATAATACTCTAGACATGGAATTGTACATGAGGATAGCTTTAGAACTTCACTTAAAACGACTTCTTGTAGGAGGATTGGAAAGAGTTTATGAAATAGGCAGAAACTTTAGGAATGAGGGAATTTCAACCAAACATAATCCTGAATTTACAATGATGGAGCTTTACCAGGCATATGCAGACTATGAAGATATGATGGAAATTACAGAAAACATGATTGCTTTTATTGCCAAGGAAGTGTTAGGGGGAACAAAAGCTATCTATCAGGGACAGGAGATAGATCTAACTCCGCCATGGGAAAGAATTACAATGGTGGATGCAGTAAAAAAGTTTGCTAATGTGGACTATAATGAATGGAAAACAGTAGAGGATGCTATCAATGCTGCCAGGCAAATTGGCATTGGAGTAGAAAAAGGTTCAACAATGGGAGAAATACTAAATCTAATATTTGAAGAAAAAGTAGAGCCACATCTAGTGCAACCTGTATTTATTAAAGATTATCCAATTGAGATTTCACCACTTGCAAAAAAGATTGAAGGTAATGAAAGCTTTACTTACCGTTTTGAAGCCTTTGTTGTAAATAGAGAATTAGCCAATGCTTTTTCTGAGCTTAACGATCCAATAGACCAAAAAGAAAGATTTGAAAAGCAGATGGAATTAAGGGATAAAGGTGATGAAGAAGCTCAGCGTATGGATGATGATTTTGTAAGGGCGTTAGAATATGGCATGCCACCTGCAGGAGGGCTTGGCATAGGAATAGATAGACTAGTTATGCTATTGACTGATAGCCCGTCCATCAGAGATGTAATCTTATTCCCAACAATGAGGCCCAGAGAAAATTAACAGTAAGTATTCACTAGCTTTAAAGCAGCTCCCTTTTATCAGGCAGCTGCTTTGGCTTTTTAATTTAATAACTATTAAAATGTCAAAATGTTAAAACAAAATTATTGACATCTTGAATAAATGAATATATTATCAAAACTAGGCTTAGTTTAGTGTAATTCAAGAACCTACATAAATTTAGTCGTTGAAATTACTGCGGTTGCTAAACATAAGTAGCTATATATTTTGTTAGGCATTAAAGAGCAAAAATTCAGAAATTATCTTGGAGGAGGATTATTTATGAAGAAAAGTTTTGTTGTTTTAGTGGCATTGCTTTTAGCATTTGGCTTGGTGCTAACAGCATGCGGAGGCAAAAGTGACAGTGGCAGTAGTGGTGGAAGTAACGAGAAACAAGAAGTTGAAACAATCAATATAGGGGGAATATTTCCACTAACCGGAGCCATTGCAACATTTGGACAATCATCAGTTGAAGCTATACAATTGGCATTTGAAGAAATTAATGCTAAGGGTGGAGTTCTAGGTGGAAAACAGTTAAAGTTTATTGTTGAAGATAACAGAAGTGTGCAGCCAGATTCAGCTACAGCGGCACAAAAGTTGATAAACCAGGATAAGGTTGTAGCTATTTTAGGTCCAGTAGCAAGCTCTAACTCATTGGCTGCTGCACCAATTGCTCAGGAAGCAAAAATTCCTTTATTGTCACCCACATCTACCAATCCAGCAGTTACACAAGTAGGAGACTTTATTTTTAGGGCAGCTTTTATTGACCCCTTCCAGGGAGCAGTAATGGCAAACTTTGCATTAGATAATCTGGGTGCAAAAACAGCAGCCATTATGACCGATGCAAATAGTGACTACTCCAAAGGTCTTGGAGAAGTATTTAAACAAGTATTTGAAAGCAAGGGTGGGACAATTGTTGCAAATGTGTCCTTCATGAGTGGGGATACAGACTTCAATACCATTTTAACAACTGTACGTAACGCAAATCCGGATGTTGTTTGGGTACCATCTTACTATGATACAGCTGGGCTAATTCTAGACCAGGCAAAGAACAATGTTGGTTTTAGCAGAGATGTGATTTTCCTTGGCGCAGATGGTTGGGATTCTCCTGTAATGTTTGAACTAGCGGGAGATGCGGCTGATGGCTTCTACTTTAGTAATCATTATTCTCCTGACGTAGATAGTCCAGAAGTTAAATCCTTCTTGGCAGCTTATCAGGCCAAGTACAACAACAAAATGCCAGATGCTCTAGCTGCTTTAGCTTATGATGCTGCATATATGCTTGCAGCAGCAATTGAAAAAGCAGGATCTGCAGAACCTCAAGCAATTAGAGATGCATTAGCTGATGTTGAAATTGTAGGTGTAAGCGGACAAATTAAATTAAATGAAAATAGGGACCCAGTTAAGAGTGCGGTGGTTATCAAAATTGAGAATCAGCAGCAGGTATACTATACAACAGTTAATCCCTAAAAATTTTACAAATTTGATGAATTCCCTTAACTGTTAAGTTTATATGCATAAGAGGGGTAAAAGCTTACCCCTCTTTACTGCTTTAAGAATGTATTGGGCAAATTTAGATAATTTTACAAGTATTAATATACCATGTATAACGATCTCTCGCTCGAAATATAAAAGCATTTGGAAACTTATGCAGCTTTTTAATAATAGAAGTATAGAGATAGGAGTGAGACTGTGGAGGAGATTTTACAACAGTTAATAAATGGAATTTCTTTGGGTAGTGTATATGCACTAATTGCCTTGGGTTACACAATGGTCTACGGAATAATTAAATTAATTAATTTTGCCCATGGTGAAATTTTTATGCTTGGAGCCTTAGCGGGCTTTTTTGCAATTACTGTTTTAGGTTTGCCTTTTTTTCTAGCACTGGTTTTAGCCATGGCAGTCTGTGCGACTCTTGGAGTGGTTATGGAAAGAATTGCCTATAAACCTTTGCGTAACGCTCATAGAATAGCAGCTTTAATGACAGCTGTAGGCTTATCATTATTTTACCAAAATTTTACTATTTATACAGTTGGCGCCACGCCTAAGGCGTTTCCACGTATACCTGTACAAACTTGGGAAATTTTTGGTGTGGCTATTAGCAATAGGCAATTAATCATCTTAGTTACTGCAATATCACTAATGCTTTTACTGCAATTCATTGTCCACAAGACTAAGATGGGCAAAGCCATGAGGGCTGTTTCCTTTGATCGTGATGCAGCAAGATCAATGGGAATAAGTGTCGATAAAACAATTTCATTTACTTTTGCCATTGGATCCTCTTTAGCTGCCGCAGCTGGTGTTTTATTTGGAATGTATTATGGTACAGTTCACCCTATGATGGGATTACTTCCGGGCCTTAAAGCTTTCGTTGCAGCTGTTCTTGGAGGAATTGGAATTATTCCGGGAGCCATGCTTGGGGGCATGATTTTGGGATTGGCAGAAGCAGGAGTTAGTGCTATAGGATTTTCAACATATCGGGATGCAGTAGCATTTGCCATATTAATAGTAATATTAATTGTAAGACCCTCAGGACTTCTTGGTAAGAACGTTAGAGAGAAGGTGTAAGGTGTTTATGAAAAAACTACTTGTGATCACGGGATTTGTCGTTTTTGGGGTAATAATCCAGGTTCTGATTTGGAATGGTGTAGTAAACAATTATTATGCACAGGTTCTTACCTTAATGAGTATTTTCATTATCCTTGCAACTAGCTTGAATTTGATTAATGGTATAACTGGTCAATTTTCTTTAGGACATGCTGGCTTTGCAGCTGTAGGTGCTTATTTTTCTGCTATTATTACGACCAGATTAAACCTAGGGCTGCCTGATTTTTTAACGTTTTTCCTGGCCCTGCTGGTTGGAGGCCTTGTAGCAGCAATGGTTGGGTTTCTAATTGGGCTGCCAACTCTTCGTTTAAGAGGAGACTACTTGGCGATTGCTACCCTGGGCTTTGGAGAAATTATCCGGGTCTTATTCTTGAATTGGAAATATGTTGGCGCTGCTTCAGGTATGTGGGGTATACCTGGATATACTAATTTTTTATGGGCCTATTTAGTAGCTATTGTTACTGTATTATTTATTGTTAATTTTATGCATACTTCTCACGGGCGGGCGTGTCTTTCCATTAGGGAAGATGAGATTGCTGCAGAAACCATGGGGATAAATACAACAAAATACAAGGTGATGGCATTTACTTTTGGTGCTTTCTTTGCTGGAGTAGCTGGAGGTGTTTTTGCTCACTTAATACGCTTGCTGCACCCGCAATCCTTTACCTTTATGTTTTCCGTTGAAGTATTATTAATGGTAGTTTTAGGTGGTTTGGGAAGTATTACTGGTTCTATTGCCGCGGCAATACTGTTAACAACCATGACTGAGGCTCTGCGTCAGTTTTCTGAACTTAGAATGGTTATCTATGCTTTGATGTTAATTGGCATTATGATTTTTAGGCCCCAGGGTCTTTTAGGTACAAAGGAATTAAGCACGGAGTCCTTTGTAAAGTTATGGAACTGGATAAAAAAATTACTTGGACGGTCAGAGAAAGTAGGTGAACAAGTTGACAATACTAAAGACAGTTAACCTTTGTAAAAAATTTGGTGGTTTAAATGCAGTTTCTGACTTTGAAATTACTATTAATAACGGTGAATTAATAGGACTTATTGGGCCTAACGGAGCTGGTAAGACTACTGTATTTAATATGTTAACTGGGGTATATGAGCCTACTTCAGGAGATATACTATTTGAAGACAAAAGCATGGTTGGAAAAAAACCATATAATATTACCCAGTTAGGAATGGCAAGAACCTTTCAAAACATCCGCCTATTTAAGGATTTGAAAGTAATTGATAACGTAAAGATTGCATATCATCAGAATGTATCCTATGGTGTGGCCGCAGGCATACTACAATCTGCCAAATATAAAAAGGAAGAGGAGGAGATTACTCAAAAAGCAATAGACCTCCTAAAAATATTTAATTTGGAAGATAAAAAGGATGAATATGCTAAAAACCTGCCCTATGGCGAACAGCGCCGCTTGGAAATTACCAGAGCGCTAGCCACCAAACCTAAGCTGCTTTTATTAGATGAACCTGCTGCGGGAATGAATCCTCAAGAAACCCATCAGCTTATGGAAATGATTAGATGGATCAAAGAAAAATTCAGTTTGACTGTCTTACTCATTGAGCATGATATGTCTCTAGTAATGAATGTATGTGAGCGTATCTATGTTTTAGATTACGGAAGAATTATTGCTCATGGCTCTCCTGATGAAATAAAGAATGATCCAAAGGTAATTGAAGCCTATTTGGGGGAGGAGGTAAGCTAAATGTTAAGAATTGAAAATATTAACGTGTATTACGGCGTCATCCATGCCATAAAAGGCATTACCCTGGAGGTTAAAGAGGGTCAAATAGTAACTCTTATTGGGGCTAATGGGGCAGGTAAAACCACTATATTGCGTACAATATCAGGTTTAATTAAGGCTAAATCCGGATGCATATGGTTTAAAGGGCAAGACGTTACAGGTGTACCTGCTGAAAAGATTGTGGAGATGGGAATGTCCCATGTTTTAGAGGGAAGAAGAGTCTTTGCCAATATGTCAGTATATGAGAATTTAGAACTTGGTGCATATCTGCGCAAAGACAAGGTAGAGATTAAAAAAGATATGAATAAAGTGTTTGAACGTTTTCCTAGATTATTTGAAAGAAAAAACCAAATTGCTGGTACTTTAAGTGGTGGTGAGCAGCAGATGCTGGCCATGGGTAGAGCCCTTATGTCTAGGCCAAAGCTGCTGTTATTAGATGAACCATCTATGGGATTGGCTCCACTACTTGTTCAAGAGATATTTTCTATAATAAAAGAGTTAAATGATGAAGGGACCACTATTTTGCTAGTAGAACAGAACGCTCATATGGCGCTTTCTGTTGCCGATCAAGGATATGTTTTAGAAACCGGACGTATAGTTCTAGATGGCCCAGCAAGCGAGCTAGCTGCTAGTGAAGATGTTCGAAAGGCATATTTAGGGGTTTAATTACTTATTAGAGTTAAGACTTTCTAAATATAGAATAATAGAAATATGATTAAAAAATATTAAAAAATATGATTAAAAAACCAGTTGACAAGAAGAAAAAGAGATGTTATCATAACTATTGTCGTCTGGAGCAGTAAAGCAAAGAAGTGCAGCTGGAACAACAAACAAAACACAGAAACAACCCAAAAAACAGCAGATAAAAACGAAAAGTTCCAGTGCATACCAGTTGCAAAACTAAAGCAGATGTGTTAAGATAAAGTTCCTGCCACAAAGAAGCAGGACAAAAGCAAGAAGAAACAAAAGACAAAAGCAAGAAAAAAATGATCTTTGAGAATTGAACAGTGATAGAATTAAACCCGTTAATATTAAAGCCAAACTAAATTATGAAGATAATATAGTAAGGCACAAACAGTAAAGAATTAACAGGACAACAAGTCCAAAAAACGAGCAGGTCAAACGAAAGTTAAAAACTAGCTTAGGTTAAGACTTAAGCTAGAAAAAATATAACTGGAGAGTTTGATCCTGGCTCAGGACGAACGCTGGCGGCGTGCTTAACACATGCAAGTCGAACGGAGCGGAGGTCAGTCGTCAGAGGTCAGAAGTCTGCAATAGAAGCAATTGGCAAGCCAATTGCAGACAAGAGCGGACATCGGACTTCCGATGACTGACTTCCAATCAGTGGCGGACGGGTGAGTAACGCGTGGGTAACCTACCCTTTAAGCTGGGATAACTCCGGGAAACTGGAGCTAATACCGGATAAGCTTACAGTATGGCATCATACAGTAAGAAAAGGAGGCCTCTGGAATAAGCTTCCGATAAAGGATGGACCCGCGTCCCATTAGCTAGTTGGTGAGGTAGAGGCTCACCAAGGCGACGATGGGTAGCCGGCCTGAGAGGGTGGACGGCCACACTGGGACTGAGACACGGCCCAGACTCCTACGGGAGGCAGCAGTGGGGAATATTGCGCAATGGGGGAAACCCTGACGCAGCAACGCCGCGTGAGTGAAGAAGGCCTTCGGGTCGTAAAGCTCTGTCAATGGGGAAGAAGTCTTATTTTTGAATAGGGAATAAGGTGACGGTACCCAAGGAGGAAGCCACGGCTAACTACGTGCCAGCAGCCGCGGTAATACGTAGGTGGCAAGCGTTGTCCGGAATTACTGGGCGTAAAGGGCGTGTAGGTGGTCAAACAAGTCAGGTGTGAAACCCCGGGGCTTAACTTCGGGCATGCATTTGAAACTGTATGACTTGAGGGCAAGAGAGGAAAGTGGAATTCCTAGTGTAGCGGTGAAATGCGTAGATATTAGGAGGAACACCAGTGGCGAAGGCGACTTTCTGGATTGACCCTGACACTGAGGCGCGAAAGCGTGGGGAGCAAACAGGATTAGATACCCTGGTAGTCCACGCCGTAAACGATGGGTACTAGGTGTTGGAGGTATCGACCCCTTCAGTGCCGCAGCAAACGCATTAAGTACCCCGCCTGGGGAGTACGGCCGCAAGGCTGAAACTCAAAGGAATTGACGGGGGCCCGCACAAGCGGTGGAGCATGTGGTTTAATTCGACGCAACGCGAAGAACCTTACCAGGGCTTGACATCCTCTGACGTCCATAGAGATATGGAGTTTTCTTCGGAAACAGAGAGACAGGTGGTGCATGGTTGTCGTCAGCTCGTGTCGTGAGATGTTGGGTTAAGTCCCGCAACGAGCGCAACCCCTGTACTTAGTTGCCAGCAATAAGATGGGCACTCTAAGTAGACTGCCGGTGACAAACCGGAGGAAGGTGGGGATGACGTCAAATCATCATGCCCCTTATGTCCTGGGCTACACACGTGCTACAATGGTCGGTACAGAGGGCAGCGAGACCGTGAGGTGGAGCAAATCCCAAAAAGCCGATCACAGTTCGGATTGTAGGCTGAAACTCGCCTACATGAAGTCGGAATCGCTAGTAATCGCAGGTCAGCATACTGCGGTGAATACGTTCCCGGGCCTTGTACACACCGCCCGTCACACCACGAAAGCTGGCAACACCCGAAGCCGGTGAGCTAACTCGTTCGGAGGTCAGAGGTCAGAAGTCAGAAGTCTAAACAGAAGTCAGAGGACAGAAGTCCGAGGTCAGAAATAGAAGCAATTGGCTAAGCCGATTGCAACAAGAACTGACAGCAGACAATGGATACTTGACAACTGAACAGACAACCGACATCCGATTTCCGACTTCCGAATGAGGGGCAGCCGTCTAAGGTGGGGCTAGTGATTGGGGTGAAGTCGTAACAAGGTAGCCGTATCGGAAGGTGCGGCTGGATCACCTCCTTTCTAAGGAGTAAAGATACTTCTAGGTCGGTTTAACGGAGTTTAAGGAAATCACTGTTTAATTTTGAGAGATCAAAAGATCTTTCAGTAGTACCTGTTCTTTGAAAACTACACAGCGAAAAAAACTACAATGCAAGCTAGAAGCTCATAATTAGGAAGAAGAAAGAAAAAGCAAGATCAAGCTAATAA